>NZ_CAXTNP010000050.1:0-33708 GCF_964245575.1 uncultured Nostoc sp. | reverse complement strand
CTTAAGAGTTGGCTTCTCCCTATTATATGCAGCTTCATATTAAATTGGTATTAGAACTGTCTGGATGTATTGTGACAATTGATGCAATTGGTTGTCAAAAACAGATTGTGGAGTTAATTACCCAGCAAAATGCAGATTATGTAATTACATTAAAAAAGAATCAAGGAAATCTGTATGATGAGGTAGAAAAACTGTTTAAATCAGGGATAAGTACGGGTTTTAACTGTGTTCAGCATAGCACATATAAAACAGAAGAAACGGGGCATGGTCGTCATGAAATCCGTAATTACGTGATGTTATGTGGAATTAGCTCTCAGCTTAATCCAGATTCAGTTTGGTCAAACTTTAATAGTGTTGGAATGGTAGAGTCTGTTCGTTCTTTAGATGGTAAAACAACAGTTGAAACTCGTTATTTTATTAGTAGCCTTGAATCAAATGCTCAACAGCTTGCTAAATCTATTCGCAGTCATTGGGGAATTGAGAATTCATTGCATTGGCTCTTAGATGTTGCTTTAAGAGAAGATGACTGTCGGATTAGAAAAGATAATGCTCCAGAAAATTTTGCAGTATTACGGCAAATTGCAGTTAATCTTTTAACTCAATAGAAACGTGTCAAACGTGGAATAAAAAACAAACAGTTTCTGGCAGCAATGGATAACAACTATTTAACAAGAGTTTTAGCATTAGCTTAAACTAATATATCAAAGTTTGAATTTTAGATTTTACGAGAAAGTTTCAGTTTTTCTCTAGAGAAACATACTTGTATGCAACCAATTGTTAATTCAGTTTTATATTAATAAATAGTGATTCAGCTTGAGATAAACTAATTTATAAGTTTTACTAATAATTGACTAATTTTATTTGTTCTTCTCTCAACTTTTACCATTATCTATGTCATTTGGAAATCTCCTTTACTTTTTATTAGTAAATAAGATGCGTTTCCCCTGGTTCAATCCCCTCAAAACCTGTACTTATCCCTGAATTAAATAGCTTTTCTACCTGATCATAAAGATTTTCTTGATTCTTTTTTAACGTAATTACATAATCTGCATCTTTCTGTGTGATTAATTTCACAATTTCTTTCTGGCAGCCGATTGCATCAATTGTCACAATACATCCAGACAGTTCTAAAACTTTTAATAACTCTGGAATTGCTGTAATTTCATTGGATTTTTCATCTACCTTTACTTGCCCCAACACCAATCTATTTGTAGTTGCCCATGCACTGACCATTACAATTGCACTTTGGTCGCTACTTTCATCGTAAGAACTACGCAAAGTTTTCCCATCAATTGCAACCACTTCCCCAGAAGTTCTCTTCTGTATTGATTTTATCCAATCCAGAAAACATGACTGAAACTGTTGGGCATTTATCTGTGCAAATACTCGCGCGAATGTATCATGTGATGGGATACCATTCGGTAGGTCTAGAAATGTTTTTAACCACTCATACTTGGCACATCCATAAGTCTCTATTGCCACCCAACCATCTGCCCCACAAATCACAGCACACACGGCAATCGTTATGATATCCATTAAGTTATGCCGCTTCATTCGATCTATTCGTGGGTCTTCTATTCCCAAAAAATGGTCAGCAATTGTGATTTTTGGCTTCAGCTTCATAGAGAGGAGAATCAGAATGAAATTCTTCTTTAGAGCAACTGTTAGAATACCATGTTCTTTAACCTGACTTTCCCCGTTAAGTCGTCAAACAACGAAATAGTAAGAGTTTCACACTCTCTTTTATTATCAACAAATTAGTTTTAATGACAATGAACCACGAAAGAATAGAACCTTTGGATAGAGCTATAGTAAGCGATCGCTCCGTCAAGGAGATCAGGGGAAAAGTCAGGTTCTTTAACAGGCAGCCGACGGCTGCCTTTAACCCACCTCTACAATGATTATTATTACCATATAGGTGAAGATTTAATTTCCTCAAAGCCTTATTTGATTAGGGTTTTGCTCAATTCTACTCTGATTCAGGCTCGTCAATATTTAGATGCGTTTGCCCTGATTATTTGACCCAATAATAACGTTGTGGGCATTTTTATCGCAAGTGCTGGACACTGACAAAAGTTGCCATAATGCTGTGAGTAAAATAATTGCACATTTGGCTGAGTCAGAAGTAGAACTTCCCTCAACAGATACGAGTGCTTACTGCCAAGCGCGGGCAAGATTACCAGAAAAATTGTTAGAAAAAGTTTTCAATTATTCAGCACAAAAACTGGAAGAGAAAGTAACCCAAGAACATTTATGGTGTGGTCGAAATGTTTTAGTGATAGACGGCTCGACGGTCTCTATGCCTGACACTGTAGAAAACCAAAAAGAATACCCACAACCCAGTAGTCAAAAGCCGGAATGTGGATTCCCAATTGCCAAAATTGGTGTGATATTCAGTTTAGTAACGGGAGCTGCCGTTGCTTTGTGCATAGATATTCTGAACACTCATGATATTAAATTAGCTAGAAAACTGTACAGTTTTCTCAAACCTAATGATGTGCTTGTAGGGGATAGAGCTTTTTGTGCTTACGCCGATATGTTTACTATCAAAAAGTTTAATTGTGATGCCGTGTTTCGTAAACATCAATCTCGCACAAAAACTATGCGAAAAGGTAAAAATGTTGGAGATTGCGATAAATTAGTTACTTGGTATAAGCCTAAAACTTGCCCAAAAGGATTGGATAAAGATGAATTTAATGCTTTACCTCCTTCCATAACTGTGCGAGAGATTTACTATTATATTGTTATTCCCGGTTTTCGGACTCAACAAGTTAGCTTAATTACTACTCTTTTAGATGAAGCAACTTATTCTACTCTGGCAATTGTTGGGCTTTACGGCCAACGCTGGGATGTTGAACTAGATTTAAGACATCTCAAAACTACCTTGGGTATGGATATTCTGCGATGTAAAACCCCCTCAATGATCCGCAAAGAAATTTACGTTTTTTTACTGGCTTATAATCTACTTCGTAGCTTAATGTGGTCGGCTGGAACTATTTACAGTACTCCTCCAAATCGACTATCGCTGCAAGGTACTCGCCATCATTTAATTAACTTTATTCCCAAATTATTAGCTGCTTGTGATCAAAAACGTCTCCAAATTTGTCGCACTTTACTTAAAGTTATTGCTCACAAGGTCGTTCCCTCGCGCCCAGGTAGAAGTGAGCCACGAGTCCGCAAACGTCGCCCAAAAATTTATCCCTTGATGACCAAACCCCGGCATGAATTACGAAAGCAATTAAAAACTGCTTAACCACAACTGTTTCAGCTTTTCTTAGTGCCATTCGTGCCATTCCCTAAAGATGCCAATCCCCTTTAAAAGTAAGTTTGTCTCATCAATGGGTGTAGTTATATCATCGGTATTACATCCGGCAGTTCATCCTCCACTAACCGTAGGGGGGGATACTGGTAGGCAGCAATGGTCACTAGGATGAGAAGGGTTCCTACGACGATGAATAGTAAGCCAATACCGTGACCGGAACCAACGCCAATGATTTGTCCAATGGTGGCTGCTAAGAAGCCGTTGGGAACCATTAAAGGCTCGAAGACTTTTTCGGCTAACCATCCGCCAACGAGATAAGCTAGCGGTACGGTTGACCAGGCAATCATTCGTCTTATCGCAAAGACTCTTCCCTGTACCTCAGGTGCGACTTTTTTTTGGAAGATAACTTGGATGGAAGTGTTAATAATAGGTTGACCGAAAAATGAGAGAAAGTTGGTCAATATCAAAAGCGCCACGGAGGCTCGTACCCCGCTAAATAAAGTACACAGCCCGCTTAACAGCATGAAGACAAATATAGTGTTAATGCGACGCTTTGGTCCTCCCAAAGTACTGATTCCCAAGCTGCCTAATAGCATACCTATGCCACCGATAGACTGGATGATACCGAGAACGGTAGACGAGGCAAAGGACAGCACCAGTGGTTTGACTAGCACACCCTCGATACCAAAAAGAAAGTTGGCAGTAGCAAAGAAAATCAGCAGTGATCGCAACCCTGGTCGAGCATTGATGTAACCCCATCCATAGATAACATCGCGTAGTAATGAATTGTTCCCTGCTTGATTAGCGTCAGTGGTCTTGAGGTTAGGAAAACGAACCAAAAGTAGGGTAATTAAGGAGAAAACAAAGGTAGCAAAATCGAGCAGAAAAATGCCCTGTAGCTGGATGATTAAGAGCAGTACGCTTCCCAACACGGGTGAAATTAGCAGGGTGGCAGCTTCTGCAAACTGAATCATGCCATTGGCACGATCAAGGTGTTTTTTGGGAACTAATAGGGTAATAGATGCAGTGTAAGCTGGCCACTGGAAGGCACGAAAGCAGGAACTGATAGCGGTAGCCAGATACATCTGCCAAATTTCAAGGCGACCAACGACCATGAAGAGGACAAGTACGCCTGTTATTAGACCAGCACCACAGTCACTAAGAATCATTACCCAGCGACGGTTCCAACGGTCTACCAATGTGCCAGCTACAGCAGAACAGACGATTAACGGGAGAGTAGAAGAAAGAGAAATCAGGGCTAACTGGGTGGCTGACCCAGTACGTTGGTATACCCAGACACCTAGAGCGAAGTCGGTGAGACCGGAGCCGATAAACGAGACCAGTTGTCCTAACCAGATAAGGATGAAGATCCGCATTTCAGTTGGTATAGAATGTTTCATCATATTATTTCTCTACCATCTGCTTGAAGTAATTTTCCAACCGTTCAGCTAGTACGCAGACATGAGGTTCCCGAATGATAGTATAATGATCCCCTTTTATCTCGTGAACCTTTATGCCGCCAGCAGCTAACTCACTCCAGCTTTGACTTTGGTCTTGGATTGCCTCCACAGCTTTTTCACTGGCACAAAAGAGGGTAACTTGACCAGGATAGGGCTGGGGTGTATAGCGAGACATGGCATTGAGATTGACTTTGAAAACCTGTAACAGTTGTTGCATCTGCTGTAGCCCAACTTCTGGAGGCAAGATATTGAGCATTTTTGCTTGTTCCAAAATGTAGTTCAATTGCTCTTGCAATCTAAGTTGTCGTAGTTCATCAACTGATACAAGCAACTCCTTACCGAAAAGACCGCAAAAGTCTTTGGCAAGAAGGGCTGTCAGCATTGCCTCATCAATCTCTTCATGTTTGTTGGCGATGGGAGCATAGCTGTCTATTAAGGCAAGCAGGGCAACTTCATGCCCGCAAGAATGCAACTGCTGCGCCATCTCAAAAGCTATAACGCCACCTAAAGACCAGCCTCCCAGATAGTAAGGACTTTGGGGCTGAATGGTTTGTACCTCTTGAATATAGTAGGCAGCTATATCCTCAATTCGGGTTAAGGGTTTAAAGTCCCTATTCAGTGCCGATGATTGCAAGCCGTAAACTGGTTGTTCAAAGCCCAAATGACGGGCTAAATCTCCATAGCAAAGCACGTTCCCACCGACCGGGTGGATGCAGAAAAAAGGCGTCCGGTTTCCAGCAGACTGAATTGCTATCAAGGGAGAAGAAAATTGCGAAGTTATTGAGGAGCGGAGAATGCTTGCCAGTTTTTCAATTGTGCAGCTTTGGAACAGTGTTGCCAGAGGCAGATTTCTTCCAAACTGTTGCTGAATCTTAGCCATCACGCGGACAGCTAACAGGGAATGACCACCGAGGTCAAAGAAGTTATCCCGGACTCCAGCAGGGTGAACATCCAGAACCTCTGACCAAATTTGCGCCAGTTGTAGTTCCAAGGTGTTGCGGGGTGGAACAAAACTGCTTTCCAGACTAGAGCTAGATGTATTAGCTGGAGGTAGTGCTTTGCGATTTACCTTACCGTTGGGTGTCAAGGGTAAAGCATTTAGCAACACGAAAGCCGCAGGTATCATATAATTAGGTAGCTTCTTTTGGAGAAAGTCGCGCAGTACACTGACAGCGAGGTTCTCACTGTTTGGGACAATATAGGCAACTAGATGCTTATTGCCAGGTTGGTCTTCGCGGGCGATGACTATTGTCTCTCGCACCTCTGGGTGCTGACTCAGTGCTGCTTCAATTTCGCCCAACTCAATCCGGAAGCCACGCAACTTAATTTGGTTGTCGATGCGACCAAGATATTCGATATTACCATCTGGTAAATAACGGGCGAGGTCGCCAGTTCGATATAATCGCGCACCCTCAGATGAACTCAAGGGGTTGGGAATAAACTTCGCTGTTGTCTGTTGTGGTTTTTGCAGGTAGCCACGAGCTAACCCCAAACCCGCAATGCATAACTCTCCAGGAACACCAACAGCAACGGGCTGTTGGTGTGAATCGAGAAGATAAATTTGCGTATTCGCCAGGGGACGACCTAATGGCACGGTTTGGGAATTCACACCTACCTCAGAGTCCTCTACCTGATAGGTTAGCACCCCAACAGTTGTCTCCGTCGGTCCATAATGATTGAAAATTTTACACTTGGGTGCGTAGTGCTGAATTTTCGCGACTAACTGCCAACTGCACGCCTCTCCTCCCAAAATCAACCGTCGTTGAGGTAGAATTTTTTCTGGTTGAGCCGCACTCAACAGGACATTTAAGTGGGACGGGACAATTTTTAAACAATCGATGCCGTGGTAAGTGCAGTAATCTCCCCAGGCTTGTGGATTTGTGACTCGCTCTTGGGAAATTACGTGAAGACATCCTCCCGTCAACAGCGATGGGAAAATCATCGTGTTGCCTAAATCTGCTGCCAATATGGACACAGTGGCAAAACTACAACCAGGGGTGAGGTCGAGTTTTTCCACAATACTGTAGACATAGTTGAGCAGTTGTCGATGCTCGATGCTCACTCCCTTGGGAGTACCTGTTGAACCTGAGGTATAAATCACATAGACTAAATTCTCTACTGTGGTGGTACTGGGCAAATTTTCCTCTGATTGGATGGCGATCGCTTCCCAGTCACGATCTAAACAAACCACTGATGCTACTTGTTCACTCACACAACTGGCAAGGTGTTGTTGGGTCAAAATCACCTCCACACCAGCATCTTGCAACATCATATTCAACCGCTCACTTGGCAGTTGTGGGTCTAATGGTAAGTAGGCTCCTCCAGCTTTAAGAATTCCCAGCAAACCAATTGATGTTAAGAGTGAGCGTTCGACATACAATCCCACGATAGTTTCTCGCTCCACTCCCAACTGTTGCAGCTGTCGCGCTACTTTGTTCGCACGAGCGTTGAGTTCTCCGTAGCTCAGTTGTTCTTGTTCATATACCACTGCGATACTTTTTGGAGTTCTTTCTACCTGTTCTTCAAATAGCTGATGAACACACAAATGTTCAGTGTAATCTGCTTTTGTGTTGTTCCACTCCACTAATAATTGTTGCTGCTCGGCTTCTGTCAGCAGAGGCAACTCTCTAACCCGCTGTTCTGGGTAAGCAACGATACTTTCAAGTAATGTCTGAAAATGCCCTACCATCCGCTTGATAGTAGCTACCTCAAACAAATCACTATTATATTCCCAACAGCCAATGAGTCCTTCTTCTGTCTCCGACATCGATAGAGTTAAATCAAATTTGGCTGTGGCGTTCTCTACTTCCAAGGGTTTAAGAGTTAGACCAGCTAGTTCCAGCTTGTCCATCGGGGCATTTTGCAACACAAACATCACTTGGAACAGGGGATTATAACTGAGATTTCGCTCTGGTTGCAACGCTTCTACTAACTGCTCAAAGGGCAAATCTTGGTGAGTGTAAGCATTTAGGGTTACCAGGCGTACCTGATTCAGCAATTGAGAGAAACGAGGATTTCCCTTTAAGTCAATGCGTAGCATCAGGGTATTGACAAAAAAGCCAATTAAAGGCTCAATTTCACGACAGTTGCGGTTGGCTATCGGGGAGCCAACGACAATATCAGGCTGATTGCTGTAGCGTCCCAGTAAGGTGACAAAAGCAGCTAGCAGGGTCATAAACAAAGTCGTCCCTGATTTTTGCCTCAAAGCTACAAGTTTCTGCGTCAATTCGGAACTCAGCTTAAACTCTACAGTACTACCCCGGAAGGTCTGCTGTGGTGGGCGAGGTCGGTCAGTAGGTAATTCTAACAGTGGCGGTGCTCCTGCTAACTGTTGTTGCCAGTAGTTTAATTGAGTTTCCATGACTTCCCCACTCAGCCATTGTCGTTGCCAATAGGCGAAATCAGCATATTGAATTGGTAACTCTGATAAGGGGGAAGGCTGTTTGAAACAAAATGCTTGATAAAGCGCAGACAATTCTCTGATGAATATTCCCAACGACCAGCCATCGGAAACGATATGGTGCATCACCAGTAGCAGCACGTATTCTGATTGTTGCAGTCGCAGCAGATTTACCCGCAGCAAAGTATCCTTAGATAGGTCAAAGGGATGTTGTGCTTCCTCTGTGATTAATTGTTGCACAAGCGCAGACTGGTTCCCTTGTTCTAAATGTTGCAAGTCTACTACTGCCAGGGTCATGCTTGATACTGGATTAATTACCTGCACCGGGGAACCATTTACCATCTTAAAAGTAGTACGTAAAACTTCGTGACGCCGCACTATTTCTGCAATGGCTTGCTCTAATGCTGCTACCTGGAGAGGTCCGCTCAGGCGCAGAGCAAGGGGGATATTGTAAGTGGCGCTAGGATACTCCAGTTGGCTTAGCAGCCACAGTCTTTGCTGGGCAAAGGACAGAGGAAGATTTCCATCACGTGGGACAGGTTTAATCAGTTCAACAGTTTTAGCTGCTAAATGACCCTGCTGCATAAACTTGAGGATTTCTGCTTTGCGGGCTTTTAGTTCAACCTGTAAGTCCTGTGTCAGCTTGCCTTCAGGAGCATTACAGCGCAGGCGATCGCCTTCTACAACTATCTTGATGTCCAAACTGCAAAGGTACGACAAAAATTCTTCAATGGTTTTCATAACTCTATTTCCTCTCGATTATTTAATGTGATGTTGGCAATGTCTTGTAAGTGTTGCAAGTAGAAGCGAATCTTTTCAATTTGCTCTGCTAGCCCAGCTACAGTAGGAGAATCAAAGAGACTACGTAGAGGTAAATCAATAGAAAATGCTTCTCGTAACCGAGAAATTACTTGGGTTGCTAATAAGGAATGCCCGCCCATTTCAAAGAAATTGCCGTTAATACCTACAAGTTTCAGCCCAAGGACTTCTGCAAAAATGTTGGCTATCACCTCTTCCGTTGGGGTACGAGGAGCAACAAAGTCAAGAGTGAAATCGTTTTCAATATCTGGTGCTGGCAGAGTGCGACGGTCTATTTTGCCATTAGGCGTTAGAGGCAATGTCTCTAATATTACAAAAGCTTGTGGTACCATATAGTTAGGAAGTTTGCTGAGCAGGTAAGCACGTAGATTGCCGACATTCGGTTTCTCGTCTTGGCTCAAGACAATATAGGCTACCAAACTCTTATTACCGGGTTCGTCTTCACGAGTAATGACCGCTACCTGCCGTACTGTGGGGTATTGGCTCAATACAGCTTCAATTTCTCCGAGTTCAATCCGGAAGCCACGGATTTTCACCTGGTTATCAATGCGACCAAGGTACTCAATGTTACCGTTTGGAAGGTAGCGTGCTAAGTCGCCTGTTTTGTACAAGCGCGCTCCCTCGGACTGACTAAAGGGGTTGGGGATGAATTTCTCTGCGGTCAAGTCTGGGCGATTGAGATAGCTCCGCGCCAGACTAGCGCCGCCAATGTAGAGTTCACCGAGAGATCCAATCGGGACAGGTTGGAGATAACTATTTAGCACATAGGTTTGTGTGTTGGCGATTGGGTAACCAATGGGGGGTGAAGTATAGTTTTTCTCATTAAAAACAATATGCGTAGAAGTTGTGACAACGGTATTCTCCGTTGGACCGTAGTTATTGATAACCTTGAAGGGGATGGAAGCTGAGGGATACAGATGAAGCTGATCTCCACCAGTCAATAAAATGCGTAAAGCAGAGTTTTGAGACCATTCGAGTAATAACAATCTCTCTGCTACTGGTGTTGGTACAAAAGTAATAGTTATTTCTTGTGACACCAGCCAATCCCGCAAATGCAGAAATGAATTTAGTAGTTCGGGTTTGACCAAGTAGATACTTGCTCCAGCAGTAAGGTAAGGCCACAATTCCCATACCGAAGCATCAAACGCTGTTCCTGCTAGCTGAGTGGCTCTGTCTGATGGGGTAATTTCAAAAGCGCGTTGATGCCAGAAAACCAGATTGAGCAATCCTTTGTGGGGAACTAAAACTCCCTTAGGCTTTCCTGTAGACCCTGAAGTGTAAATTACATAAGCTAGATTATCTGGCTTAACCTCAGATATTGGGTTTTTATCACTCTTCTGGGATATAACCTCCAAGCGTGGATCTAAGCAAACCGTATACCCTTGATACTCAGTTAGCCTGTTCACCAACTTTTCTTGAGTTAACACCATTGATACCTGTGAATCTGATAGCATCAGAGACAATCGTTCTGCTGGATAAGTTGGATCTAAAGGCAAATAAGCACCACCTGCCTTGAGTATTCCCAACAACCCCACCACCATTTCAATGGAACGTTCCATGCAAATACCCACCAGCACCTCTGGTCTTACACCAAGGCTTTGCAGGTAATGTGCTAGTTGGTTGGCTTTTTGATTTAATTGAAGGTAAGTTAATTGCTCGGTATCAAACACCACCGCTGTAGCATTAGGTGTTCTGTTTACCTGTTCTTCAAACAACTGATGGATACATTTATCTCTTGGATATTCACACTCAGTATCATTCCATTCCACTAACAACTGATGGCGTTCTGCTTCACTCAGCAAGGGTAATTCACCCATTCTAAGTTTGGGATTTTCTACAATCGCTGAGAAAATGGTTTGCAAATGTCCTAACATTCGCCTAATTGTATCTTCTTCAAA
The DNA here is from genome assembly GCF_964245575.1 of uncultured Nostoc sp. Lineage (GTDB taxonomy): Bacteria > Cyanobacteriota > Cyanobacteriia > Cyanobacteriales > Nostocaceae > Nostoc. The sequence goes on along the minus strand of NZ_CAXTNP010000050.1, from coordinate 22,869 downwards.
ACAAACAGAATCGTAAGCAATTTTAATTAATAACTCATCCCCAGGCCCTACAATTACAGTCAATGGATAATTCGTGCTTTCAAAATTCTCTGTTTCATCTAGCTGTAGCAAACTACCTTCATTCGATAAAGAACTATCAACTGGATAATTCTCAAACACTACAATACTCTCAAACAAAGGTATCCCCTTAGGAACCTCGCTCCTGACTTGAATATCAACCAGGGAAGTGTAAGAGTAATCCTGTAATTCCAACATTAACTGTTGTATTTGTTGCAGCCAAGATATTAATTGCTGCTGGGGGGATATTTGCACACGTAATGGTAGGGTATTGATAAACAACCCTACCATCTCCTCTACCCCAGACAAACTACCAGGACGACCAGAAACAGTTACACCAAATACTACATCATTCTCACCACTATAAAGACTTAATAGTAATGCCCAAGCAGCTTGTACTATAGTTGATAAAGTCACATGATGTTGTTGTGCTACATCTTGTAGCTGGCGGCTGACCTGAGCAGACAAACGTATTTCAAGTTCCTTATAATTCCAGCCTTGCTTCTGGTGCTGAAATTGAAATTTTAGCTGATTCACTCTAAAGGGGGTGGGAGTACTAAAACCTTGCAAAGTTTGTCGCCAAAACTCAAGAGCAGCTTCCTGATCTTGAGAATTTAACCAAGTGATATAATCACAGTAGGAACGTGGTGTTGGCAAATCACTTGTTTCACCTCTAACTTCAGCTTCATAGAAACTTAAAACTGCTTTAAAAATAATTGGTAAACACCATCCATCTGTGAGGATGTGGTGATGACTCCAGATGAACTTGTAAGTATCTTCACCTAACCTAACTAACGTACACCTCATCAATGGTGCTTGGTTAAATTCAAAACCAAGTCTTCTTTGGATTTGCAACAACTCTGATAATTGCTGTTGCTGCTCTGTTGGAGATAGTTCTCGCCAATCAAGATTATTCCAAGGTAATTTAACCTGTTTAAGTACTACTTGTAATGGAGTTTGACGATTTTCCCAAATAAATAAAGTCCGGAAAATTGAATACCTATCTACAACTCTTCGCCAAGCTGATTCAAAAGCAGCAACATTGACATTCTCCTTCAAATTCAAGATCATTTGCCCAAAATACACCCCACTTTCAGGTGCAAAAAGACTGTGGAATAGCATCCCTTGTTGCATGGGAGTAAGTGGATAAATTGATTCAATATTTTTAGTCTTTTTCATAGATTTCGTTTGGTTGTTGTTCATTGATTTTTCCTTTTTGACCAAGTCTGCGACGGGAGCGGGAACAGGGAACGGCGAACAGTACTGGTTAGCCCCCAACTCTGCCTTTGAAAAAAATAAAAAGATTTTTTTCCATCGAATAGGCGCTTTGAAATTAAGCGTCCGCTTTAAATCCCCTGCTTTTAAGTATGAGGATTTCCCCGTTACCTTTGAATTTTCAATTTTCTTGCAATTGTTCTAATAACTCATCTAGTTCTAATTGATTCAACTGTGCCAATGGGAAATCACTCGGTGTATATCCATAAACATCTTCTGACTGACAATGTTCTATTATTGACCTGATTGCTTGGATATAGCTCTTTGCCAAATTCTCCACTGTCGCTTGAGTATGAACATGACTACTGTAAGTCCAATCAATTTTTAATTCCCCTTCTACCACCAGACAATTAATCTCCAATAGATAGTCCCGAACAAGCTTTGAACTGTGGTTAGCTCCTGTAGATTCCGGCGCAAATTTCCAACGTGTTTGGGATTTTACTTGGTCAAATTGTCCTAGGTAGTTAAAACAAATTTCTGACGTGGGAATTGTTTGTAGTTGTTGATTAATAGTAGTATCTTCACACAAATAACGCAAGATGCCGCAGCCTATGCCACGATTGGGAATGGCTTGTAATTGTTCTTTAATTGACTTGATGACTTCCGCTGGTTGGTTTAATGAAGGTAGTTGCAATAAGACTGGGAACAAACTAGTAAACCAACCTACCGTCCGTGATAAATCTACATCTTCAAAGATTTCTTCTCTTCCATGTCCCTCTAAGTCAATGACTACTGTTGAATTTCCCGTCCACTCTGCCAATGAAACTACTAATGCACTAAGCAGTATATGATTAATTTGTGTGTTGTAAGCTTCGTTTACTGACAGGAGCAAAGCATGGGTTTCTTCTACACTCAATTTTACTGACACTTGTGCCGCGCTATCAACTGTATTTTCTAGCTGAGTGTGAGCATAATCTAATGGTAGTGGTGTTGTCCTCTTCCAAGGTTGGTTGATCCAGTAGTCTAACTCTTGTTTGATTATTTCTGATTGTGCATAATTTTTTAATTTCTTTGCCCAATCAATAAATGCTGTGGTTTTTGCACCAAGCTCAAGAGGTTGTTCAGCGATTAGTTGTTGATAAACCGTTTCTAGGTCTGATAATAAAATTCGCCAACTCACACCATCTACTGCTATGTGATGAATAATAATCAATAACCGTGCATCTTCATCACCTAAGTTAAACATCACCACTTGCATTATCGGTCCTATTGACAGGTTTAAACTGGCTTGATATTCTATGGCGATTTTTTCTAAGGCTTGTGGTTGTGAGAGTTTGGGAGTTGATGATAAATCTACAAAGGTAAATGGTACGGTATCATCTAAGCCATGATTTATTTGTTTGTGCTCAGAGCCAAGTGATGTGAATCGTAAACGCAGAGCATCGTGATGCTTTAGTAATTTTTCTACAGCTTTTTCCAGCAATTCAGGTTTTATATCATTGGGAATCTGCAAGAAAAATGATTGGTTGTAATGGTGTAGCTCTTGTGTATTTTGTGCAAAGAACCAGTGTTGAATTGGCGTTAGGGGTGCAACTCCAGTCACTATACCTTGTTTACACTCAACACTCACTGTTGTATTAGCAACCCGGGCTAGAGAGGCGATGGTTTGATTTTGGAATATTTGTTTGGGAGTTATTTGTATTCCTGAGTTTTTGGCACGAGAAACTACTTGAATACTCAGGATGGAGTCACCACCGATTTCAAAGAAGTTGTCGTGGATACTGACTTTTTCTTTAAGGAGCAGTTCTTGCCAAATGTTGGTTAAGATTTGTTCTATGGCTGTGCGTGGCGCTACGTATTCATGTTCTCGGGTGATTTCCCCATTAGGTGCTGGTAGTGCAAAGCGATCTACTTTGCCATTGGGTGTTAACGGTAGAGTGTCTAAAGTCACAAAGGCACTGGGCACCATGTATTCTGGTAGCTTTTGCTTAAGGAATTCACGTATTTGGTTGGTGGTGAGTGATTCATCAGAACTGACTACATAGGCAACTAAGCGCTTGTTCGCTGGGATATCTTCTGTTGCAATGACTACAGTTTGTTGGATTTGGGGGTGAGTGTTGAGGACTGCTTCGATTTCTCCGAGTTCGATACGGAAGCCGCGAATCTTCACTTGGTGGTCTATGCGACCGAGGAATTCTATGTTACCATCATTCAGGTGGCGGGCGAGGTCGCCTGTTTTGTAAAGGCGTTGTGATTTGGAATCACAGAAGGGATTTGGGATAAATTTTTCTGAAGTTAGTTCTGGGCGGTTGAGGTAGCCTCTAGCTAAGCTATCACCACCAATGTAGAGTTCTCCAGATACACCAATGGGTACTAGTTGTAAATGCGGATCGAGAATATAAGCCTGAAGATGAGCGAGGGGACGACCAATCGGTACTTCGCCCTCCGTCGAGAAGGTACTGTGGGGAATCCGGTAAAGTGTCGCACTAACTGTAGTTTCTGTTGGTCCATAGGCGTTGATTAATTGTAAGCGATCGCTCTTTCCTGATTTGGCAACATATTGCAGCCAGTGTCTGACTGGTTGTGGTAGTACTTTTTCACCACCAATGATCACTAACCGTAAAGATTCTGGTAGAGCTACATCAGTAAATGCCAAATTAGCCACTAACTGATGCCAGTAAGCGGTTGGTAAGTCCAACACCGTTAACTGCAAATCACGACAGGCTTGGAAAAATGTCCGCAAGTCAGCGAGCATTTCATCGGTACGCAATACCAAAGTAGCGCCGATACACAAACAAGGGTAAATTTCTTCAACAGCTACATCAAAGTTAATGGAAGCAAACTGAAGCACGCGATCGCTGGGTGTAATCTCATATTCGGAAAGTGCTGTCTGTGTGAAGCGGCTTAAAGCCTGATGGGTAATCATCACACCCTTAGACTTGCCTGTGGAACCAGAGGTGTAGATGATATAGGCTAAATTTTCACACTTATTCGTCCGAGTTGGATTCTCCTGGCTGTAGAGAGCAATTTTCTCCCAATCTGAGTCGAGACAGATAACTTGAGCTTGATGTTGTGATAGCTCAGATATCCATTTCCTGTGAGTAAGCAACACCTGTACACTCGAATCCTCTAACATATAACTCAGCCGTTCTTGTGGATAATTGGGGTCAAGGGGTACATAAGCACCACCCGCCTTGAGTATCCCCAACAATCCCACCACCATTTCAAGTGAGCGTTCCACACACAACCCAACCAGCACATTAGATCCCACACCCACTGACTGCAAGTAATGCGCCAACTGATTAGCGCGACAATTCAACTGCTGATAAGTCAGTTGTTGATTTTCATACATAACTGCCACCGCATCTGGTGTTCGTTCTACTTGGGCTTCAAATAGTTGATGAATGCATTTATCTTGCGGATAATTTGGTTGATCGCTATTCCACTCAACCAAAAGCTTGTGCTGTTCGCTGGCAGATAGTAAACATTGAGAGTTGTGATAACTAAAAGGCTCAGCAGCTATCTGATTGAGAACTTTAGTGTAATAACCGCCAATGGTCTCTACCTGTTCAAAAGATAGTTCGTTGGTATCGAACTGAAGTAACACTCTTAAAGGAGCATTTTCCTCACGCCAAAACCTTTGATTCAAACTAAATGAAATTTCTAGCTTGTAGTTACCGGGGTTGGAACTCGCTGTTAATTCCAATAACTCCACATTACTTAGTTGAGAAAAGAGGTCAAGGCTATGAAAGTTGATAAAGTTGAATAATGTGTTAAGTAAAGGTGAACTTCCCCAATTCTTTTGTAAGGTAGCTGTGGGATAACGCCGGAAAGGTAACAATTCCACTTCCGCTTTGAAAGTTTCTTTTATCAAGTCTAGCCATGTACCCTCTGACAGTTTCAAACGAAAAGGCACTGTATTTAAGAAAAGCCCCCGGACTTGCTCTCCGTCCATTTCCTCTGAGCGACCATTCGAGACTAACCCTGTTAAGATATCTGCCTGTCCGCTGATTAAACCCATGACTTTTAGGTGCGCTGCCAAAAAAACGCTTTTTAGCGGAACTGCTGTTAATTGTGCTACCTGTTTTAATCGTTCAAATAACTCGGTAGAAATAGAAACATAGTGATCGCCAATCTCTTGAGAACTATCACTCCTCAAGGAGTCAGGCAAACGGGGCAAACTCAGCAAGGTAGCATCACTTAACTTTTGGTTCCAGTAGTGTTGGCATACCTCCGATTGCAGTACCATCCGCTCTTGAAGGACAAAATCCCTAAATGAAATTGTAGGGGGCGGCTCAATGGGCAAGGTTTCTTGATTAAGAAGGACAGAATAGGACTTCAAAATTTCAGCTAGCGTAGAGGTTAAACTCCATCCATCAAAGATGGGATGGCACTCTGTTAGCGTAAATTGGAACGTATCATCAGTGCGGCGATGAATGCAGAAACGTAGCAAAGGAGGTTGGGCAAAATTGAAGCAACGCCTTTTCTCGCTTTCCATGTAGGCTACCACAATTTTATCTTGCTCATGAGCCGCTAGATGACGCAAGTCTTCCACTTGGAGCGGTAAGGTAGCAAACTGGTGAACAAGTTGCAGTGGCTCGCTGTATGCAGTTAGGCTAAAGGAAGTACGGAGTATGGCATGACGGTTTATCACCCTCTGCACGGCTTCCTGGAAAGCTTTAAAATCAAAACTAGCTCGCAGAAGAAAGCTATCTACATTATGGTATCGTGGAAGTTCAGGTGTTAACTCCATGTGGTAAATCATTCCCTGCTGGAGCATAGTCATTGGATAAGCATCTTCTATATCAACAGGAAGTTTTTGGCGGTCTTCTGGAGAAAGTAAACTAAATGGCTCAGTTCGAGTAATAGCAGTAGAGTTTACTGTGTTTATTTCCAGTGCTTGAGCTAAATAGCCAATTGTTTGATGTTGAAAAATTTGCGGTAGGGAAACATTTATACCTCTTTCTTTCGCCAGTGCAACTACTCGAATGGTAAGGATGGAATCTCCGCCTAAAGCAAAGAAATTATCATGAATTCCGATTTTTTCAATGCCCAAAACTTCACTCCAAATAGCAGCTAGCGCTTCCTCCACTAAATTCCGGGGTGCAACATAGGCTTCGCTTAATTCTGGTCGAGCTTGGTCAGGTGCTGGAAGCGCTTGACGAGCTAGCTTACCATTGGGTGTTAAGGGCAGAACATCTAAAAGGACGATCGCAGAAGGTACCATAAAATTAGGCAGCTTGTCCTTGAGGAAAAGACGTAGTTCGTTGATGCTAAGTGGATGTTCCTGATTGGGAATAACATAAGCCACTAGACGCTTATCACCTGGTTTATCCTCCCGAACGATAACTGCTGTTTCCCGCACATCTGGATGTTGAACCAGTACCGCCTCAATTTCCCCTAGCTCAATGCGGAATCCACGGATTTTAACCTGCTCGTCAATCCGACCGAGGTACTCGATGTTACCATTTGGCAGATAGCGGGCTAAGTCACCCGTTTTGTACATTCGCTCTCCTGGTTCTCGGCTAAACGGATTGGGGATAAACCTTTCGGCTGTCAGTTCCAGTCGATTGAGATAACCCCGCGCCAAACCAGCCCCACCGACATATATTTCCCCCGGAACTCCAAAAGGTACAGGATTCAGGTGTTTGTCTAGCAAATAAATCTGCAAGTCGGGGATGGGACAACCTATAGGGCTAACCTGATTAGCTTCTAGGTCATCTTTTGTCAAGGGGCGGTAGGTGACATGTACGGTTGTTTCGGTGATACCATACATATTGACTAATTGTGGATGTTCGCTTCCGTGACGCTCAAACCACGGAGCTAAACTCCTTAATTCAAGAGCTTCACCACCGAAAATTACCAGACGAAGCGCTAGTTCTTGGGCTGGAGCCTTAGCTTCTTCCTCTGCACGTATTAACTGTCGAAAGGCAGAGGGAGTTTGGTTAAGAACTGTCACTTTTTGAGATTGCAACAATTCATAAAATGTTTCAGGTGAGCGCGACACCCAGAAAGGAACCACCACCAGCCGCCCACCATAGAGCAGAGCACCCCATATCTCCCAAACGGAAAAGTCAAAGGCATAGGAGTGGAACAAAGTCCAGATATCATCTTCGTTAAAATTGAACCAAGAGTGGGTTGCCTTTAAAAGTCGGACTACATTGCTATGATTGATTGTGACTCCCTTCGGTTTTCCTGTAGAACCGGAAGTATAAATTACATAAGCAAGGTTCTCTCCTGCCACCCCACTAACAGGATTTTCATCGCTTTGTTGGGCAATTTGCTCCCACTCTGCGTCTAGACATACTAGATGCGCTCCTTGTGTAGGAAGATTCTCAACTAATTTTTGTTGAGTCAATAATACTGGTGTATTGGTATCTGACAAGATAAAACTCAACCGCTCTTGGGGATAGGCTGGATCTAACGGTACATATGCCCCACCAGCTTTGAGAATTGCCAGAATCCCTACCACCATTTCTAGCGAGCGTTCGACACAAATACCTACCAACATCTCCGTTCCTACACCTAATTTTTGCAGGTAGCGTGCCAGTTTATTTGCTCGTTGATTTAGCTCCCTATAAGTGAGTTGTTTGTCTTCAAATACTAAAGCGATCGCATCTGGATTTTTTTCTACCTGAGCCTCAAACAACTGATGGATGCATTGGTCTTTGGGGTAGTTGACCTGGGTCTGATTCCACTTCAGCAGCAGTTGGTGTTGTTCGGTTGCAGTCAGTAGGGGTAATTTTGAAATGTGCCGATCCGGATTGGCGACAATTCCTTCCAACAAAGTCTGGAAATGCTCTACCATTCGGTGTATAGTGCAAGCATCAAACAAATCGGTGCTGTACTCTAACAGTCCAGTTAGTCCCGTCTCTGTTTCGCTCATACCAAAGGTCAAATCAAACTTAGCGGTATTGGTGTAAACCGCCATAGTGCTAAATTCCACATCTGGTAACTTGAATTCCTCTATTGGTGTATTTTGTAAAACAAACATCACCTGAAACAGGGGCGTTTGGCTCAAATTCCGCTCCGGTTGTAGTTCCTTCACCAACTTTTCAAAAGGCAAGTCCTGATGAGCATATGCTTCCAGCGTTACTTGTCGTACTCGTGCTAACAGTTCCCGAAAACTAGGATTGCCCGAAATATCTGTACGTAATACTAAAGTATTAATGAAAAAACCAATTAACTCTTCCGTCTCTACAGAATTGCGGTTAGCGATGGGAGAACCCACTACAATGTCATCCTGTCTTGTATAACGATGTAGCAGAGTTTGAAACGCTGCTAACAAGGTCATGAATAGGGTAACTCCTTCCTGACGACTTAGGGCTTTCAAGGAAGCAGACAGTTCGGGTGACAGGGCAAATGATTGAGTAGCACCGTGAGGGCTGCGAACCACCGATCGCTTTCGGTCGGTGAATAGCTGTAACACAGGTAAATGAGCAAGCTGATGTTTCCAATAGGATAACTGAGTATTTGATACTTCACCTGCCAGCCACTCCCTCTGCCAGTTGCTAAAGTCTGCGTATTGGAGAGGTAAATCGGAAAGCGGTGAGGGCTTACCAGCAGAAAAAGCTTCATAAAGTACCGATAATTCCCGGACGAATATACCCATAGACCAACCGTCCGAGATAATATGGTGCATTGTCACCAGAAGTACGTGTTCCTTCTGTGTCAGCCGTATCAAGGTGGTACGCAATAGAGATCCATGTGTCAGATCGAAAGGCTGTTGGGCATCCTGAGCGACCAGCCGTTGAAATTCTGTTTCATTGTCAGTTTCTGGCAATGTGCTCAGGTCGATGACTGGCATAGCTATTGACCCTTTTTCAGAAATAACCTGAACAGGGCTTTCATCCATAAGTTCAAAGGTAGTACGCAGTGATTCGTGGCGGTTGACAATCTCTTCTAGAGCCTGTAATAAACTCTTGGTGTTGAGGATACCCTTGATTCTCAATGCTTGCGGTATATTATACGTAGCTCTGTCAGGTATCATCCGATCTAAAAACCACAGACTTTCCTGGGCAAAGGATGCGGGAAAGATAAGTAAGTCGTTGGGCATTGCATTTTCTCCTTGTTCAATAGAATTGAAAAACTAACAGAGTTAGAGGAAGTTTTAGAGTTGTTTACGGGAAACACTTATGCGATGTTTCTCACGAGATATAGGTCTAATTGCAGACATTTGAAGTTCAGTATCGCTGTGATTGCTCTTTTCGATACTTTGAGAAAGTTGGGCGATTGTTGGTTCTTCAAAAAGTTTACGCATCGGTAAATTAACCTGAAAGGCTTTTTGCACGCGAGATATGACTTGGGTAGCTTTTAAGGAATGACCCCCAAGGTTAAAGAAGTTGTCATTAACACCAACTTTTTCTAAACCCAAAACTTCAGCCCAGATGTTTGCCATGACTTCTTCAATGAGTGTGCGAGGCGCTACGAACTTTTCTTCCAATTCTGGTTTGCTGCTGTCTGGCATCGGCAGCATACGGCGGTCTACTTTACCATTGGGCGTTAGAGGCAATGTCTCTAATATGACAATAGCTTGTGGTATCATGTAGTCAGGAAGTTTACCGAGCAGGTAAGCACGTAGGTCACCAATACTGAGCTTCTTCTTTTTGTTGGGAACAATATAAGCTACCAAACGTTTGTCACCTGGTCGATCTTCGCGGGCAATGACTATAGTCTCCCGCACCTGTAGGTGTTGGCTCAGTACTGCTTCAATTTCCCCAATTTCAATGCGGAAGCCACGAATTTTTACCTGGTGATCAATACGACCGAGGTACTCAATATTACCGTCTGGCAGGGAACGAGCTAAGTCACCAGTTTTATACAAGCGCGCTCCCTCGAACTGGCTAAAGGGGTTGGAGATAAATTTCTCTGCGGTCAAGTCTGGGCGATTGAGATAGCACCGTGCTAGACCAGCACCTCCAATGTATAACTCGCCTTTAACCCCAACTGGCACTGGTTGTAGCTGGTTGTCAAGAATGTAAATTTGTGTGTTGGCAATTGGACGACCGATAGGGACAACTTGTTGATTAATGCCACGTTTACAAGTCCAGAATGTTGCATCAATACAAGCTTCCGTTGGTCCGTAAAGATTATGCCAGTCTGCATTGAGTTGATCAAAAAAGCGCTCTTGCAAAACCACAGACAATGCCTCACCGCCGCAAAAAACGCGTTTGAGAGATTTACAGGTCTTAAACTCCTCCTGTTCTAAAAGCATTTGTAACAGTGATGGTACAAGTTGGAGTGTTGTTATTTGTTGCTCCCTAATCACTTGTGTCAAATAAGCACTATCTTGATGCCCCCTTGGTCGAGCCATGACCAGTTGCGCTCCTGCTAATAAGGGTGCGAAAAACTCCCAGACTGAAGCATCAAAGCTAAAGGGTGTTTTTTGAAGAACTTTGTCTGTTTCAGTAAGGGGGAAGTTGGCTTGCATCCACAGCATATGGTTGCAAATGGCGCTGTGAGGAATTGCTACTCCTTTGGGTTGACCTGTAGAGCCTGAAGTATAAATGACATATGCTAAGTTAAAGGGCTTAACTCCACTAACTGGATTAAACTGGCTGTATTGACAGATAGCCTCCCAGTCTCTATCCAAGACAACTACATTTGTTGTAGTTTGTGGCAATTCGCCAATTATTTGTTTTTGGGTCAATAGCACTTTAACCTGAGAATCGGACAACATATAAGCCAATCGCTCTTGAGGTAATCGTGGGTCTAAAGGTAGATAAGCACCACCCGCCTTGAGAATTGCTAGCAGTCCCACCACCATTTCTAAGGAGCTATCAACACAGATGCCAACTAATACTTCTGGTCTCACTCCCATTGTTTGCAGGTGGTGAGCCAGTTGATTGGCTCTGATGTTTAACTCCTGGTAGGTCAATTGCTGGTCTTCAAACACCACTGCTACTGCATCTGGAGTCCGCTCCACTTGTTCTTCAAACAATTGATGAATACACTTGTTTTGCGGGTAATCTGTATGAGTGTTATTCCACTCCTCCAACAATTGATGCTGCTCCGTTTCCGTCAACAGAGGAATTTCCTCTAGGTGCTGATTCGGGTTACTGGCAATGCTTTCTAGCAAAGTCTGAAAATGCCCTATCATCCGATTAATAGTTACATCATCAAATAAGTCTGTGTTGTACTCAAAGCGACCAATAATACCTTCGGGTCTCTCATCTAGTTCTACAGTTAAATCAAACTTTGCGATCGCAGTATCAACATCTAGCTGACTTATAGTCCACCCAGAATCAATGACTGGCACTGGTGGTTCGAGGACAAACGAAACCTGAAACAGTGGGTTATGGCTGAGGGAACGTTTTGGATTCAGCGCCTGAACCAGATGCTCAAAAGGTAAGTTCTGATGAGCATATGCCCCTAAAGTTACCTCTCGTACTCGTTGGAGCAACTCTGCAAAACTGGGATTACTTGATACATCTGTACGCAACACTAAATTATTGAGGAAAAAGCCAATCAAACCCTGAAGTTCAGGTCGTTCCCGACCTGCTGTTACAGTACCTACAACAATATCCTCCTGTTGAGTGTAGCGGTAGAGCAAAGTTTTGAAAGCCGCTAGCAGAGTCATAAATGGAGTTACTTTCTCCTGACGAGAAAGTGCTTTGATTGCCTCAGTCAACCGACTAGATAGTGCCAGACATTGCCTCGCACCTCGAAAAATCTGAACCGATGGTCGTAGACCCTTGGTAGGCAGTTGTAGTACTGGCAGGTTAGTTAACTGCTGCTTCCAGTAGGTTAAATCTGCTTCCAATACTTCTGACAGCAAACACTGCTGCTGCCAAATCGCAAAATCTGCATACTGAATAGGTAAATCTGCAAGCGGTGATGCCTGACCAGCATCGAAGGCAGTATAAAGCGCTTCTAATTCCTTCAGAAAAACATTGTATAAAGAAACACCATCTGTAACAATATGGTGTAAAGTTAGGTATAACCTGTAGTCAGTAACACTTAGCTGTATTAAAATAGCTCGTAGCAGCGGACCACTTGCAAGGTCGAAGGGCTGCTGAGCGTCCAAAGTGGCGAGCCGCAGCGCTTCCATCTCCCGCTCTGACTCAGGGATCTGCTGTAGCTCGACGAAAGGTAAGCTCACGGTTATCGCTGGGGCGATAACTTGAACGACTTCACCGTTAATCTGCCTGAATGTGGTTCGCAAAACTTCATGACGCCTGATGATTTCATTGAGGCTTCTAGAAAGCGCTTCTACATTAATTGGACCTGTCAGACGAACAGTAGCGGTTTCGTTATAAACGGGGATATCGGCATTGAGTTGATTGAGCAACCACATTTGTTGCTGACCAAAAGATGCAGGTAAATTGCGATTCCGTTTAACAGCTTGGATAGCTTGAGGTAAAAATTCTTGCTTTTGGTTCTGACAAGCTGTTTCCAAATGCTTCGCCAATTCAGCTACAGTCGGTGCTTCTAACAAGCAGTGCAGAGGTAACTCCACATTGTATATGCGTTGTACGCGGGATAGGGTTTCAACAGCTAGTAAGGAATGTCCGCCCAATTCTAAGAAGTTGTCGTTAATACCAACCTGTTCTAACCGCAGTACTTCAGCCCAGATTCTTGTTAGTTCCTCCTCAAAGGATGTGCGAGGAGCCACAAACGTTTCTTCCCGTTCATGGTGTATTTGGTCAGGTTGTGGAAGCCCAAGGCGATCCACTTTACCACTAGGGGTTAGCGGTAGGGCATTTAGCGTCACAAAAACACTTGGTATCATGTAATCAGGCAGTTTCTTCTGGAGAAAGCTACGCAATTCACTGGAAGTAACACCTACTTTTTGCTTAGGGACAACATACGCTACCAAGCACTTGTTGCCAAGTTGGTCTTCCTGGGTAACAACAACAGTCTCCCAAACCTTAGGGTGTGAGGTGAGTGCTGACTCAATTTCTCCCAATTCAATACGGAAACCCCGCACCTTAACTTGATGGTCAATGCGTCCGAGAAACTCAATGTTGCCGTCAGGCAGATAGCAGGCTAAATCGCCTGTTTTGTACAAGCGTGCGCCTGGTTTGTTACTAAACCGGTCTGGGATAAATCTTTCAGCAGTTAAGTCCGGGCGGTTGAGGTAGCCAAGAGCGATACTAGCACCACCAATATATAACTCACCTTCGACGCCAACAGGAACAGGCTGGAGATGGTGGTTGAGAATATAGATAGTTTTGTTAGCAAGGGGACGACCGATAGGAACTCTTTGAGGATTTGTGCCTTCGCCAAACTGGGCAGGGATTTCAAACAAAGTTGCTGTGATTGTTGCCTCTGTCGGACCATAGGCATTGAGTAGGTAAACTGAAGAAAATGAGCTTTGCTTCCAAAGGCTAAGACTTTCAGGTAGAATTGAATCTCCGCCAACAATGACAAGTCTAAGTTGATTTTTTACATTTAACTCTGGATTTTCAACCAACTGTTTGACCAATTGTTGCCAGTAAGCTGTTGGAAAGTTAACAACAGTGAGTCCAAAATCTAAGATTTTTTGACAAAAACTTCTTGCCGTCCATACATCTGAATCCCGAAGAACCAAAGTAGCTCCAACGATTAGTGTAGGAAATATCTGCTCTAATGAAGCATCAAAGTTAATTGAAGCAAATTGAAGTACACGGTCATTAAAATCTAGTTTGTATTTCTGTTGGATAGTGCAGCAATGGTTTGCCAACGAGCTATGAGAAATTAAAACCCCCTTAGGTCTACCTGTAGAACCCGATGTGTAAATTACATAAGCCAGGTTCTCTGCTTTTACACTACTAACTAGGTTTTCTTCACTTTTTTGAGAAATGACTTCCCAATCTTGCTCTAAGCAGACCAAAGATGCTTGATGTTCAGGGAGCTTGTTCAACAACATCTGTTGAGACAATAGCACAGATACCTGAGAATCTAAGAGCATGAAAGCCAAGCGCTCTTGCGGTAATCGCGGATCTAACGGCACGTAAACCCCACCCGCCTTGAGAGTACCTAACAGTCCCACTACCATCTCACTGGAGCGCTCAATACAAATGCCAACCCTAACCTCTGGTCCTACCCCCAAGGCTTGCAGGTGGCGTGCTAGTTGATTGGCTCGCTCATTTAACTCCCGGTAAGTCAATTGCTGATTCTCAAACACAACCGCTACCGCATCCGGAGTTTGTTCCACTTGTTCTTCAAACAATTGATGAATACACTTGTGCTGAAGATACTTAGCCTGGATATTATTCCACTTTACAGACACTTGATGCCCTTCAGCTTCCGTTAATAGCTGCATAGGCGAAAATTCATATGTTTTTCCAATATCTCTCACGAAACTATCTCCTGCTAACTTGTTTAAGTTTGTCTATTGAGAACTTTTGAGTTAACGAATCACTTTTAACCACTAGAAGTCATTATGTATTTAATAACTTCGATTATTGTCTTAGCCATTGTATTTTTATAATCCAGTAAAGGATTGATTTCTGTTACTTCTAATCCGCAAAGATTGGGAAGATGCCAGAGAGCTTTCAACAAGTTCTTTGCTTCCTCTACTGATAATCCGTCGGCAGAAGGTGTTCCCGTTCCTTCCGACACTGAAGCATTTAAACTATCTACATCAAAAGTAACGAAAATTAAATCACAGTCTCTTAGATGATGAAGAGTTTGCTGTATGATAAAATCAATTCCTCTTTGCTTTCTATTTTTAGGAATAAAATATTTAATTTTTAGTTGATGTATAGCGTTCCATTCTTGTTCTTCTAATTCTCTAATCTCTAAAAGAACTAATTCATCAGGTTGCAACTTGGGGCAAATATTTCTGCGACCTACTTTTTTCAGTTTGTTCCAATTTTCGATGATATCTGAACTGGAATTCCTAATTTTATTTTCTTGATTATCTAACCCCAACAAAGCTCCAAGTGGCATTCCATGCAAGTTTCCTGAAGGAGAAGTAAATGGAGTGTGAATATCTCCATGAGCATCAATCCAAATTACCCCAAGTTTTTGGGAAGGAAAAGCTTCTCTAATTCCAGAAATGAAGCCATTTACGTTAGAATGGTCTCCTGAAAAAATTAGGAAAGTGCGCTTTTCCAGTAAAGCCCTGCTCATTAATTTGCAAAGTTCTTCGTCACGCTGTAAGATGTCTTGGATGTATTTGGCTGGTGACTCAAAGAGAAGTGGTGAACAAAGTTTTTTACTTTCATATTCTGTAACTGGAAAGATATGAAAAAGAGGGAAATTATGTTCATCTGCGCTTACCTTCAAGGCATCAGGACCTAAACTGGCACCTTTTTTACCAGCCCCTAAGTCAGATTTAGAAATTAAGATTTCTATGTGACGCTGATGACTTGCGATAGCTTTATGTAGATGAAAATCGTCACAGAAAGAAGTGGATGAACTGGAACGCAGCCAAGAAGTGTTACTTGCCATAATTCAAACCTTTAAAAAGGTTATTTTTACCGTTTGATTCTGATTGAAGCAGTTTAAATTAATTCGGGTATTCACAAAGACTGCTAGTAGTTAGTAGTAGAATGCTGAATTTGTAAGCGTTTTAGTGATTAACTACTAACAGCCCTCATTAAGATAGAAGCTACATAGTTAGTCTTGAGAAGCAGATTCTGCCATTTTCTTCCTTAAACTTAAGGGTCGCATATCTGTCCAGACTTCCTTTATATAATCGAGGCATTCCTGTTTTAGACTACTTTTACCTGCATTATTCCAGCCAACTGGGTTTTCTCGGTCAGCAGGCCATATCGAATACTGCTCCTCATGATTCACAACAACTTTGTAAATTGTGGTATCGTTTTGGGAATCTTGATTCATGATTATCTCCTGTTAGTTTATTAGGATTATTTTGTACAGTTTTTCCATCAGCAAAAACCTGAGTTTTTGTCGGTGCTTGTGTTGCTTGGAGGGGGTTCGATATTTTGGCCAGCAAATTTGAGTAGGTTAGCAAAGATAACTGTCTGATCACCACCTAAAATTGGCTGCCAATCTTTAGGTGCTTTATTAATATAAGATTCCCGATCAGAATCTAAAAGTCCATAAAATACCTCGGCTACAATCCGACCACCTACCCAACCTAGCTGAGTTTTAGCGCCAACACCATTTAGTAAGTCTACTTCGGAAAAACTTTTTCCCACACCAAAGTGATCTATTAAAGGAGCTTGACCCTCAGCTAAGATGTAAAACCAGAGTGGGGTGTCGTTTTGCAGACTCTCAGCAATTGGCTCAAACTTGAACAGTGCATCCCCTGCCGAATTTTTATCCACTAGTTGTCGTCGCACACTGAGTTGATCTGATGTGAGAGGAATAGCCTGAGTAAAACCTTTGTCCTGTAAAGCTTTGACAATCTGTTGCCCACCTTGTACTCTGTAGTTGTTGCCTCGCAATAAATTAAGCAGTGCTAGGGATGGACGTGGTGGTACTACTTTCGTGTCTGGCAAGGTGTCAGGGCTGATCGCATCTTTAACTTCTTTAATAACCCCTCCAACATTCTGGCTGGTTGGCAATACAGGGGAGGGTAAAACGCCAAGTGGATCAACCAAGTTGGAATCAATTTTGTAAGCTAGTTGTAAGCGTACTTCTGATCTTTTTATGTCATCAGCAGGCTTGTCACGAAGCTCATTAGGCAACACTCCTGGGACTGTAAGCGGGAAAAAGCGCGCCCAGTTATCAATGACATGATGACTCGGCAGTGGCTCGAATCCTAACAAACTGTCATCGTCTGGGTTTTTATTATCGCTACCCGGGAAAATGCTAAAGCGTTTATCATTGTTGAGACGATAACCAAAGCGTACTCCAGAATGTCCAAAGCGGTAAGCTGCTACTACAAATTCGCGGGGTAAATTCTCGCGTTTGTCTTCTGTGTAAAGAGCATAGTTTTGGGCGCGCTGGTCGCGAGTTTTGTGTTTTAGACCTTCTAGAACATCTGCGTTAACAATGCGCGGCAAAAAGTCTTCTATCACTATCTTTTGATAAACCCAGCGTACTTCGTTTTGTGCTGCTTCAAACAAAGCAGTACCCGTCAGTTTCTGATCGTCTTGCAGTCTGTGATTGTTTTGTTTGAGCTTTGCTACTACTGCATTATGATACTTGACAAAAGACAATTGAATTTGACTGATGATCGAGTTTTCATCATTACGTTTGTCACCAACAATCGCGCGACCATTGGGGCTACGCAGTAGATCTTGATCTGCCTGATTTTTAAAGTCTTCAACTAGCTTTGTATTACTGAGGGTAGGTTTAACCTGATTTTCAGTACCATTTTTATATAAAAGAGTAGCCCCATCCTCAGCGTACATAAAAGGTTGAGCATCAGGACCGTCACCATATAAGGAATCCAAATCAAAGCGTGGAGTTCGTAAATTACTTGGCAGACGATCTTGAGAACCAATATCTACTGGGTTTAAAGATGATGTGTTATCAAAGGTTAGATCGTGATCAATGAATTGACCAAAGTATGTATAACCTGCTGGTAACAGCAAATTTTCTTCAGGATCAGGGCCATCTTTCACGGTATCAGGCTTTGACTTTATGCTGTTAGCAAGTTCTAGCAGTTCATGGGTCGGGTAGCTTTTTGCTCTTAAAGGCAGTAAATGTGTAAATGCTTGTTCTCGTGTGCCGACGGAACCGTGACCAAATCCACTCATATAATGCTCCAAAATTAAGGTAAAGTTAATTGATTGAATGACTCTTGCGTTAAAGCAATCTGCACTTTAGATTTCGATAAACTTATCAAAAGAAAGTGATTTTGACAGCTTTGACACTTTTGTAAGCAGCGATGGCATAGCCTAGTTGTCAAATTAATGTCGGCTAGGATGTATCCCTGTCTATCATCAGATTTCCTCCTTATAGATTTGTTTACTTTCTGAAAGCTTGTTGTCACTCTTTAGGAAGAGACCAAAGTTTGATGGTTTTGTCGGCACTGCTGCTGGCTATCATGTTTCCATGCGGTCTGAAAACTACTGACCGCACGCCTCGCTTATGCCCTATCAAATTCTCCAAGAGTTTGCCTTCAGGCAACCCCCATAACTTGATAGTGCTATCATTGCTACCACTAGCTAATCTCTTGCCATCGGGACTGAAAGCCACTGACCACACAACTCCTTCATGTCCAATTAGGGAGTGCAACAATTTACCAGTGGGCATTTGCCAGAGTTTGACTGTCCTATCAGCACTGCCACTCGCTAAAGTCCGTCCATCAGGGCTAAAAGTCACTGAACGCACGGCTTGTGAATGAGCATTCAGGGTTTTTAGAACAGCACCATCCATGAGCCGCCAAATTTTGAGTGTACCACTCTCATTGCCACTAGCTAATG
Organism: uncultured Nostoc sp.; assembly: GCF_964245575.1. Lineage (GTDB taxonomy): Bacteria > Cyanobacteriota > Cyanobacteriia > Cyanobacteriales > Nostocaceae > Nostoc. The sequence goes on along the minus strand of NZ_CAXTNP010000050.1, from coordinate 4,327 downwards.
TCTGCCCATCCGGACTAAAAGCAATAGTTCTTACCCACAATCCATCCGATAACTGATGAACTTGTACGCCAGTCTGCACGTTCCAGATGCGGATGGTTGTGTCAGCACTACCACTGGCTAACCACTTTCCGTTGGGGCTGATGGCAACGGCTTCTACATCATCTGTATGGCCATCCAGGGTACGAAGCAGTTGCCCCGTCTCTAAATTCCAGAGTTTAATACGGTTATCCCAACTGCCACTAGCGAGCAGCTTGCTATCAGGACTGATGGCAAGGCTTACCACTGCATCGCCGTGTCCTTCTAAAGTATAGAGTAAGGTGTTACTAGGCAGATCCCAAATTCTGATTTTTTTATCGTAACTGCCACTGGCGAGGAAGCGTCCATCAGGGCTGACTGCCAATGCGTAAACCCAAGTTGAATTTCCTTGGACAGAACGTAAGGGTTGAGTAGTTGCAACAGAGATAGTAGCAACACTAGCGTTTCGGAAGTGGAAGAATAGGCTAGCACAACTGCTACTACTAACCAAGATCGTTAGGGTGCTGATTGCCAATGCTGCTGAAGATTTCCAGGTAATTTGTTTTGATCTCATAACAGGACATTCCTTGTGCGAGTGGGAGAATAATCTGACTTGCACCCACTGCGTAACGGTGTCGGAGACTAGCGGTACTATAGAGTAATTTTTTCTGGAATTTGAGATGAGAACGCTTTTCCTTTCGCTTTTTGTTGTTTATTCTGATGTTCAATCCAGCGTCGCATCAGAAATAAAAGGGTTGTCGTGACAATCCCTACTAGCCCAATCGGGGTTAAATAGCTCCAATGCTCTAACATTTTGTCCCAAACGTGCCAAGTGAGCAGGAACATAGCTAAGTAAGTCAGGGTATGTAATCGCTTCCAATTTTTTTTCAGTCTTTTGACACTCCAGTCATTAGAAGTAATTGCCAATAGGGTAAAAATTATGAAGGTAGATATACCTTGGATATAAATCCAATAGGTATTGGGATCTAAAAAATCAAGGTCTCTCTTTTTCACTAAGAGGAAAGCGTGAAGCAAAGCCAAGCAGAAAGCCAGAATACCGATAAGTCGTCGATATTTTAACAGCCATTTGGGAAGGTTCGCTTGTTTAGTTTGAGGAAAAATGATTCTGAGATTCGTGGGCATTAAGGTGAGAATATAAGCTCCTAAAGCTAGAAATCCCAGGCTGTTTTCTAACGGTGCTGTATCGATTGCTGCCATGACCAATCCTCCTGAATTTTTCAATAAAGGCCACTTTTTTATAAGTTAAATATTTACTACTGGTATATTTATCTAAGTAAGTGGGCTGGAAAATTTACAAGTATGTAACGAAAAGTTAAACAATTTGATTAGAGTTAAATTTGACACGATATGTACTGTAGTTTCCTCTTTTTCCCCTTGCTTGAACACCATCAATTACGGCGTAAGCAAGGTCTAATTCATCATCAAATGTCTGCCCTGATAGTTCATTCTTTTTGAGATATTGCCACTCCAATTCAATTGGATTCATTTCTGAGCAATATTTGGGTAAAAAGAAGATGTATAAACCAATACTCTCCCATTTTGACCATAACTTTTGCACCTCAAGGCATCGATGTATCGGTCCGTTATCCTGGACAATTACCTTAGTACGTCCCGTTCTTTGAGCATCAGCCGCTTCTTGCTCCATCATTTGGATATAAGATTTACGGTTAACGCCTCCGATCACCAAACCGTAAACAAAACTGATCAAAGGTTGAAGGAAGCCTATAATGCTTAATCTACGACCACGACGTTTAGTCTGTTCTAAGCGTTTTTGCTCACCTCTGAAGTAATAGGTGTAACCTGGTTCACTCCACAGACAAAACCCTGATTCATCTAAATATTTATGCAGTTTTACAAAAACTGGGGTCAAATTTGTAGGGCAGCAGAAGTGGATTTGCCAGAATCAGGGTAAACGCTTCAGTTCGGGACAGAAGCCTCGGTCTCGCATTTTGCAGTTCGCAGTTCGCAATTGCAGATAAAATATTATTTTATTGACATAATTGCAAAGCGAACTTCTTCGCGTTTTTTCCCCATGACATCAATATAGTAACGTTCCGGTGATAATACTGCTTGGATTTGTTTTTTCTCGATGATCCATGAGAGATAATTGAGCGCAATCTGCCTTTGTTCAGTACGTAGTCTATCAGAAACTGCCCCTATTTGAAGGTTGTTCGCCCAAACAATCTTATCCTCAAGTTCCAGTGGTAGCATTTCTTCAATTCCCATATCCTTTGGTGGGGTAACCAGCAGAAACTCTAGAAACTCCTGGAAGCCAACAAAGGCCAGTTGAAAAATTAACTGCTGACTAAATTTTCCCCAAAAATAGCCACTGTGGACATCTGGTGTATTGCTACGAAAATATGACCAACTGAGTTGCAGGTACTCTAGGAGAGTTAAGGGTGAGGTTTGTTTGTCTAAAATCATGACGTAGCGATTGTGATTGGGTGCATTAGTGTAATTTGTTTTATCTTTGTATTCAGTGCAATCAAAGTAAGTAAATAAGTCAGCCAACGACTCATGATCTTTAATTGCTGTGGGAACTGTGGACTGATATTCCTGCTTAGATGGATCTAATCCCTGGCTTTGCACTTTGTTCAAGACATTAATTTCTAAATAATTAAGTAATGAACTAGTCTCACATAATCGCTTGCGTAAGTTCTGATCCTTCCAGTTGACAATTCCATACTCACTCTGCAATTGCCCTGTTACCTTGTTTAACTTACTGCTGTGATAGCTATTGGAACGAACAGTCACATTACCTAGCCGATACCCTTGTGTTTGGGTCTTTGCTGGAAAGGAAAAGTAATTAGCAGCCGTAGAAGCAAGACGTAGGGCTAAATCCCCTTCGTTACTGAATAGATACGCCTCTTCAAATCTTCGTAACGATGACCGTAAGAAATTGGATCTTCCAGAAGTAATTGCCAGTACAGGAATATCTGGTGCAACAAGAATTAAACGACCTAAACTAAAAACCTGCCCAATTCGCGAAGAAGGTCTTTTCTCAGCTTTTTTATTATTGATGTTTCCTACAGAATCAGAGTCAAAGACATCAGATAGAATTCGGACTGCTTGTGTAGTTACCTGACTACCTAGACTATGCCCAATGAAGGAGAGTTTAATCGGGTGTTGTTTCCAATAGTTTTGAGTCTTCTCCTCTGATTTAACTTCTAGAAAGCAGCGCTTTATCAAACCTTTATCTAGTTGGCGAATCAGTTCAACCAGATCGTTGACTCCGTAGTTGATTGCTCGATAAGAGTCACGAAAATATACAATTACACGCAAAATAATCAGGCTGCAAACAATGCTAAACCCGAATGTTCCCAAAACAACAGGAACAACAAACATTGGGTCAGAGAACCAGAAAAACAATAATACTGATGCGATCGTCATAATAAAGCTTCCCCATAGCAGAACCTTGAGTAGAAAGGGTAAAGTACTTAGGGAAGTAATAATATTTTGACCTGTAATAGTTTCCGAAGGCCAGCGATAACCAAGAAACACTAAACTATCTGACTTTTGAGAAATTAAGGCATTACTGTTGACATACTTACAAAGTTGTTGATAGTTTTTCCAAATTCTATCTGTGATCTTTTCATTGCTTACGGGTAATGTAGTTAAATCACTATCTGCACCTCCTGTGTTGTATCCATGAATAGCAATTACCACTCCTAAAGCGTCAGAATTTTTCGGGCAAATTTTACTTTTTGCATAAAGAAGGTCAATTATTGTTTGAATGTTTGGGCGCGTATTATCTTCTTCGATATCTTGTAAATCTTCAACATTCGCTCGTGCTGTACTGCGGATCAGGTATCCTGGAATCCTTTGGGATTCTGGAACACAGTCCGGCTCAATAAACAAGTTATCTACCAAAATATCCATACACTACTTCCTGTAAGAATCCTAAATGAGTTTTGAGAAAACACGTAGCTAAATAAAAACAAATGATTAAAACTAAATCTGTGGAATATATTAATGTGGATGCGATGGAAACAAGCAAAGCACAAGCGTTGAAAGAAATCGTTTGAAAAATTAGCGATTAGAGCTATAATCGTCAATTGAACGTTTTCTCAACGAATCCGCAAAGCATACTCTTGCTAAATTTGAAGAAAGTCACAACAGTGATCGCACTTGTTCAATGTCAAACCCATCCACTGCATCCAATCGGGCGCAAATGCAATCAGCTGTCTATTTTTGAATTACTTAGGTAGCGCCTGGCGTGAAGTTCACGACAATCTACCCTCCGGTATCTGAGGTCACTACAAATTCTTCAGCGATCGCCTTATTGATGCCG
>NZ_CAXTNP010000049.1:0-34007 GCF_964245575.1 uncultured Nostoc sp. | reverse complement strand
CCATTACCCCTTATCCCCAGAGGGGGCCCCACCTTCCCCAATTCCCTATGTCTCAGCTTGAAGTAATGCTTAAGTCTTTGCCAATTCGGTTTTTGATGACTCGTGCAGGTATGCCTACAGCAACAGAGAAAGGAGGAATATCTCTATTGACAACTGCTCCCGCACCAATAACACTGCCTTTGCCGATAGTAACGCCATCTAATACTGTTACTCCATGCCCTAGCCAACAGTCATCCTCAATCACAACTCCCTTGCGAGTAACACCTTGGAATTTAATCGGCTCCATCGGATCGGCAAAATTATGATTATTGGCATATATCCCTGAGTAGGCAGCTATTAAGCAGTGTTTACCAATTTTAATGTCTCCTGGCCCCTCAATAGCCACGTTGGGGCCAATAAATGTGTTTTCATCAATATGTATACAGGTATTTTCCAAAGACCCTATATCAACGTTACGCTCAATAGCGACTCTATTTCCTAGATGAATTCTATTATTTTTGTGTCCGCTAGCATCCATCCGCACACCCTTGAAAATATACACTCCACTGCCTATCTCAATACAGCAAGTACCGTTAAATTCAACACCATTTTGAATATAAACTGGACTGCCTATCTGGGCAAAGATACTACGATATCCCAAATTACGCAACTTCGGCCCCAGAATAAGTGTAGGAATATCCCCTAACACAGTAGTTACTAAAAGTTCTTGCACGCGCTGCAATTTAGAAAAATATTGCTCGTTCTGCATGGCTATATATCTCTTCAATCAATTGTTGTTGGGAGTATTGAAAGTTGTTTTGGCTGTATCCTAATCTTCTGCCAACATCAAACTATTTGTATTTATTAATACATTAAACTGAATTGGCAGGATTACCGAAATTTCCCCATGTTTTTAGATGGTTTTCCAAATACTGAAAAACCAGAGCCTGGCTTTGACTATGTGAGCAATTCTTTAACTTAGTTGCAAGAGAATTACTCAATTGATATGCACAATTGTCTTAGATCGCTAGAAGCTTTTGTACCAGTGACGGCACGTAATGATTTTGCTTCTTTTTCACCAGATCAATTAACGAAACAATCTCAGTGCATTGCAGAGTCAAACCCCAGACTATTAAATTGTCTGATGGGGAAATTCGCTGATTTAGATAGGCTACTGTTTCGGTTATCTGGCAAATTTACAAAGCTTGTTACGCAAATAGGGATAAAGTTGTTTACCTTGAGGCTACTTTCTATCAGGCAATTTTAGTCTTTTGAAACAACTCAGTTCCACAAGCCATTTTGCAACAAAAAATACATTTAACTAGACTATATTCAAAAATTAAATAAAATTTCTGCCTAGCATGACAATGTAATTATTGTTGGATTTTATGGGTATTTTTGCCCAAATAAAACCCAACTAAGGTGGATTATCTCCCACATCAGCCATCACATTGAAGTTAACCATCGGTGCAAACAAGTAAGCGCTTCCCCGACTGCTATGACGACTTTCTTGCAACGAATTTCTAGAGTATGCTGCTCCAATCATGTTGCACACAGATGATTTACAGACTAACCAATTCATGTTTGTAATTACATGAATAGTTTTTAATAACAATTGTTTTTAACGATAGCACATTTTATTTTTAGTGGAACACTCTTATTAGTCATTAGTCACTTGTACTGAGCGTAGTCGTAAAGCCTGCGGCATAGCTACGCTTAGGGCGCAGCCTCTCCAAGAGTTGTATTGGTCATTGGTGCATACCCCGTCCCAAGCGATACCCTGAGTAAGTCGTTGAGTGGGCGCAAAAACTTTGTCTTTCATCGAACTAATTCAAACCACTTTAGAGAGTAGGCGTGCTTTCTCTTGGACTAATGACTAATAACTAATGACTAATGACTAATGACTAATGACTCCGCGTAGCGGTTTGATTTCCAAGTTGCTTGTTGCTCATAATGGTGAGATTAGTTAACTTTTTTACTAAGGCGATCGCTACTCTGAAATAATTTTATACATTTAGAGAAAATTTATTGGAAACGGTAACTTTAAAAATACTCTAAGCGGTTAATTACCATTTATTTTTATATTTATACCGTTGCTTGTCCAAGTAATTTTATATTTTTGTATTAACTCAGAATGATATCTACTATACTTATGACACCCTCTTCGTTAAAAAGCTAAAAATTTTTCTCTTCCCTATTACTTATATATAAAAATTTGTAAATCACCCATCCGGGTGAGCCAAGCGGGTGATGCGTGCTTGGCACTACTCATTATAAATTTTATTGAAAGAAAGCTAAAAAGTAGCTTAATTTCCAGGAGAAGTCCAGAAAAAAATATCAAATGCCCAGATTGAGGTATCGGTTTTAACTCACACACTTGGTTCAAATTATGGTTTTAATTAAAGAAATTGTCCAAGAAGCTCTAGCTATCGGCTATCTAAGTGTTGTAGCCGAAGATCAACTGCGATCGCAGCTTCAAAGTAATTATGACTCAGAAGACCTAGATGCCTGGATCATTTTACAGAGAGCTATTGCTGCAGGTGATGTAAAACTTGAGTCGCGCCGGAAAAAAACTTCTCTCTCTCCTAAAGCCAAGGACGCTTCATCTAGTATCAAACTTGCTTATCAAATGGCAGCGGAGATTGCTTATGCAGCAGCTGTAGCTTTGTCAATGACAAAAAATACCAAAGATCAGCCTTCACTAGGCGCGTAAAATAACACCTTACTAAGTCATTTTCCTGATTTAGTATTCAAACTTTATACCAAGTATTTAGCGTAGGCGTAGCCTGCACTTCTCTACGAGACGCTGCGCGAACGGCAAGCTCAGTGACCACCGCAGGCATCGCTTTTCCTAGTTAACTACTTGGTATGATTTTTACATGCTCCAATTTTAGGCGATGTCTACGATGAGCTATTCGGTGTCCCATCACCTTAACTCAGATATTGCACCTCCCCAATCTTCCGCCATAGGTTTCTAACCTATGGCGGTTTTTAAGACTGGTGCAAGATTTAAGTTAAGTTAACTCTTTGCTCTCACACCGCCTCTACGCTAAGGCAATTTTATTAAAAAATAATTAAAATTTTAACTGTTCCTTGACGCAGCTATGATTAAGTTTCACCCTCAGCCAAGACCTTAGATTGATCCCCAGAATCAATTCTAAAATAAATATAAATTCTTTATTCAAAACTAAATTTTTTTAAGTGATACATGGCAGTAAATGATTAAATTTTAATATACCAAGTACATGGCTGAGAGTAAGGCATAGAATTAGAAACACCTTGGTGTAAACTTTAGCAACGAGGTTAAAAAGAATTCTCAATGCTTAACAAAGTCATCGCTTTTTCACAAACTACTGTATAAAGAATTGGCAACATTGGTAAAGAGAGTAAACAATAACCATAAATAAACTTGGAGTTTTGCCAACCTATGCAGCCAATTCGCACATTTAACGTATCCCCTTCACTACCGCCGCGACTCGAACCATTACGGCGTCTGGCATATAACTTGCACTGGGATTGGAACGTTGACACTAAAGATTTATTTCGTCGCTTAGACTCTGACCTGTGGGAGTCTAGCCATCATAACCCGGTGTTGATGCTGGGTAATATCTCTCAATCGCGGCTTCTGGAAGTTGTTGAAGATGAAGGCTTTTTAGCGCAAATGGATCGAGCTGATCGTCAGTTAAACGATTATCTGCAAGAGCGCACCTGGTATCAGAAACAACGGGAGCAGAAACCAAAAGAATGCTACGCCTATTTTTCGGCGGAATTTGGACTTGTAGATTGTTTGCCCGTCTATTCTGGGGGCTTGGGCGTTCTGGCGGGGGATCACCTCAAATCTGCCAGTGACTTGGGGCTACCGCTTGTGGGTGTAGGTTTACTGTATCAGCAAGGCTACTTTGCCCAGTATCTCAATGCCGATGGCTGGCAGCAAGAACGCTACCTGATGAACGATTTCTACAATATGCCCTTGCATCTAGAGCGCAATCCTGATGGTTCAGAATTGCGAATTGCGGTAGATTATCCAGGACGCAAGGTGTATGCCAGAGTTTGGCGCGTACAGGTAGGAACGGTGCCCCTATATTTGATGGACACCAACATTGATCCCAACAATGTTTACGACCACGACATCACAGATCAACTGTACGGTGGCGACATCGATATGCGTATCCACCAGGAAATCATGCTGGGGATCGGTGGTGTGCAAATGCTCAAAGCTTTGGGGCTGAAAGTCACCGCCTACCACATGAATGAAGGCCACGCCGCCTTCTCTGCCCTAGAACGCATCCGCTTGCTGATTCAGGAACAGGGACTGAATTATCCCCAAGCTAGACAGGTGGTGGCTTCCAGTAATATCTTTACTACCCATACACCAGTACCGGCGGGAATTGACTTGTTCGCTCCTGAAAAAATGCTGTACTACTTGGGGTACTATGCAGAGATATTTGAGTTGCCTAAAGAGCAATTTTTAGGACTGGGGCGCGAGAATACAGGCGATTTATCTGGGCCTTTCAGTATGGCGGTGCTGGCGCTGAAGATGGCAACATTTTCTAACGGTGTAGCGCAACTGCATGGTGTAGTGTCGCGGCAAATGTTCCAGGGCTTGTGGCAGAATGTGCCAGTAGAAGAAGTGCCGATCACAGCAATTACCAATGGTGTCCATGCTCGAAGTTGTGTGGCGAAATCTACTCAAGAGTTGTACGATCGCTACTTGGGGCCAAATTGGTCATCAGCACCACCAGATAGTCCATTGTGGGAGCGGATGGACGCTATACCGGATGAGGAGTTGTGGCGCAATCACGAACGCTGCCGCTTAGATATGATTTTATATGTGCGGGATCATTTGGTTAAGCATTTGAGCGATCGCGGCGCTTCCGCTTCCGAAATTGTCCAAGCCCAAGAAGTTTTAGATCCTTACGCTTTCACCATTGGTTTTGCCCGTCGGTTTGCCACCTACAAACGCGCTACCCTTTGGATGCGTGATTTGGATCGTATTAAGCGGCTTTTGCTGGCTAACAAAGACCGAAAAGTGCAATTCGTGATTGCTGGTAAGGCGCATCCCAAGGATATTCCAGGTAAAGAACTCATCCGTGAAATCAATCACTTTATCCGCGAACAACATTTAGAAAAACAGGTAGTGTTTGTTCCGAATTACGACATTCACATCTCCCGGTTGATGGTTGCAGGTTGCGATATCTGGTTAAACACACCGCGTCGCCCACGGGAAGCTTCTGGTACCAGTGGCATGAAAGCGGCAATGAATGGATTGCCGAATTTAAGTGTACTAGATGGCTGGTGGGATGAAGCTGATTACGTCCGCACGGGCTGGGCAATAGGACATGGAGAGAATTACGACGATCCCAACTACCAAGATGAAGTAGAAGCAAATGCTCTCTACGAGTTGTTAGAGAAGGAAGTTGTACCGTTATTTTATGATCACCGGGATAGTGATGGTTTACCCCGTCCGTGGGTTGCCAAAATGAAGGATGCAATTCGGTTGAATTGTCCGTTCTTTAATACAGCGCGGATGGTAGGAGAGTATGCCGGACGGGCTTATTTCCCGGCTAGCGATCGCTATCATACCCTGACTGTTGATAACTATGCCCCAGCTAAAGAACTAGCTGCTTGGAAGGAAAAACTGAGGGAACACTGGTTCAACATCAAAATCAAAGATATTGACATATCGGCAGCTTCAGACATTGAGGTTAACCAAACCGTTGCTGTCAAAGCCAAGGTTGACTTGGCAACTTTGACGAATGATGATGTGCAAGTGGAGTTATATCAAGGTGCGATCGATGCCAATGGTGAAATTGTCAACGCTGTGCCAGTGGTGATGGATTACCAAGGCGAGGATACACAGCAATTAGGTATTTACACGGGTAAGATCACCTATACGGCTTCTGGTTTGCAAGGTTTGTCTTTGCGTGTATTGCCGAAAAATAAAAATCTGGCTAATCCTTATGAACCAAGGTTGATTGCTTGGGCAGAGTAAGAGTAGTGAGTAGTTCTTAAATACTCAAGATTAGGCGTTGCTGATTTAAGTTTAGCAACGCCTTTTATTATGCTACGCAATCACGCCCAAAAAATAACTATAGCCGTAGTCACATAGGTTAGGACATAATGACAAGCGTGAAAGCTAAGAATAGTAAAAGTTTTACCTTCTGCCTTCTGCCGCCTGCCTCCTGCTATACTGCTATAATTATTCCAGTCTCAGCTTTTTTTTGCTTCTTTTTCAACTCGTCGGACTCACGTCCTCTTAGGGGTTTCAAAGGCTATTTTTATGTCTCGTTGAATTTCTTTTACTATCCAAAACACACCACAGATTCAGCAAGGCATCCTCGACTTCTACCTGAAAAAGGCTGACAGGTTTCGGGCGTACTTTCCAGAAAAAGAGGAGTTAAGTGGTAGTTTAAGTGGCAGTAGACCAGATTTTTTAGCGCTTGAGGAAGTGTCTGTACAACCTTGGTCAGGAATGGTGGGCTGTATAGTTGTTGAAGGCACTTTAACGCCAGCAGCAATAGCGCTCATCAGAGAACGCGGAAAACTTGACGAAGATAGCTGCCCTCATCCTTTGCAACTATGGTTCTATGAGTTAATCAATGACACTGAGGTGTTACTGCGGATCGCAGACTTTTCGGTTTGGACGGGCTTCGCTACGCTAGATGAGCTACAGAGCTTGGAGAAAGAAAAGATTCCTGTCAGAGAATGGCACGAAATTTCTTTTGAACCTGAGGAAGGAGTGACGTCACTGCCGATGCTTGAAAGTCTCCAAGAGCTATTGATCCAGGCAGTTAAGGAACTGGAGTTTAAACTAAGAGCAGGCGGTCTCTAATATTTTCATCTTTGAAGGTTGTGTTTTATCAACTCGGCACTACTGGGTTGTTTCTTGTTGCTTAGTCTAAACTCCAGTAAGGAAGCGTTTTTTCCCAAACACAATTAACTACCAATCTACAATACCCCCGTTGATTAGTCTAGTTTACTAAGGATAAGATATTGCGATCGCGTCGCAATATCTAAATCAGAAGCAACGACTCTAAAGCAGCATACGCGAAGCTTTTGCTCAAATTCTTTGAGGGATGACAATGTAGCCGGTGGTGCGATCGCCTAATACCAAATTACGTTCTTCTCCCCAATACCACCAATAAGCAGCAACATAAGCGCAAATTAAGCTATCTAGTTTATCTTCAGTTGCTTTAAGAACTACACCTGCGATCGGAATTTCCATAAAAAACGAATCGCACAGAAGCACACGAGGAGAAAGAGAGGGGAGAATATTGAGAAGATAATTTTGGAGTTTAATTAGTTCTAGGCGGCGCTCATTTAAGCGTCCTTTTTTGTATTTGAGGATGCGTTCTAAGTTGAATAAATTAACGATTGCCGGGTGAGGAAAGACTTCTATTTGATATCTGCTAAGTTTTTGCGGTTCAATAGTAGGGGCGTGTGCAAAACCGCGTGATTCCAATTCTAAACCAAAGTTGATGGTGCGCTCTGCGAAGGGTAGGTTTTGATTAGCTGGGTAGCATCCTGCATGATATTTACCAAAGTATTTATGGCTGAGTTTATCAGGGAGCCGACTCCCAGTAGCGTTGGGTATGAGGGTAGGTGCATCTACGGCAATAATGGCTGGTTCGTCTGCTTGTACGTTGCCATCAATCCAAATGAGGATGTCTGCAATGGCATCTTTGCGGTCTAAATCGAGTAGTTGTAGTTGTCCATCTACCCATTCTAAGCAGCACAGTCCACTTGGTTGCGATCGCCAGCCTAAATCAATGCCAAGAAATTTCATGGTTATAACACGAATTTGCGATTATTTTCGCCTTTTTGGGCAACCATTTACCTAAATTTACTTGCCAAAAATTTTGAGAAATAATCTTATAATTTTAAGCAGCTTGTCTTAATTTATTTTATCTGGCAATAAGTTAATCAAGATTATTCCAATGAAAATTTTATTTTTACATCCCAATTTTCCCTCACAATTTCGCAATATAGCGACAGTTTTAGGTAAAGATCCTAATTGCCAAGTCGTCTTTGGGACAAATCGTCGGGAAGGGGAAATACCTGGTGTTTATAAAGCTATTTATACTCCTTCTCGTGAAGCGGCACCTCAAACTCACCACTACGTTCGCAACCTGGAAAATGCTGTTCTCACAGCACAGGCTGTCTATCGCGTGGCAGAAAAATTAAAAGCTGAGGGTTTCGTTCCAAATATAGTTTATGGTCATTCTGGTTGGGGGCCGACTTTATTTATCAAAGATGTTTTCCCCAAAGCAGAATTATTGTGTTATTTCGAGTGGTTTTACCATGCTCACGGTTCTGATGCAGATTTCGATCCTAACGATCCGCTGAATGCTGATGATGAATGCCGTATCCGCGTGAAAAATGCACCGATTTTAACTGATTTATATAGCTGCGATCGCGGTCTTTCTCCAACGAATTGGCAGCGTCAGCAATTTCCCAAAGAATATCATAGTAAACTCACTGTAATTCATGATGGTGTTGATACCAAATATTTTGTCCCAAAACCAGGCGCAAAGTTAGTTTTACCAAGAATAAATCTTGACCTTTCCCATGTGGAAGAGTTGGTAACTTATGTAGGACGGGGGATGGAACCTTATAGAGGTTTTCCGCAGTTTATGGAAACGGTGGCGCTAATTCAGCAGCGAAGACCTAAGTGCCATGTGGTAGTTGTGGGAGAAGATAGGGTGGCTTATGGGAAGAATCTTCCTGATGGTCAGACTTATAAACAATTAATGCTAGAAAAATTATCTTTGGATTTATCAAAGCTGCACTTTACAGATAGGCTTCCTTACAATGAGTACCTTCAGGTTTTGCAAGCTTCTTCTGCCCATGTTTATTTAACTCGTCCTTTTGTTTTATCCTGGTCAATGTTAGAAGTAATGGCAGCAGGATGTTTACTAGTAGCCTCTAAGACTCCGCCAGTATTGGAAGTCGTACAGGATGGGGTAAATGGACTGCTGGTAGATTTCTTTTCTCCCCATAATATTGCTAATAGGGTTGAAGAGGCGCTGAATCATCCTCAGGAGATGCAAGCAATTCGGGCGAATGCGCGAGAGACAATTCTGAAGCGTTATGATTTGGCGAAACTGTTACCACAGCATTTGCAATGGATGTTCGCTGGTAAAAGTTCTGATAGTTTGAAAAAGCGCTCAGTTTCTAAAGGATTTGGCAAAAATTAGATGTCACTAGTCATTAGTTACAACCAACAAATTAGACTTTAGACAAATGACAGAGAAATATAAAAGCAATATTTAAAATGCGGATTCTTTTTACCATTGCCCATTTTTTCAAACCTAGCAGTGAGGGTCGTCATGCTTCCCAACGCAAAGACCCGCAACCCCGCTTGCAGGCATTAACTAATAGCCTTACCGCCTTACACCAATTATTTGGTAAATCTCAAAGTATTATTAACATTGCTCAACGAATAGCTTTTCCCGCTAACCAGCCGCAGTCGCACGAACTAGATATTGTTATTTGTACAACCCAAGATAATCATCTTTTGAATCAACTTCCTTTACCATCCCATTTATATAAGCATCATTCTACTAATGTAGAACCTCTGCTTTTAGGGTTTGAGTGTCAAGCTGTTCTGCAAAGTTGTCTCGGTCAGTATGATTACTACTGCTTCTTGGAAGATGACTTAATTATCCATGATCCTTGGTTTTTTATAAAAATAAATTGGTTTACTCAACAAGCGGGTGATTTAAATTTGCTCCAGCCAAATCGTTATGAAGTCTCCCCTTCAGCTTTGGTTCACAAAGCTTACATTGATGGGGATTTGGCTTTGCGAGTAACTGCTCCCTTTCAAAATGTGCAGGAGCAACAAGAACTTAAGGGTACAATTATGAATGCACCAATTTCCTTTTGTCGTGCCCTCAATCCCCATGCAGGCTGCTATTTTTTGAATGCAAATCAGATGACTCATTGGGCTAATCAAACTTATTTTCTCGACCGGGATATTAGCTTTGTTGGCCCTCTAGAAAGTGCTGCCACGTTGGGAATTATGAAGACATTTCGGGTTTACAAAACCTCACCGGAGCAAGCAAGTTTTTTGGAGATTCAGCACTTTGGAACTGGATTTCTGGGGCTAATTGGAGGACAGGTGGGTTTAGCAGAAAGGTAAATCGAGTTTAAGAGTTTGGTTTTGGTGAAAAAAATTAATCCATTGGCATTTTCCATAACCGATCAGTGTGACTAGATAATCATACAATTAATGCGGTTTATGGAGAGCGATCGCAACCAATGGCCACCAGAAATGGAAACGAGTTGAGCGAACAACACCCTGACGCCAAACAATTATCGGAAATAAACGTAGTTCATGCCAAGTTATAGGAAGTTTGCCCTTGAGACGCTTACCTTCCATCAAGTTAAAGTGCCGGAAGGTACCTTGGAGATAAATATTCCTAAATGTATGTTAAAACTTATAACATTTTACTATTAAAAAACTAAAACAATCCAATTCTTATACTAATGTAGCGTTATTTTAATCATTGTTAGGAGTATGACTATGACTACTAGTACCCTGCTGCAAGAAATAGAAAAGTATATCCCTATTGTGGGAGATATAAATATCAAGAGTCCATTAGCATACCAAGCAACTCGTGGGGCGGTTGAGGTAGTTAACACAGTTCAGATGGCAGTGGCAGAAGCTTATATCAACGGATTAGAAGTTCCTGATTCCGTTCTAGAATCGCTTTTCGATACCTGTATGCCAATTTTATTTCAGTATTTCCCATCCCTCCTGGCACCGTATGAATGGGTATTAAAAGAAACTGATCATCTCGCGGTAGGATCACGGGAACTAATGAAAATTCAATACGACTTGCCTCAAGCCATGTTGAATACTATGTTATGGGACGGGAAACTCATTTATCCTAAGTACAGCATGGGATTGTGGGAAAAAGGAGCATTAAACCTTGAGCAATCCCAAATGCACATGATTGATGATGTGATTGAAAAGCTAGACATCAAGGACGGAGACAATATCTTAGACTTTGGGTGCGGGTGGGGATGTGTTCCTAATTACATTCTTTCTAAGTTCCCCAATGTCAAGTTTACGGGTCTTAATTTGAGCCACGAGCAATGTGAATATATCCGCCACAAAATGCAAGATCCTGAGAGTTATCTCAGTTCAGATCGGTTTACCCTATATGAAGGTGATTTGAATAATGCAAATTTCGAGACGAAGTTTGATAAAATCCTCTCGATTGGTGTTTTTTGTCATGTTGGTAACTTAACGGGAGCCTTTAAAAAATTAGCTTCGTTTCTAAAGGATGATGGCAAAGTTTTAATTCACATCATCACAGTCCGCATCCCTAACAATATGTCCAGCGTTTACACTCACAAATATATTTTTCCACACGGTCGGTACTGGAATTACGATGCAGTTCCCAGCCATAACCAAGACCTCAAAACAATTCAAAGATGGTATCTTAATGGCTCTAATTACTCTAAAACACTAAGTAACTGGTTACAAAATTTTGACGACAACCAGGCAACAATAAAAACATTAAACTATGGCATGGACTATGCCAAGTTTCGCCGGATATGGAGGTTTTATTTGATATGGTTTATTCGTAATTTTGCTAGTTGTGATGGAGAATATAATGGTAATGGTCAATTTTTAATGGTTCATGCTTAACCGGACAAAGCTAGTGTTTCACCTGCTAGGGGATGGACATCCTGCCTGTCCTTATTTAATTAGCTGAAGATGCCTTCTTGACAAAAACATCTTCATTCTGTTAAATGTTTGGATTCTTGACTGAGAAGGCAAGGAACAGACTTTTCTCCTGAGCAATCTGTCAACCAGAATATCAAATAGATGTCTTTGCTTCCACCTTGAAAACTGAGTTCTGACAGTTTCGGTTTCTGGCGCGAGCGAGAAGTTCTGTTTCAGAAGGCACTCTAATCTTTGACGCTAGCTTTAGGAACTCAAGGATTTTGATGAACCAAAATGTTGGGTCTGGAAGATAGGCAACCTGTCCCTCTCGCACGGTTATGCCATGCCGCGCTGACGACTGGAATGCATGATGAAGATTATGCCAGCCTTCACCCAGGGTCAGAAACGCGACGAGCCAATGGTTTCTACTGTAATCGTTGGTTGTGAACGGTTGCTCGCCCAGTATGTGGCTGAGTGAGTTGACGGTGGCGACACCGTGGAAGAGGACAGTCGTGCTGAGGAAAAAAGCGCCGAGATATTCAGCTCCACCGATGTAGTATGAGAGTGTACCGAGAGCAACGGTGGGAATGAAGTGCAAACGGTCAACAATCTTCAAAACCACATTACTCTCAACATCGGTAGGAAGCTTCGAGGGAAAAAACTGTGGCGAGAATAGCCATCCAGCTTGAGACCACCAGAATCCTTTGATTCCCTTGAAAGGCATATAGGGGGAATGAGGATCTTTTTCCTGGTCTGAGGATTGATGATGGGCCATGTGGTGAGCTTTCCACCAACTTGGCCCCATCTGCCCAGCTGAAGCAGCCACAATGCTTCCAACGCATAGAACTGAGGTTGGAGCCTGGTAGCTCTTGTGGGTGAGTAGCCTATGGTAGATGCCAGTAGTTGCAAGCATTCGTATTACATATAACAACACGGCCCACAAGGTAGCACCCCACGATAAGCCAGTAACAATAATGAGTAGTGATCCTAAATGACTCACCACGATCAAAGTAGGCCCTAATATGTAAGAAATAATCGTCAGTTGAGAGTAGTGCTTCATTAGTCTTTTAATGTCCTTAAGCTTCAAAATAGAAATGCACCACATCTTCGCCGCAGTTTAGCTCATGGACAGCAGAACGCCCACCGTTGCCAGCGTTAATACCACAGGGATATCTTGGCATAATTCGCTTGGAATATGAAAAGCAGCTTCAAACACAAGCTGTGGCAAAAAAAGTATTGAAAATGAGTTTTTTTGTAAGCGAATGGCACTAAGCAATTTCTGAGAAACCAAGTACGACCCTTGTTGCTATCAGTCCTACCGTGTATGGTAGTTGCACCCTCCAAGCAAGCATTGCCACGACATCTGCAATCAAAAGTAGGATCTTAATTAGTTAAATGCTCAGTCTTATAAAGTCAATTTTCGTCTAGCCATTGGTTACACTTACAATACTTTAAGCTTACACTATTTAGGCTTTTTAGGGTTTTTAAATGGTTGCTCGTCTTGCAAAGTTCTGATGCCTGCGGCGGGCTGCGCCAACGGCGGGAACCGCCGCTCAGACTTTGCGCTATTTACGCCGTGTTGTACTAGAGACAGTCCAGGCTAAAGTTTCACCTTTTCTTAGTGCCATTCCATTTTCGGCTAGAGTAGTAAAGCTTTCATCAACAGACTTCCCGGAGTGGAAAAATTAACTTACAATTTCTCAGGTTAGTCCTCCTTCCTTTGACAAAAACTTAAATTTTGTCTATTTCTATAAATTAAAGATACATAAAGCGCTCAGATCAAGAGAAAAAGTATTGTTATTTACAGGGTCTTGCGGTTTAGTATTTCTATTGCCGTGCTATCTAAACGCAACCTTCTGCATTGTTAATGTATCGATTTACAATGCGATTGTATCGACTTACAATGCGATTGTATCGATTTACAATGTGATTGCATCGATTTACAATGTGATTGCATCGACTTACAATGTGATTGCATCGACTTACAATGCTAATGCATCGATTTACAATGCGATTGTAGCGACTTTTTATTTACAGCAGACTACAGTAAGGCATTACAATGCCCACCCTACAATCTATTGTTACTACACAAAGTTGTCGTTTTCTTTCATGAAGAGTTTCTACACCAATCCGAGTTGAGTTAAAATCTCTAATCCACAACGGCGAGTTGACCTGGAAAATGTCAAAATTAAATGAGTTTTGCGTAGGCGCATACTCCTACGGAGAAGCAAGCTACGCGTAGCGTCTCCAAGAGTTGCGACTTGTCGCCAGACATCGCCACTTTACATAACGCGGATTTGAGATAACTAAGTTGAAATTTATGGGCAAGCAACGTGTTCTTTCTGGAGTTCAACCAACAGGCAATTACCATCTAGGCAACTACTTGGGAGCCATTCGCAACTGGGTAGAAGGTCAGAGCGAATACGAAAATTACCTTTTTGTAGCTGATTTGCACGCGATTACAGTGCCACACGATCCAAAACAATTGGCAGCTGATACCTACACCCTTGCTGCTCTCTATCTAGCTTGTGGTCTTGATTTAAATCACTCCACCATCTTTGTCCAATCCCACGTTTCCGCCCACAGTGAACTCACTTGGTTGCTCAACTGCATTACACCTCTAAACTGGCTGCAAGATATGATCCAGTTCAAAGAAAAGGCACTCAAGCAGGGAGAAAATGTGAGTGCAGGCTTATTGGATTACCCTGTGCTAATGGCGGCTGATATTTTGCTTTACCAAGCCGATAAAGTCCCAGTGGGTGAAGACCAAAAGCAACACTTGGAATTGACACGGGATATTGCAGCTCGGTTAAATCACCAATTTGGTAAACCAGATCAACCAGTTCTGAAGTTACCAGACCCTTTGATTCGCAAGGAAGGAGCAAGGGTGATGAGTTTGGCAGACGCTACACGCAAAATGTCAAAGTCTGATCCTTCCGAGTTAAGCCGAATCAGTTTGCTAGATCCGCCAGAGCAGATTCAATACAAGATTAAGCGTTGTAAAACTGATCCGATTCGTGGGCTGACTTTTGATGATCCAGCGCGTCCAGAGTGTAATAACTTGTTAACGCTGTATACATTGCTTTCTGGTAAGAGAAAGGAAGATGTAGCAGTTGAGTGTCAGGATATGGGCTGGGGACAATTTAAGCCATTGTTGACGGACACGATAATTGAGTCCCTGAAACCAATCCAAGAAAAATATCAGTCAATAACGGCGGACAAAGGCTATTTGGAATCTGTGTTGCGGGATGGAGGAGAAAAAGCTAGAGCGATCGCAAATCAAACTTTATCACAAGTCAAAACGGCTTTAGGCTACTCTCTTCCTCTATAATTTGTCCCTTTTCGGTGTGATTTGTTATACCATTTAATAAATTGAAACCTTAATGTTATGCATCACACCCACAGCCCCACAGCCTTTAATGACTTTCGCAGAGCTGTACAAGCAGGTGAATTTATAGTTACTGCCGAAGTAGCACCGCCGAAAGGGGGAGATCCAGCGCACATGATTCAAATGGCGGCGACTCTTAAGGGGAGAGTTCATGCCGTCAACGTTACTGATGGTAGCCGCGCCGTGTTACGGATGTCTTCGTTAATGGCGTCGGTGATTTTGTCACAAAACGGCATAGAGCCGATTTGTCAAATTGCTTGCCGCGATCGCAACCGTATTAGTTTACAAGCTGATTTGATGGGCGCTCATGCCTTGGGCATACATAACATTTTAGCTTTGACTGGCGACCCAGTAAAAGCAGGCGATCATCCAGATGCCAAAGCAGTCTTTGACTTGGAAGCGGTGCGACTGCTGCAACTGATTCGGAAGATGAATCAAGGCGTTGATTGCAACGAAAAACCTTTGACTGATGGAGCGTTAAATTTATTTGTTGGTGCAGCAGTAGATCCACAATGTAACAGTTGGTCGGGTTTGCAAAGCCGATTTGAACGCAAAATCGAAGCAGGAGCGCAGTTTTTTCAAAGTCAGTTAATTACAGATTTTGAGCGTCTAGAAAAGTTTATGGATACTATTGCTGCTGGCTATAAAAAACCGATTTTGGCAGGGATTTTTCTGTTGAAATCGGCAAAGAATGCTCAATTTATTAATAGGTGTGTTCCGGGTGTAAATATTCCCCAACATATTATTGATAGATTGGCAAAAGCTAAAGATCCTTTTGAGGAAGGGATAAAGATTGCAGCCGAGCAAGTGCAGATAGCGCGGCAATTGTGTCAAGGTGTCCACATGATGGCGGTGAAGCGGGAAGATGCGATCGCACCAATTTTAGATTTGGCTGGGATTGCTCCAGTTAATCAGTTGGTATCTAAGTAAAGAAGATAACTTATTTTTTATTAAAGCAGATGGGAGCAACCATCTGCTTTTTTTTACGCCGAATCAGACGCCTGATTTTTCACGGTATCTGGAAAACCTCACTTCTATCTCTCTCTCCTTTTAGGAGAGAGACTTTGAATTTTCCCCCTTAGAGGGTCGGGAAGGGGGTTAGGTTAATCGTTAGCTTTTCCACACGATCTGAATTGTCAGAATCAGACGCGGATACATTATTTTGATAGACTTTCAATATCCAATTTTCGCTTTACTAAATCCAGGTGCAAACTGACAAAATATTTTATAGCTTATTTCAAGCTTTCCCTAGCATATTTTTTGCATTGCAAAAGCTTGGGAAGCGTTAGGGAAAATTGGGAGAGATTAGGAGGCTAATGTCTAATGACTGATGTCCAATAACTTATAAAACCCTGCTATTGGTCAACGTAGTGTTGAAATAGCAGGGTTTACGGGGGCAAAGGTGGCTTTGATGTTTTGACTGCTAGTTTAAATTATTTGCTTTATCAACTGCTTCTTTTAACTCTTCAAAGGTAATACTATCGTCTTTGTCTGAATCATACTCTACTAGTAACTCCTGGGGACTATTGGTATTTGTTTGTGATGTGATGATTGCACTTAAGCCAGGACTTAAAAAAAGTTCATTAATGGAGACTTTGCCGTCTTGATCGCGATCTAATTTATTAAAAAGAGATTGAAGCTCTTCCTCGGTTGTCATAAGTTTCTATCTGAATTAATCTTTCAATTTAATATCTCAGAATCTTGACAAAGACGCAAGGACAGTTAAGACAGTTAAGGTGTACTCTGTGATACAGGGTCTACAGTCTGACAATGAAAATCAATCGGCACAATTTCTTACACAGCAAGAGATACAGCTAATTTTCAGTGATGGCTTAGACAACGACCGCGATGCCTGCGGCGGGCTACGCCGGAGCACTTTGTTTGGTGTCTGCCTGTTCAGTGCTGCGAGAGTCAAAACGAATCAGTCAATTTTTGGCTTGCTGTCGTTATCTATCCGCAACGAAGTTTAGATCCAAATGATCGGCTACTGTATGAGTTGCTGCTAAACAGTTCACAAGTGCAACACATTTATCTAAATGAATTAGATACAGGTAAGAACTCACTTCAAGTTGCGATCATTAAATTAATTTTGGGATTGAGTGTGGAGCAAGTGGCGGTGGCTCTCGATTTAACAGTGGCGCAAGTACAGCAAGTAATCCAGGATCAGTCTATATGATAGTGGGCGGTGCTTGCGTCTAATTTAATCAGCAAGTGCGACGCCGAATAACTTGTTGTAGACATCGCCTCTTTTTCTTTTAGCTAAATTAGAAGCGATGTCTACGACGGCCTACGCCTACGCACTTAAAATCTGGGTTACATCTTACCGTGTTGCAGCACTTGTTGTAGATGTTGACGAATCTCTTGTGCGTGTTCAATATCAGATTGCCGCAATTTTTGGAACAACTCTACACAAGGCTGAGAACCTACTTGTTCTGCATCTTTGATGTAGGTATCGTAAGCTTTAACGGCTTCAGCCTTGTTGTGCAAAACGGTGATAAAATCATACTCCAAGTCGCTAATCGCTGTTTGAGACTGTCCGTTACCTGTATTTGTAGCCATTGCTTGAACCTCTTTTACAATTTCTAATTAACTTTATACTCACCGTTCAAAAGCGATTCATCTTCCAAAAAGAGTATATTTCAATACGTCGGAAGTACCTTGCAAAAGTTAAGTTATACCATTTTAGATTTTAGATGCATCCAACCCAGATTTCGCAGGTGAGATCGTAAATCCGCAGGTTGTTTTGTCAAAACAGGAATTTGGAGAAAACGTCTAAAACTTAACGATGACAAACACTTCACGCTTTTTATCATCTATGGGTGGTGATCAAAGCGTTTAGACTCAGACGGGCTAAAATTATTGAGAATAGGATCAAGAAGGTCAGTTTGGACATTAGCTATATTCGCGATCGCCAAATGTAAAATTAAGCTTCAATGGCTGAAAGCTTTGTTATAGTTGGATTATAGAAAATACCAAGATTTTGAAATTAACCGGCAGAATGTGGGATCCAAGTTACTGATACAGCCTTAAGCAAAGGAGTGGAGAGTAGGAAAATACTTTTTCCCCACTCCCCAGTATAGACGCGATTAATCGCGTCTCTCCCACTCCCCATTTTCATAACAATTTATCCAAGCGGTTGATTCTCATCACATTGACGTGAATACTGGAATTCCAACTCGTTTTGCCGTTCCCTATCTCCTCTATAGACAATCGGGCAAAACTTAGTGTTAGCGCTCATGCAATCCATGTGTGGCGTTTTAGCACAGACTACGAGTAGTCCACCCAGAACAAATAACAAACCACAAATTGCAAGCGTATTAACCCAATAAATTTCCAGCGCTCCGTGAACTACTACCTCTCGCAGTAGAGATACAATTGTTACCTCAACTGCCACTCCCACAGAGATACTATGTTCTTGCAAATAGACCATTAATAGTCGAAATAACTCGACTAAAATCAACACAAATAGTATTTTTGCAGTCACATGTTTATAGTCTAGTGGCTGCGTGAGGGCGATAGCTATCCCCCACAGTTGGATTAGCATGACGGCGAACAAACCCAAACACAAGACAATCACAATTAAGTCTTGAAAGGCTTCCATATTGCGAACAATTGAGTGCCGATCAAGCCAGCGATCGCTAAATAAAAATCGACTTTTCTGGCGCTTTTGCATGTACATTTCATTCCAATCGGGACAAGTTTAGACAACACCAGCGAGTCAACCCAATAGTTTTATGTTATGCAATGTTAAGATTTTGCGCCTCAGCGAGGTTGGTAATTTAAATTTTGTGCTTGTTGCAACAATTGCTCGGCATTTTTCGCCCATTGAGGATTTTTCTGAGCGTTGTATAAATCTTTAGCAAATTGTAATACTTGTACTGCATCCCCATATTGCTGTAACTGCATAAAAACTAACCCTGCACCATAATAAGCGTTGGGATAGTTAGAGTTAGCTTCGGCTGATTTTCTAAAAGCCTCTAATGCCTCTTGTGATTTGCGTTGCCCAAACCAAATTGAGCCGAGATTGTAGTAAGCTTCTGGATACTTTGGATTAATTTTTACTGCCTGATTAAAGGCATCTCTGGCTTGATCGAGTTTGCCTTGTTGGAGATAACACATCCCCATATGATAAGGAGGCTCTGGTGCATTTTTGCTATATTCTATGGCTTTTTTAAAAGATGCGATCGCTCTTTCACAATCTCGTTTCTGCTCTCGTACCAACCCCAAGTTATAGTGGGCAAATCCTAGTTTAGGATCGAGTTCTAGGGCGCGTTGCAAGTAATCGTTAGCTAGCTGTAAATTATTGCCTTCTAACAACGCACCACCTAAATTAGCAAAAGCTGGAGCAAACTTAGGATCGGCTTGCGTCGCTCGATAAAATGCATCCGCAGAGGGTTGTAATTGTCCCGTTTGTCGGAAGGCTAGCCCTAAATTATAGTGTGCTGGTGCTAATGTCGGATCTAATTTAGTTGCTTGTTTAAAAGCGGCGATCGCATCTTGTACCCTTCCCGCCTGAATTGCTTGTAAGCCTTGGTTTAACCAGTCTATAGCAGTTTTACCATTAGATTGTGCCAGCTTTGAGGCGACAGGAGGAGATAGAGAAACAGAGGGGGAAGGAATACTAACAACCAGCATCAAACTTACTAACCCTGCTATGCGATATTTAAAGAATGATTTTCCCATTGATTTTCTGACTTGCAACACTTTCAGTTAAATTTACTTTATAAAAAGTTTTTTACAAAAGTTTTTATTTTGCTATGAAAGTTTGTGATAGTTAACTTTTCTTAAGCTAAATCTTACGAGAGGCTACAATTTTTTTAACTTCCGATTAAAGGGAGGATAATAACAAATTAAAGAAGGGGTAATTTTGACTCCAGAAAACCATTTTTTATCCCTGATATATACAGAATCATGCGGTTAAGAAAGACTTACCGCAAGGGAGGTTTTATGAACGAAAAAGTAAAATCGGGTTCGC
Organism: uncultured Nostoc sp.; assembly: GCF_964245575.1. Taxonomy (GTDB): domain Bacteria; phylum Cyanobacteriota; class Cyanobacteriia; order Cyanobacteriales; family Nostocaceae; genus Nostoc. The sequence goes on along the minus strand of NZ_CAXTNP010000049.1, from coordinate 13,988 downwards.
GGAATGTTGCAATTGTCGGGCCTTATTTAAGTGGAAAAACCACTTTACTAGAAAGCTTGTTATTTGTCACAGGGGCAATTTCCCGCAAAGGGAGTGTTAAGGACAGCAATACAGTGGGAGATAGTGCTGCCGAGTCGCGCGATCGCCACATGAGTGTAGAAGTCAGCGCCGCTAGCACTGAGTATAACGGCATTCGCTTCACTTTTATTGACTGTCCGGGAAGTGTAGAATTTGCCCAAGAAACGTACAATGCTTTAATCGGAGTGGATGCGGCAATTGTAGTTTGCGAACCCATCCGCGAACGTGTCCTCACCCTCGCCCCTCTATTTAAATTCCTGGACGATTGGGAAATTCCCCACCTCGTCTTCGTCAACAAAATGGATCGGGCAAATATTCACGTTTTAGAAACGTTACACGCTCTCAAAGCAGTATCTAGCCGTCCCCTAGTAGCGCATCAATATCCGATCATGAATGGGGAACAACTCACCGGCTTTATCGATATGGTGAGTGAACAGGCATATCAATATCATCCAGGCGCACCTGCTGACCCCATTCCCTTCCCCGAAAGTTTAAAAGAAGAAGAACATACAACACGGGCAGAAATGCTCGAAGCCCTAGCAAATTTTGACGACCATTTACTCGAAGAACTTTTAGAAGATATCGAACCACCCCAAGAGGAAATCCTCAAAGATTTAAAAATGGAATTAGGGGCAGATTTGGTAGTGCCCGTTTTCTTTGGTGTAGCAGAACAAGATTATGGTGTTAGACCTCTATTAGAAGCCTTGTTACGGGAAGCCCCCGAACCAGAAACCACAGCAGAACGTCGTTTAAAAAACATAAAAGGTGATACACCTATAGCGCAGGTATTAAAAACTTACTACACTCCCCAAGGTGGCAAACTTTCTCTGGTGCGTGTTTGGCGGGGCAAATTAACTGATGGTATTGTCCTCAATGGCATTCGCACTGGTGGAATTTACCGCCTCATGGCACAACAACAGCAGTTCGTTAACCAAGTTAGTGCTGGTGAAATTATTGCATTGAGCCGTTTAGAAGGAATCAAGACAGGGGATACAATCTCTACAGAACAGCAGTCGGCGATGGAATTACCCAAAGCTGTACAGTTGGAACCTGTGTATGCCCTCGCCATTACACCAGAAAAGCGCAACGATGAAGTGAAACTCAGCAGTGCTATTACCAAGTTATTAGAAGAAGACTCCTCACTTGCTTGGGAACAACACGGCGATACCCACGAAGTTATCTTGTGGGGACAAGGCGAAATTCATTTACAAGTCGCCCTAGACAGACTGCGCCGCAAATATAACTTGCCAATGACAACCCACTTACCGCAAGTGCCTTACAAAGAAACCATTCGTAAAACAGTGGCTTCAGTTCATGGGCGCTACAAGCACCAAAGCGGTGGTCACGGACAGTTTGGTGATGTGTTTCTCGAAATCAAGCCCCTACCACGCGGTACAGGTTTCAACTTTAATGAAACCATTGTCGGCGGCGTGGTTCCTAAACAGTACATTCCTGGGGTGGAAATGGGCGTGCGGGAATTTTTGACACACGGGCCTTTGGGCTTCCCAATAGTGGATGTGGCGGTAACTCTGACTAATGGTACATATCACAACGTTGACAGTTCCGAACAAGCCTTTAAGCAAGCTGCCCGATTGGCAATGCAAACGGGGATACCCCAAGCAGAACCTACCCTATTAGAACCAATTTTGCGGGTGGAAGTGACAACACCGAGCGAATTTACCTCCAAAGTGTTGCAACTATTGAGTGGTAGACGGGGGCAAATTTTAGGCTATGAGGGTAGAAACGATTGGCAAGGTTGGGATAATGTCTGTGCATACTTGCCACAAGCAGAGATGCAAAACTTTATTGTAGAGCTGCGATCGCTCACCTTAGGCGTTGGTTCCTTCCACTGGGAATATGACCATCTCCAGGAAGTGCCGGAAAAGCTTGCTGAACGTGTCATTCATAGCAATGGCAATGGTAGTAACGGCAACGGCAAGTAATTTTAGATTTGTCTGAAATCAAAGCCCTGCACTTTTAAATGTAGGGCTTTTTGTTAATGAATTATTTAATACGCTTTGGACGTGCTGTTGAAACGCTAATCCTTCTTTACCCCAACGCGTTTGTAATTTTTGTATATTTTCCAATTTTATTGCTTTCCCAAATCGAGGAAAATGAATGGAACAATCAAATACTTTGTCATTTTCTGGGGGATGCTCCCAATTATCGGTCATCCAAACCACCTGCACAATACGATAAATATTAAATTCATCTTCAGCATTTGTGTCGCGATAAAGTTGATTGTTCAGCATTTGAACAATATGCGTTACTTTTCCATGTTGTCTTAAAATCATCAATTCTGCTTCTAGTGGGTATCTGGCATTGTTTTCGTCTCTACCTTTTAAATTTCTCCAATGTAAAGCAAAAATCTTTAAATCTGGATATATAGTATCTATGTTTTTATAAGCCCAAACTTCACCATCTATAGGTGTTACATTTTTAGTCCAAATTAATCCATTTAAATCCATAACTATTTCTCAATCTTGTTCTAACAGAGAAGCTACAGTTATAGTTTTCCCTAAAATATCCTAAAGTAACAAAACTTCGTTTTTGTACATATTATAAATAAAAGATTTGACGTTTCAAGATTATTTCTTGCTACGATAGTTACATCTTGGCTTTTACAATCTCAACCTGAAATTTCAATGGTAAGTAATGGTAACACTTCAATTACGACAATTAAGTGTTCCGCCGGGACATAGAGTAATACTCCACGATGTTAGCTGGCAAGAATTCGAGGCGATTTTAGAAGAACTTGGCGACCATCGAGCCGCTCGATTGGCTTACAGCCACGGAACTTTGGAGATGAGAATGCCATTACCGAAGCATGAGAAAGCCAAAGTCATCATTGGGGATTTGGTGAAAATTCTGCTGGAGGAGTTAGAAATTGACTGTGAAACATTTGGCTCAACCACCTTTAAACGTGAAGATATGGCTTTTGGTGTAGAGCCTGATGATTCTTTCTACATTCAAAATCATGCTCAAATGATTGGTAAAGAGCGAATAGACTTGACGATTGATCCGCCACCCGACTTAGCAATTGAAGTTGATGTTACTTCCAAAACTCAACTGGATGCTTACGAAGCTTTGCGAGTTCCTGAACTGTGGCGATATGAAGATGGGAAGCTACAAATTAATATTCTTCAGGATGGCAAATACATTGAGTCTGAAATTAGTTCTACTTTTCCCAACTTGCCCATTGTTGAAGTAATTCCCCAATTTGTCGAACAGAGCCGAACTTTAGGTAGAAGTCCAACGCTTAGAGCATTTCGTCAATGGGTAAGAAAGCAAATCACCCAAACTTAATGTAATTCTTGCTCCATCGGCGCTAAATCTTCTACTCAATGGTGGAGTTGTCCCATTCCCACTTTGCTGCTAGTTGAATGATACAGTATGAGCGTTGCTAGAAACTGATGACTATGAGCGGCGAGATTGTCGAAAAACTAAAGGAAGCTAGTACTGGCTTGTTAATGATGAGCGAGTCGGATTACCCTTTCGAGGTTGTTCAGTGGGAAGGTGCTGCACCTGCAACACAGGAGAAAATATTACAGCTAACAGGTTCTCAAGACCTGCCAGTAGAAATAGTAGACTTGGACTATCTCTTTCGTAATTGTGCATTTGAGCAAGAGTGGCACAATGAATTACAGAAAAAAGATGTTAAAAGATTTCAAACACTTGTCCAGACACTTAAAGATAATCTTAGTGACATCAGAGTTTATCGTGTTGGACAAATAAATATTGACGCTTACATCATAGGACAAACTAAAGATGGTGACTTAACTGGAGTAGTAACAAAACTGGTTGAAACCTAGTACTGCAAGGCGGAAGTCAACCCCTTTGGGGAATTAAAAATTAAGAATTAAAAATTAAAAATTTAGGAATTTTTATCAATTTTTAATTGGAGCGAACGCGAGTGCGTCTCCAAGAGTTGCAACGGTCAAAAGGAGCCAGTGTGTTGGGCGGTGCCGACTTGTAGCAACTGGCTCTCAAAAGTCACGCATTTAAAAGTCACGCATAATTGATTCCAAGCTCTTGCGCCATTTGAAATGGTGAACCAGCGCTGTAGGAGGGAAACCCTCCGCAGGCGACTGGTGAACCCGAAGGGTATGTTTATTTCCGCGCCTGTTGTACTAGCTATCTGTGCAGCTAGGCTTTCTCATTTGTGAAATTATCTCAACTTATAAATCAATATGCTTGGGTTAAGGCTAAAAACTAAAACTGGCGTAGATTGGGTTGAGGAACGAAACCCAACATTCTCAAGGCTTTGTTGGGTTTTGCTGTTGCTCAACCCAACCGACTATTCTTCTTAACCCAAGTGTATTGACTTATAAATTATCAACTTGCGCTTCTATTACAGACTGAATAGATGTTGAGACTTGTGAAAGAAAATTGTATCCAGTTAGGGATTCTAATGAGTCAACGCTAACCCGATAGTTTCTCCAATTCGCTGTTCGCACCCCTTGCATGTTGGAAATATTGACAGCAATGACTCTCGTGCTGGTTGTTACACCAGCAAGACCTAAATCTGGAGTATTCAGTACAACAATAATTTTCCAAGTTCTATTAGGGACTTGAACCCGTCCATTAGCTATTGTATAGAACCTTCCGTTAGACCCGGTACCGCCCATCCCATATCCACCAGATATGATGTAGAGTTCTTTACGCTGTTCTATTAAAGTTCTGGCATATTCCTCTAAGTTCGCCCAAATTCCCTGATTGTTATCTGGGGCTTGAGCAATCATGTTGCTCATCAAAAAAGTGGCAGAATTATTAGTAACACTACTAGTTCTATCACCACTAGGTGTCATGTGACCACGATCAAACCCACTTCCGCTAAAATCGGTAGATTGAACTTGATAGCACCCCGAAGGAAGTGTGGTATCAGCCCGAAAATTATCTTGCCTTGGTGTGCTACCTAACCAACTACTATTCAACTGCCAAGACACCCAATTTGCTCTACCTATTGAGCAGTTGTAACCAATTACATACTGTGGTTTTACGAGCAAGTAGTTATTTAGGCTGGAAGTTCCAGCATTGCTGGGGTTGCCAAGGGTTAAGTGAACACTTACTGATGACTGGGCTGGTACGATCTTTGCCAACCCAATTATGAATAAAGCTACTATTACAAATAGCAGCAGAAACTTGAAAATATTGATTTTTTTCACGTTTTTGTACTTTTGATTACAAAAACAGTCTCCGAGTTTTCCACTTCAATATCAAGCATTCAGTGATACAAAAATAAAGATTTTTGTAATGGTAAATATGTCGTGATACAATAGCCAAAAATCTTTGTTCGGCAAGAGTTAACAATCAACAAATCACTACTTTACCACTACCTTGGTGAGAGCGATGTCTACGACGGGCTACGCCTACCCTCGAAATTTCCTATCCCTACGCCAAGATTTATACATCTAATCAGCAATACCAATCTTTTTTCTTAGAATAAATTTAAACAGCAGCACATAGAAACTTGAACGCCAGCAGTTAATATACCTCTTGCAAAAGTCAACAAATCAGGAATGTCAATTTGAGCGGAACGCAGTAAAGAGAATAATTTTACCAGATGTTTCGTTCCACTCAAGATGACAATTTAAATTTATGCAAAAGGTCTAATGATCAAGGTAAACATACCTATTGCCTTAATATTTAATTTTATAGTTGCAGCGGCAGCTATTTAATTACCTTAAAATTCTCAATTGTGAGATATTTTTCTTCATCAGCTATCTGACTATTGTAATCGATATCAATTTGGGTTGGAAAGCCGTATTGAGGATTGTACCGCACATTCAGGCTGAAGGCTTTACGGTAGATAGCATCTTGAATCACATCAAACAGCTTAGGAATTGTGTTGTAATTTTGAAAGTATTCTGGATTAACTGGTTTACCTGTAGCTACAGAAGTGATGGAAATTGTTTGACCATTACGTACTTTAATTTTTACAGGCCCCCTAGCGTCGGCTATACAAAAGCAACTATTGCTCAATGTATATTCATAGTTGGAAATATTTTGCCGATTCCAAAAATTGCGATTAAATTCTAATCGCTTTTGTGATCGCTTTAAATTCGAGTTATTACTCGTTGGCGATTGTGCTATCTCTATGGGAATGGGAGATTTGGACATTACTGGTAGGTTCAGACCAAAAGATAGCAATAATCCAGCACTGATAATGATAGGTAAACGCATATCAATCCCTTGAATTTAAAAAAGTATTATATATGTATTATATATGTTAATTTATCTACTTGTTTAACTACACTTTATATTTTTATTAAAATTCATCAGTGGGTAGCCAAGGGCAAATAGCAAATTTATGACTGTACGAAACTGTTCGGTGAGTGTAGTCTATAGCTAAATCAGATCCGATGCAATCGCATACATGCAAGAATATTTTCTCTATGCCGTAGAATTTTTACTGTAAAAAACAAATATTTATTTCAAGTATGAATGAATTACAAACTTGGTATATTGTCAAGCATTCTGTTGGGAATTGCAAAATTGTCCCCAGCGACAAAGTTGGCGACGATAATCTAGAGATTGTAGAACAGTGGGGGCCTTTTAGTTCACAAGAAGAAGCGATCGCTCGACGTGTCGGACTTATTAGGGCTGGAAAGTGCCAACCAGTTTAAGTTAGGAGTTAGGAGTTTGAGTTAGGAGTTAGGAGTTCACAATGATGGTTTTTATTCCTAACTCCTCACTATTCACTCCTAACTTTATTCCCAACTCTTCATTTTTCTGCTGTGGCTGCGCCCTTAGCAGCAATTTTTTTACCTATTACGTCCACTGCTTTAGCGAATTGGGGATCTGCTAAAGTAGCGAGTTTGTCACGTTCATGGAGCCACAATTCCTCCATCTGGGCTTTGGTCAAATCTACCTTCACATCTGGACTAATACCTTTATGATTAATATCTGTACCATTGGGGGTATAGTAATGAGCAATTGTTACTGCCAATCCTGAGCCATCTTCCAAGGGACGCACCGATTGCACTAGTCCCTTACCAAAGGTTTGAGTACCAACCAAAGTAGCACGCTTGTTGTCCTGCAAAGCCCCTGAGAGGATTTCACTTGCACTGGCTGAACCTTTATCTACCAACACTACCAACGGTTTATTCGTTAAGGCACGTCCGTTTGCCTCTTCTTTTTCAGCCTCTCCTTGGCGTTCAACGGTGGAGACAATCTTACCTTTATCTATCCACATCCGGGCAATGTCTACACTGGAGAAGAGTAAGCCGCCTGGATTGCCACGCAGATCAAGGATATATCCAGCTACTCGTTTGTTTTCTAAATCCTTGATAGCGGTTTGCATTTCTTTACCAGCATTGGCGCTGAACTGGTTTAGGCGAATGTAGCCAAGGTTACCTGCTGGAGTTTTCTTTTGCGAATATTTAACTGGATGAATTTCAATCCGCGCCCGTTTGATGTCAAACTCTTTTGTCTGATTGTCGCGCCCAATCGTTAAGCTGACTTGCGTTCCTGCTTCACCTCGAATCAGGGATACTGCCTGATTAGTATCCATTCCCTTGGTGTTTTTGCCGTTGATTTTGAGGATGACATCTTTCGCCAAAATACCAGCTTTAAAAGCTGGTGTATCCTCGATTGGCGCAATTACAACCAATTGCTTAGTTTTTTCATCCTGACTGATCGTGATCCCAATACCTATTAGTTCTCCAGAGGTATCCACTTGCATATTCTTGAATTCTGCTGGATCCATAAACCGGGTGTATGGGTCTTCTAGCTTTTTGAGCATTTCCCGAATGGACTTATACGCTTCCTGCGGATTACTGTAGGATTTGCTTAAGTATTCCTTACGAACAGCCTGCCAATCTACTTGATTAAAAGTACCGTCTACATATTGGCGTTGAACAATTTGCCAAACTTCATCTACCAATTCTTTGGGACTTGCTTTAAATAAAGCCTGACCTCGCGAATGAATGCCAAAGCTAGTAACAGCGATCGTGGAGAGTGTCACTGCCGTAGCACCCAAAACAAGCATACTTTTTGTAATCACCATAATGACAGCTGCGTCAGAGGGAAAATATATAGTCAGTATGCTCAATCTAACACAGGCTACCACTGTACAGACCGAGTATGTATCCCTAATTTAAACAAAATACTTGACAATCCGGCGAACTTGGTGATTAAAAGATACAAACTTTTGGAGCATTGGACACTTGTACTGAGCGTACTTGTGCCGAGCGAAGTCGAGGTAGCCGTTGGCGCAGCCTCTCGTAGAGAAGTATAGGGTATTGAAAAGGGGCAGAGGGGAGGGGTGCCAGGGCAGAGGGGAAAACTCTTCTGCCTTGCTCCCCTGCTCCCTTTAAGGTTCTACCCAGCGTTCATCAGCCTTAATAAGGTTAATTAATTCCTCTACACCTTTATCTTCTGGGACTTTTTTAATTTCCTCTCTGCCACGATACAAAGAAATGTAACCAGGTGTTTTGCCAACATAACCATAGTCGGCATCTGCCATTTCTCCAGGCCCATTGACAATACAACCCATAACCGCTACGTCAAGACCAGTTAAGTGTTTAGTCGCTTCTCGGACTTTGTGCAGCACTTCCTCTAAGTTAAACAAAGTGCGTCCACAGGAAGGACAAGCGACGTATTCCACCATCGTTTTTCGCAATCCCAAAGCTTGGAGAATGCTATAACAGACGGGAATTTCTTTTTCTGGTGCTTCTGTAAGTGAGACGCGAATGGTATCGCCAATGCCATCAGCAAGTAAGGTAGCAATACCAGCTGTGGATTTAATTCGCCCGTATTCGCCATCACCAGCTTCGGTAACGCCTAAATGTAGCGGATAATCCATACCCAGTTCATCCATGCGCTTGGCTATCAGGCGATAGGCGGCTAGCATCACGGGTACTCGTGAGGCTTTCATGGAAATTACCAAGTTGCGGAAATCCAGAGATTCACAGATGCGAATGAATTCTATGGCAGATTCCACCATGCCTTCTGGGGTGTCACCGTAGGTAAATAGCATTCTTTCAGCGAGGGAACCGTGATTTACCCCAATTCGCATCGATTTACCTTGGTCGCGCAAAGAAACTACTAGAGGTTTTAGGGTTTCGCGGATTTTTTCGCCAATTTCGTCAAATTCGGTTTTAGTATACTCAGTTCGATTAATGTTTGGCTTTTCAAAGACATACAAGCCCGGATTAATCCGCACTTTTTCTATGTGCTTGGCGACTTCCACAGCGATTTTCAGCCCATTGTGATGGACATCAGCCACAATGGGCACGTCTTGGTAAGTTTTAATTAATTTTTGTTTAATTTCTGCTAAAGCTTTAGCATGAGCCATACTCGGCACTGTGACGCGGACAATTTCGCAGCCAATTTCGTGCAGACGACGAATACCAGCCACGGAACCATCAATATCAAGGGTGTCTTCGTTAATCATTGACTGCACTACAACGGGGTAGGCACCGCCAATGGTGACATTTCCCACCTTTACGGGACGGGTTTTACGCCGCTTGATAGTTGTATCAAAGGTAGGTTGACTCGATGTAGTATTTGAAGTATCTATTATGGGCAGAGTTTGCATAACCTGATTAGGTAAATTTGTTGTCGTTAAAATATCAGATTTGATAAATCTCTGTTTCCCAGATTGCCACAGGTGGTGGCTCTTTTGATGATTCAATAGAAAAAAAATGGAGAATGATACAGGCAAAGAAATAAAGAGCAATTCAAAGGTTTTGCTCATTTATAAAGATATATTGCTGAAAAATTCTTTTAAGTGAGTAGCTTCAGTAGCGATCGCGCGGGGTTCCGCAGGAAAGCTTAAGGAAGCGATCGCATTATTCACGTGTCATAAATACTACCAATACCATCGTAATTCTATGACCCAAACTGCAATAATTTATAGTTAAATTATCATTCTTTATACTACCATCAGGCATGATTGTATTGTAAAAAATAGCACCCTCAAGGTTTGTATCTTTCAAGTCTGCTTGTTCAAGATTGGCGTAACTGAGATTAGCTTGCTGTAAATTAGCGTTTTTTAAAGAAGTATTCTTCAAGTTAGCATTGCTTAGATTAGCACCAATTAGATTAGCATTATTAAGATTGCGACCTCTTAAGTTGATACTGCTTAGGTCAAAGTACTGTAGGTCAAAACCTCTTAGATTACATTGAGACTTTGATAAATCCGCACCAGCACCAATGTAGGTTGCTTCAGTTAAATCAATTTCAGGTGAAAAAATTGTCTTTGAACTGTAAATAGCCCTAGACAATTTCGCACTATTCAAGTTTGCACCAGTCAAGTTAACACCAATGAGATTGGCATATTCTAAGTTGGCATAACTCAGGTTGGCATGACTCAAATCAGCACCACTCAAGTCTTGGTATTCCAGCCATGCTTTACTTAAGTTGGCACTGCTCAAATTGACGCCAGGAGCAATGAAGTATGCTTGAGAAAGTTGTTCAATATCAGCAGGTAAATCTGGATCTGTATAGAGAGCATTTTTTAGGATAGTACCACTAAGATTTGCTCCAACTAAAAGAGTACCAATTAAGTTTGCATAACTTAAGTCAGCATTTGTGAGGTCAACACTACTTAAATCCATACCTCTTAGATCAGCATACTGTAAATTGGCACTACTCAAATTGACATTTTTTAATTCAAAATAATAATTATGACTTAGGTCAATACGGCTTAAATTAGCTCCACTCAAGTTGGAGTTTATCAGTTCACCATCCGCTAGCGTAGCCTGTCTTAGATCGGCATCACTCAGGTTAACATTGCTCCCACCATTTATCTCTGATGCTCCTTGTAAGTTGGCACGACTTAAATTAGTATTGCTCAGTTCAGCACCATCTAATTGAGCACCATACAAATTAGCATCACTCAGATTGGCATCACTCAGATTGGCATAACTTAGATTGGCATAACTTAGATCGACTTGATGCAAATTAGTACTTTGAAGGTTAGCATCACTAAGGTTAGCATAACTGATGTTAGCTCTACTTAGATTCGCACTGCTCAAATCAATTCCATAGAGATTAGCACGACTAAGGTCAACCCCGGAAAAGTCTCTCTCACCTGCGTCATAGCGTTTGAGTAATTCATCTCGGTTCATAAAAGCGATAACTTCGTTAAGCTTTGCTAACGCTAAATTTATTTCATAATACAAATATACTATAGAGGAAACAGATTACACACACCACCAGCTAAATTAGAATTATCACTAAATTCTTTAACGCCCATGCTAGAAAAAACATCTACATTCCAGAAAGCCATAGAAGCGGTAGAAGCATTAGATCCAGAAGCTCAGGCTATTCTTGTAGATATTATCCAAAAGCGCCTCAAACAACAGCGACGGAATGACTTATTAAAAGAAATCGCGCAAGCAGAAAGTGATTATGCTCAAGGGAATGTCCGGCGTGGTTCAGTTGCAGATTTGATGGCGGAGTTAGACGAGTGAAAAATTTGGTTTGGAGTCCGACTTTTGTTCGTGCTTTTAAGCGTCTAGTCAATAAAAATCCTGAGTTACGTTTTCAAATTGAGCAAGTATTAGAACAAATCGCTGAAGACCCATTTCAACTCAGTTTACGTAGTCACAAGCTAAAAGATGATTCATCGGGTAGATACTCATGTTCAATTGATTATCGTAATCGGATTTTATTTAAATTTGTTACAAATCCTGAATCAGGAGAGGAAGAAATTTTGTTGCTAACTTTAGGTTCGCATGATGAAGTTTACTAAGTAAGGCATTATATTTAACTGAGGCAAGTTTAATAATTACAACATAAGTGCAGAATTATATGAATACCCAAACAACAACCCAACTACCAAATCCACCGCATTTTAACCCCAATAAGGTAGGAGAAGTCTGGCGCGTACCTTACCAAGAATGTGCAGCAGCAGGCGAAACATGGGCACAAAAGCACGACATCAAACCAGCATCTTTAGATAAAAACCGGATTTGCCTACTGTTAATTGATGTCCAAAACACCTTCTGCATCCCAGGATTTGAATTATTTGTAGGTGGAAAATCTGGGAATGGGGCAGTGGATGATAACGTCAGATTGTGTGAATTTATATATCGAAATTTGGGAGTAATTACAAAAATTGTACCCACCCTGGACACCCACACAGCAACACAAATTTTCCACCCTATCTTTTGGGTAAACGCTGCGGGAGAACATCCCACCCCGGCGGCGACTAGCATTACCCCAACAGACATCGAACAAGGTATCTGGAAAGTTAATCCAGCAGTTGCTGACAGTGTTACTAATGGGGATTATGAATTATTAGAAAAACATACTTACCATTACGTTAAGCAACTCAGTCAAGACGGTAAATATCCCCTGACAGTTTGGCCTTATCATTCTATGTTGGGTGGTATTGGTCATGCTTTAGTTTCATCAGTAGAAGAAGCGATATTTTTTCACGGTATTGCTCGTCAGAGTCAGACACAATTTGAAATAAAAGGTGAAAATCTTTTAACAGAAAATTATTCTATCTTACGTCCAGAGGTGTTAGAAGATTTTGAGCAACGTCCACTTGGTCAAAAGAACACGCGCCTGATTAAGCAACTTTTAGAATTTGATGCAGTAATTATTGGTGGTCAAGCTAAAAGTCACTGCGTCGCCTGGACAATTGACGATTTATTAACAGAAATTAAACAGGTAGATGCTACCCTTGCTCAAAAAATCTATCTCTTAGAAGATTGCACTTCCCCCGTTGTTGTTCCCGGTGTTGTGGACTACACAGAACAGGCAGATGCAGCATTTGCAAGGTTTGCAGAAGCAGGAATGCACATTGTAAAATCTAGCGAATTTGGGAATTGGGCATAGGGCATGGGGCATGGGGCATTGGGTTTAGTAATCTCCCTTGTCCCCTATTCCCTACTCCCTACTCCCCATTTCTTCATTTCTTCAAATAACCCTTTGGATCTTCTGCTACCCAACCCAGAGATGAGCTAGAACGCACTTCAAAATGGAGGTGCGGTTGACTAGAGGTTGGTTGTCCGCTAGTGCCTACTGTTCCCAGTAAGTCTCCTTTTTTTACTTGTTGACCGACAGTAACCTTGATACTGTCAAGCTGGGCATAGCGGCTTTGGAGTCCGCCACTGTGGTTAATAATGACCAACTTGCCATAGGAACCTTGGTCATTAGCAAAGGCTACGGTTCCAGGTGCGATCGCTAGCACATCTGTACCAACTGGTGCTAATAAATCAACACCACTATGAAAGAAAACTTGACTTGTAGCAGGATTAATTTGCCAGCCGTAAGCTAGTCCCACAGTTGCTACTTTCCCTAAAGGATATCCAGACAGGGATGCACGGTTGGGCGTACCTCCATTAGTAGCTAAAGGGGACTTAGTTACAACACCATTGGGTGACCAATTTACTCCCGGAACAAACACAATTCTGGGGTCTTGTTGGCAGCCATTCACTTCAAAAAGGCTATCAGCACGAACTTTGTATTGTGCCGCCACTTGTCGCCAAGTTTGACCACGAGGCACTTCGACTACAATCCCATTGTAGGGAGGAATTTGAAGTACACTACCGACGGTAGCGCTCGCACCGCTCTGCAAAGCTGGATTCATGCCGATAATAGTTGTAGGTATGAGATTGTAGCGCTGGGCTATGCTCTCCAAAGTTTCACCACGAACAACTTTATGGCGTTGGAAGCGAGATAGGGCTGGAGTTGGGCAACCACCCACAGCAGCGTTGGCGCTGTTGATGTTTGGAAGTAAGGATACTAGGCTCAAGGCGCTAACTAAGCTACAGAGAAACAGTTGACGAAAGGGTAAAGTCATGTATACAGGTCAAGATCGCATTAACTTTAGATTTTAGATGGGAACAGTAGGGAGTGGGGGAAGAGGCAGCAAAGCAGGGGAGGAAGTTGCACCAAGTCTTTCCATTCTGCACCCAATGCCCAATGACGCCACTTGCTTCTCCTAAGGG
>NZ_CAXTNP010000048.1:0-34131 GCF_964245575.1 uncultured Nostoc sp. | reverse complement strand
TGATCATGCCTCAGAATCCGCTTGTCAATAGTGTTTGAGACGCGCTTACCCTGATTGAGATATAAGACACTTCACTAATATACAAATCAACCTAAATGCTCACCATCGCTGGTGAGCATTTATATTTTGAGTATGATGATTTGTCAAGGCTTTGTCGAGATGCAATTACTCACGCCTTCACATCTGCTAGGGCTTGCATGGGATTTAGTAATTAGAGAAAAATAAGTACTATTACAGTAGTCAGTATCCACATTATATATGTAAATATAGTATTTAATTTAAATCGGAACAGGCTGTAAATTCTGCTGTCTCTAAACGTATTTTTGATATTAGTTGTCAGTCAAATTTTATTTTAAAATAAGATATTATGCAACACGAAAAACCAGACGTTTGTTTTTGTACTTTAGCTTTGGGTAAAAGATATCGCTCTCATGCTTTTCTATTAGCTGAAGATATTGAAAAACATTCGCCGGGAATATACTTAATCGTATTAACAGATAACCCACAAGAATTTAAAAAATATCCTCATGTTTTAGCATTCAAACATGAACAACAGAGCATTGGCTGTTACCACGATAAAAGGTTTGTAATTACCAAAGCAATATCACTATTTAATACTTGCATATTTGTCGATGCAGATATCAGAATATTAGATAAGTTACAGCCAGACATGAAATGGCTTCCTGGCGTAACAGCAAGAAGTTGTACTAGTATTGTCAAACATAATCACGCATATATTAATTCTATAAATGATGCTTATAAGGCAAATAGAGCTAGAGATTTGACCATTCTTAGCAAGTTAGTACAAAAGTTAGACCTGGATTTAGAAGATACTAATATCCAGTTTGTGATGGAAATGCTATTTGTAGTGACAAGGGAAGATGGACGGGAAATAGAATTTATCAAGCACTGGGAAACCATTGCACTTTACTGTGAGTTAAATGGTTTTTATGGTGCAGAGGGTTATGCAATAGGATTAGCTGCTGCTAAGGCTGGATTACCAGTTCGATGGGATGCTATGGATAGTATTGTCTATTTCAAAGATTGGGTAGAACGACAGAAAATCAAAAAGGGACAAGCAAATCCAGATACAATGCTAATATATTTTCAACAGCATGAAGCCATTGAGTACCGCCAAAATTCAATTTTCCAAAAGCTGGTACGTAAACTAAATAAATTTATCGGCTATTACTATCGCTCGTTGTTTTTAAGACTTGCGACATTGAGTAATTTTAATTTTTATTACCGATAGAATCTTGTAAAAACAATCTGTTCGAGCTTACTAAAAAGTTCAATATGACAAACTTCGTAAACAGTAAAAATAGAATAGACGAACAAAAAGAATAAATTGGGATGATCTTTTTATTAAATTTGCAGGTGATAAAGACTTGTGCGATGAGCAACTTACAGAAGAGTTCGACAAATTAGACTTTCCTTATAAAATATGTCTCACGGTCAAAGAATATTCTCAACTCAAATCTACTGTATTTGTTAAAAATTATTTTATAAATGGAGCAACTATGTATGACATTTACAGAAAGCATTTTGAGCTTGCTAGTTGGCTTAACAAAGAATGTGGAAAATTTTCACCTGTGCAAAGGCTAAGAAATAAGCTGATTTCAAAACTTGGCTATGTTATTAGTACCCATTAATTCTATCCTTTAAATTGCGGTAATTTAGCTTAATATTATTGACTTTTTGCTGAATAAAACTCCTAGTAGACTTTTGCAGAAGCATTAGCTGGCTTGGGCGGGTAAGGCTTTGAGGACGTTCTTCAGGTGATTTTAAATAGCGATAATGCAAAAACACATCTCGATATGGAATATTAACATCTTCACCAGCGCAAAGTTGAGTAAAGTTTGATGAAGTTATACTCATATAGTGCAGATATGTCAATCTCCGCCCTTGGTCGTACAGGATATTATCTACTACATCAAATTGAGAACTCCAGTGATTCCCAGTTGCCTGTTCGCAGTCATGAAAAGCAAAATTATAATATGTAATTTCACTTCTCAATACCATATAATTAAATAAAGATTGGTCAGGGCCTAAACAACACATAACCTCAACTTCACCCGCTATTAATTTGTCGATAAAGTCGGCTCTTATCGCTGGGGAAAAAATATTTTTCTTAGTTGCAAACCAGCCAGCACAAAATACTTTAGATTGCAAGTTATCTGATTTGAAAACTTGCTGCATCTGCTCTGGCAAACCATCAAAAATAAATTTTAAATCAGATTTATACTGAAAATCATTGACTACCCAATCATAGGCATCTAATTTTTCATATACATAATCTACAGGCCCCATTAACAAGGTATCTGCATCAAAATAAATAAATCTATCAAAGGGGCCATCCACAGCACACAATTTGCGGTGCATTGGTAGCCGATAGAGTTCTGGAAAGCCCCACCCACGCCAAGTTTTTTGTGCTCTAGGATAATTTTTCCATATCTGAGTAGCAAAGTTATCCCAGTAACCGATAGAATCAGAATCTTCAAATAAGGTGATATTATCTCTAGATGCAATCTCTACCTTTACTTTGTCTAACTGCTCATTATATGGGAGTATACAAATAGGAATTTCCTTACCAGCATTAGCTTCTATACTATTGAGCAACGCAACTAATTGGTCATAGACGACATCATTGGCCAGGATATAAATGCCATCAATCATTGGGATACTCCTAATATTAAGTACGGGCAGCAACAAACGGAAATAAACGGCGAGTAAGTTTGGAGATGAAGGCGAATTTACCCTCATGGAGATAACGATAGTGTTCCCACAATTGCCAATAGGGACTACCAATTTTCATCCGCGTACCAGCCCAGTGGAGATATTTTAGTCGTTGTCCTCGGTCATAGAGGGCGTAATCTTGCTGTTGAAAATTTCGTGAACCCGCCCAACTACCAGGCCCTCCCCCAGGAATTTTGACGAGATTTCCACGTTTGGAAATTAGTTTGAGAACAAGATAATTTAAAATGGGTTGGTCTGTAACTCCTTCAGAAAAATCGAAATATTCTCGATGTGCAGCACATTCGCGCAAAGCTTCATCCATCTGTTGTTCGGTAATAGTTCCTTTTCTCGAAGCCCAAAAACCGCTATTGAAAACGTCTTGAAGTTGGGCATCTGAAAAAATTTGCTGCTCTTTTACAAATGGCGAAAAGATATTTCGCAGCTTTTCATTGGCATGATGGTAATCACAACAGAAGAAATCGACTTCTGAAAGTTTGTCTAAATTGTCGGCGATTTTTTCAAAAACGACAATATCCGTATCAATATAAATAAACTCATCTAAAGGGCCAAACCACGCCACCAGTTTACGCATTTTATTGGGTAAAGCGAGAAAATTTCGATCAAAAATTTTTCCGATGCCTTTGGTAAATTTATCAATAAGTTCTAAATCTGGAAAAATTTGCACTTTATGTAAGCTAGCAAGCTGCTCTGCTACCTTGTGATAATTTTCATTAAAAGGTATGAGATAAACGCTAACTTCTGGGTCATAGTAACGAATGCTATTGAGTAACGCGATCGCATTATCGATAACCTGGTCATTGGCAACAATATAAATTCCCCTACTCATAAATTATCCTTGGTTAATTAACTTTAGTTTTCGCAAAGCTCTTGTAAGTAAATTTGGTGTTGGAGCGTTATGATAATTTTTCGGAAGATTTGTAAAGACTGGACGCTTTTCTGGTTCGCGTAAGTAGCGATAATAGAGAAATAAATCTCGATAGGGGAACTCAATATTTTCTCCAGCACATACTGCTTGATTGATATTAGGAGGAATACCAATGTAATGAATGTAAGTTAGTCGATTGCCTTTGTCATAGAGAATATATTCTCGTTCTTCAAAGTGCTTAGATGTGGCAGAACATCCAGTTCTTTGATTCTCTGGTAGTTTTTGAGCAAAGTTATAAATAGAAAGATTAGACCTCATTACCATGTAGTTAATCAGTGGTTGTTCACCAGCACCTTCATACAAAATTTCCGCTTCACCATTTTGTAAATGGGATATGAGCAAATCTCTTTGTTCTGAATTAAATACGCCTCGCTTCGAGCCATAGAAGCCTGAGCAAAATATTTCGGCATCAATGCGCTTTTGCTCAAAAATTTTTAGTAATTTGGGAGAATTAACATTGTATATTTTACTAACATCTTTAAATTGAAAATCGTAGACAACAAAATCATAACTATCTAACTTTTCAAACACCGCCGCTAGAGAGTTCATCACCAAGGTGTCTGCATCTAAATAGATAAACTTATCAAATGGGCCATCAAAAGCGCAAAACCGACGGTGAGCGCCATACAAACGAAATTTACTGCGATTTAATCGTTCTGGTGCTGCTGAGAGCATAAATTGATCCCAGCGATTGATTGATTCTTGATTATCGTAAAGAAATACATTAGGGCGTTTAATTATTTCATCAGCGATTCGCTGTGTCTGATCGTCGAAAGGATATATACAAACAGGAGTTTCTGGGCCCAAGATAACATCAATACTGTTCAGCAAAGCCACCAGTTGATCGAAAACATAATCATTGCCAAGGGTACAAATACCATTCATAATTTATGAGTGTTGATCGACAAAGTTTGATAACCAGTTAAGCAGGTTTAATTTGTGTAAGATGATTTGACGTGCTTCTGCGATCGCATCTTTAGCAGCATACCAAGCATCAGGTGTAGCTGTCACTTCTTTGATGTAGGCAATGCCTTTTTCATCTAAACTGGGCAACCGCAAAAAACTACCCGGTGGCAATAACTTATCAGCAGCCGGCCCGCCATAGTAAATTGGTAGACACCAGGCAAGTAAACTATCCCAAAGTTTCTCACTCACATACCAATTATTATCAGCATAATTTTCAATTGCCAGATTGTAATAGTATGGTGCCATGCCATACCATTTGTTACCTAGTTCTCCCGATTTGTTAGCCCATTGTGGTAAGTTACGCCCATACAAATCAAATTTTATACTACTAGATTCTAGGGACTGCAAAAATTCTAGACGCTGGCGATGGTTGACAGTGCGACTAATTCCTGAAGTAATCCAACTACATGGAGCAACCTTTTGGGGAGGTGGTATTTCATTTAAATCTTGAAATGAATTTGAGTGATACCAAATAGCAGGCATATAGTCAGGAGTGGGGGCAAAATCATCTGGGCCAGAAACGTAGCCGCAATAATTTTGGGCTTGTTGGTAATTATGATTAGTGATTTCTACAATTTCATCTAAAGGCGGTTCTCTTAGTAAATAAATAATCCGCTCTTTACTCACACCACGCAGTAAAGAATCAATATTTACTATTGATTGTTGTCGCTGTTTACGAAAACTATCTAACCAAGATTTTTGTGGCGATGCT
This sequence comes from uncultured Nostoc sp., assembly GCF_964245575.1. GTDB lineage: Bacteria > Cyanobacteriota > Cyanobacteriia > Cyanobacteriales > Nostocaceae > Nostoc. The sequence goes on along the minus strand of NZ_CAXTNP010000048.1, from coordinate 28,771 downwards.
TGGGGAAAATCAAATTGATACATCAGTAGAAAATCTGGTTTGGCTGCCAATGCCTGCATTTGCATATTGCCCCAAACTCCAAATTGATTCGGAGTTTGTTGCCATAGCCAATCGGCTCTAGTTTCTAAACCTCGATAGCTGCTAATCATGCCTACAGTTTTGATAGTCATTTTAGTTATTAGTCAGTTATTATTTATTTTCCTTAATATCACCCATTTTTTCTTATACAATAAGTTGGGGTAACAGAGATTCATCAACATAACTAAGGATTTTTGCCGCTCTATTTTCCCAAGAGAACTGCTTGACAAAATTGATACTATCTGGATAACCTTCTATTTTTCTGGGATGAGTTTCTAAAACCCGCTTTAGACATTCGGCAAATTTGCTGGGGTTATCTGGCTCACACCAAGCAGCGATCGCTTGAGTATCTTTAAATTCAACTAATGATGGAATTTCTGTGGCTACAATGGGAGTCCCAGAGGCGAAGTAGTCAAACAGCTTTAAGGGAGATGTAAAAGTTGCCGCTTTTCCCGAACAATGAGGGTGAGCTAAAACATCGGCTGCTTGTAGCAAAGATGCTAAATCATTATGTAATATATAGCCCAAAAATTTAATATTATTAACCTGTTTTTCTTTTACCAACTGCTGATAATATTCAACTTCTTTTGGCTTACCACCTGCACAAACAAATTGCACATTAGGCATTTCATTAGCCACATCTATTAGTACATCAATACCTTTAAATTCTTGTAAAGCTCCCGCATAAAGTACTAGCTTTTGGCTTTCGTCTGGCAATAATTTTTGACGCCATTCTGCTGCTTTTTCTGGTTGTCTTTCCATAAATAAGCGATTAAAACCATTGTGCAGTTTAATCACTTTTTCTGGTGGCATCCCATTTTTAATCATGCTTTCGCGGATGGTGTCTACAACTGTGACAGCAATTTGCAATAGCGGATTTTTAACAATTTCTGGCTCAAATGGTTTGTCTTCGTGGTGATGGTGTTCATAAATTGCCGGAACGCCATTTTTGATGGCAGCTTTGACAAAATTCCAGTTGCGACTGTGGACAAGTTTAGTAGTTGGAAGTATGTGAAATGGTAAATAATACTTGCTGGCAATGGTGTTAGAGTCAGTAAATTTGCTCCGAAAATGGTCAATCGGCCAAGGCATCGGTAAGGGAGCAACTTTTAAATTGTCATGGAGGTTGTAATATTTGATAAGTTCTGTTGGTGTTTTTCTCGGTTGAAAAGGACGAGCTAAATTAGCTGGATTAATAGCTTTTGCTTTTTTTTCAGGATATACCAAAACTGTTGAGTATCCCAAGTTGGCAGCACCGTTAGCTGCATTTGTAGACTGTACTAAGTGAGCCTCTGGTTGCGGCAACTCTTCACCAATGAAAAAAATATAGTGTTTTTTTAAAGCAGGATTATTCATAATTTTAGACATCAATACTATTCTCAAATTTTTCTAAATTGTCGAGCAGAGATATAGCAGATTCATAACTTTCAGTAATTAATCTCTTTTGTTCTTCTGGGGTGTATATCAAATTATCAGCTAGAGAGCAAAGAGAGCTAAGTATGAGATTGAGAGAAGCCCGAAACTCAATGGATAGATGATTAAAGGTCTGATAATAGGTACTTATGATATCTTGATTTTGCTCAGTAATTGAGATAAATTCCCCCTTTCTTTGCAAGTTAATAACATCCTCAAAAACATCTATGGTGTTGAGAATTCTCTTAGCTGATTTGTAAGAGTCTTCAATTAATATCTGCTGTTCTTGGGAATCGTCTACCAGATCATCAAGTAATAAGCGCAGGAACCCAATCATCGAGTTCAACTGTGTCCGAATTTCGTGAGAGATGCGGAGCCAGCTTTGATTGTATTTAGTAGCTTCAGGATATTCAGCAAATTTTTTGGAGTTTAGGCGCATTGCCTTAAGAATTTTTGTCTGAATCAAGTTTTTGTTAGGACGAGCGCTGAATTGCATGGAGTACAAACGTGAGTAGTAACCACCTTTTTGTAAAAGTTCTTCATGGGTTCCCACTTCTACCACCTGTCCTTGATCTAATACGGCAATTTGATCGGCTTTTTGGACTGTGGAAAGGCGGTGAGCAATTACAAGGGTTGTGCGATCGCGACTCAAATCATCAAGTGCAGATTGTACTAAACGTTCAGAAACAGTATCTAAAGCGCTGGTGGCTTCATCTAAAATCAGAATTTCTGGATTTTGGACGAGGGCGCGGGCGATCGCTAATCTTTGCCTTTGTCCACCAGATAACATGACGCCGCGATCGCCAATCAAGGTGTCAAATCCTTGAGGCAATTTGCTAATAAACTCGTATGCATTTGCCCGCTTGGCTGCTGTAATAATTTCATCCTCAGTAGCCTCTTCTCGCCCATAAGCGATGTTATTCTTCACCGAGTCATTAAAAAGAAAAGTATCTTGACTGACAATCCCCATTCGCTTTCGCAGGGATACAAGATCGAACTGCCGCAAATCAGTCCCGTCAATCCTAATACTGCCAGATATTGGGTCATAAAATCTGGGCAAAAGGTCTGCTAAAGTGGATTTACCAGCACCAGAACTGCCTACTAATGCTAAGGTCGTACCACGGGGTAAAAATAAATTTACATTTTTGAGTACCAACTTTTCATGACCAGGGTAGGTAAAGCAAAGAGAATTAAAAGACACGCCCTCTTGTAATTTTGTATAGGGAAGCTTACCCTGATCCATGAACGGCTTATCATCAAGGCTTAAAAACTCATTCGTCACATCTACACTGGCGGCGGTACTGGCAAAGTTGCTGCGAACACTATTTAACTGAGAAATTAATGGCAGCACTCGCAGCAGCACTAATAAATATGTTAAAAGTACGGTGGAAAGAGAAGAAATCTGGCCAGCAAAGAAGGTTTTGCTCAAAAGTACAATCAGCAGTAAAGCTGTAATACCCATCACCTCATTCAGAGGTGTAATCGCTTCTGAATTAATCTGAGATTGGAAATCTGCTAACTCGCGATCGCGAATTAATTTTGTGATCCGTCGATATTCTTTTTCTTCATTTCCCGTCGCCTTTACCAGTCGGATTCCGTTTAAAGTCTCCAGCACAGAGATTGAATATGCTCTAGACATCTCACTAAGCTGTTTCCCAAAAGTTCTAGATCGGGAAATGGCATACTGATTTATTAACGTCACCAACGACAGCAAAATCGTAGCAGCAATTGTTAACTGCCAAGAGATTGACAGCAATAAACCGACAAAAACTAAAATTGTGATTCCCAGGATAACCATCCTGACTGTACTACCTATAGCACTTGCAGCCCGACCAATTTCTCCACCAAGACGGTTGATTAAATCACCAACTTTTGTTTTGGCATAATAATCTATATCAATTTCTAGTAATAGCTTTAACCCGGTTTCGCGCATATCCGATGTCAGCTTTCGGCTTAAAGAACTCGATGCTAAAGCGCCGGCATAAGTAGCTAAGTTTTTTAAAAAAATTGTGAATATAATCGCCCCAGCCATTACTACTATCCGGTAAGATTCAGGAGTATTATCAAAGGGAGTTATCAACCTTTTTAGGATGGGAGGGGCAGTACTTAAATCTACTTCTTGTCCCACAATTTTTAAAATCACTGGCACAATTAAAGCTGTGCTGATTCCATTAAATAAGGCTCCAGAAAATCCTAACAATATTGTCAGCAGAATCAAACCTGGATAGGGTTTAGCGAATCTTAGTAGTAGTTTTCTGGTAGACATTGGGTATTCTTATGCCACTTTCACTTATTAATATAATTCACAAATTACTTGCTAGATTAGCTAATCATCAAATAAATCAAACTAAATAATCTTCATCTCTCAACTCCGTGAAAACACAGTTAAACCTACAACACCAGCAATCGCGAGATTTTGCCAGATAGAATCTAGAATCGATTTGCCACATAAGGGAATGAAAATCTCTTTTTCAATGCCCAATGCCCTATTAATATTCATAACCGAGCAATTACCGACTTGAGTACAGAAGCCATAGCCTCTATGCTATAGTGTTCCACACATCTTTTTCTTGCCTTGATCCCTCGCTGGTTTGCTGACTCTAAATTCTGAAAAATCAATTGAATCTGTTCAGCAATCTGTTCAGGGCAAGCAGGCTCGACTAAATAACCAGTATCACCTAAAATTTTGGGAATATCTCCAACTCGTGTTGATAATATAGGTTTAGCCATTGCCATTCCATCTGTCAACTTTAGGGGAAATTGAGCACGAGTTTCTGGAGTATCTCGCTGGGGGACGACTACAATGTGAGCCGCCGCTACCAAATCAGGCATAACATCAGCTGGATACTTTGGTAATTTGATAATCCAACGTCCCCACTTTTGTTGAAGTTGCTGATCGTAATCATCATAAGGACTGCCACCTACAATCACTAGTCTTAAGTCTGGCTGATTAATTTTATCGAGTGCTATAAGAACATCTTCTAGACCTTTATAGGGTCTTGGCGCACCAGGAAACATTAAAATACGATATTCAGATAAACCATAACGATTTCTGCTGGACTCAGCATCATATCGAGCGGGATCAAATAAAGAAGTATCTTTACCATTGGGGACAAATGTACCGCCAAAACGCTGCTGCAAAAATTTAGTATGCACCGTCACAGCATCAGCCTGACTTACCAAACCTTCCATCCATTTTACGTACAAAGGATGATAAGGATTCCTGAGTGCGCCGTCTGCTTTCAACAATTCCCTAGCTAATTGTTTAGGTGTAGGACTATAATGCCAGTCATCGCCACCGTACCAACTGAGTTCCCAATCATCTATGTCTAAAATTAACGGTTTTTGGCTAAATATTTTCTTTAGTAGGGCAACTCCAAAACTCGCTATTTGTGGTTTTATAGCATAGATTATATCTCCATTAATTTTTGGTAAAATTTTGCTGATTTCTCCAAATAAATCGGGAAAATTTTTGCCTGGTAAATTATAAACGTTTAATTGGGATGGTAAATTTCGATATAAGTTATTTCCAAATGAAAAACCCATAATTTCAACTTCATATTCTAAATTGTTTAAGGCTGTTGCTATCAAGTATGCACGCAAAATAGCTGCACTTGATAAATCGGAAACCAACAATGATATTTTGGAGAAATTTTTCACTATTTTAATACTTATCTTTATTTAATGCGCCAAGGATTTGTAACTTGATTCGGTAAAAATACTTTAGCGAATCTGTCAAAAACCCTTGTATATAAGGAACGAGTAATATCTTTAGCATATTGAGGTCGATAAGGATAGGTACAGTGAAGAACTTTAATTTTATCCTGAATATTATAAGCATCCTGCCACTTACTGAGGTAATTATAGGTAGGTGGCAGTATTTTCATGTGAGGGCGTACAGATGCGATCGCAGAAGCAAAAGCTCCTTGATCTTTTAGAAGTAGTTTATCTTGGTTATTTTTGACAATCTCAAAATAACGTTGAAATTCTTCAAAAAATATCTTGGTTACTTCTGTTTTACGAAAAGCCATAAAACCGCCATTATACTGCACACTATCTGCTTGTAGTGGTAACCCTACAGATTGCAGAATTGGCAAAACATTTGGCAAAAGGTCTTCTTGTTTACCACGTAATAAATTTGTAGCCTTAAGAATAGAAGGCTGCACATCTTCAGTTAGTAAAAAGTCATATTCATCTAAATACTCAAATACATCATTGATATCCGAAAGTAAGCAAATATCAGAATCTAGGTAAATCGTTTTCTCAAACTCAGAAGCAGCATAGAGAGCTAATTTTGCTTGTCTTGATGCTAAAACAGTATTTTTATTTGCCGGCGCTGGCTTTAAAATTACATTTTTGAACGCCTTTAGCAAGGGATAAAGAACTATTGGAACTTGGTCAATTAAAATAATGATCGGCTCTTGATGAAATTTCCTAATCGCCGCTAAAAAATGAATACAATCTTGAAAAGAGTAGAGTCCAGTTAAAATTGTAATAAATCCTTTATTTTGTGTTGACATAAGTTAGACGATAATTGTTGTTTAGTTGGCAAAAAGTATGTTTTTTTTAGAAAATTTTACTTATTTTATTTAAAATTCGATATAGTATAAATAAGCAAAATATGCTTTGGACGATTTCTGATTTTTAAGTCAAAAAATAATAGAATAAATCTAACTTTGTATTTGTAACTATTTCCAGGGAAATTTCACTGATAAATTCATCTGAAGTTGACTTACTTTAAGTATAATCACCGTGTAAGCACGGTTGTGTAATATTATGGTTAATATTGCACTACAGTTATAATAGGCAAAATACAAATACTTAATATAACTTGTGGAGGTAGCACTATTATTCACTGGAATGTAGTATTGCTACTCAATACCAAACATTTTTGTTGTAAGGGAGGCAGAGGTAATGCAGGTAATCCGTCTGGAAGCACTCTCAGACAACTACATATTCTTGTTGCATGACGAGAAACAAGATATTGCCGCTGTTGTCGATCCAGCGGAGTCTCAACCAGTATTAAAGAAACTGGCAGAATTAAAAGCTGAGTTAGTCGCAATTTTCAACACGCACCACCATAACGATCATGTGGGTGGTAATAAGCAACTAATAGAACAATTTCCCCAACTGATAGTTTATGGAGGAGCGGAGGATCGTGGTAGAATTCCCGGCCAGCAGGTGTTTTTGCAACAAGGCGATCGCGTCCAGTTTGCAGACCGTATAGCTGAAGTTATCTTCGTTCCTGGACATACCCGCGCTCACATCGTTTATTACTTTCCCCCGGAAAAAGCTGGTGAGACAGGCGACTTATTTTGCGGTGATACCTTATTTTCTGGCGGTTGCGGTCGCTTGTTTGAAGGAACACCAAGCCAAATGGTGGACTCTTTAAGCAAATTGCGCTCTCTACCCGATGATACACGCATCTGGTGTGCCCACGAATACACCTTGAAAAATCTGCAATTTGCCCTAACTGTGGATGGCGACAATGCCGACTTACAAAGACGCTTCAATGAAGTGAAGACTTACCGTAGTCAAGGAGAAGCTACCATCCCCTCGCTACTGGGAGTGGAGAAGCGAACAAATCCGTTTTTACGTTGGGATCAGCGATCATTACAATTAACTGTTAAGAGTAGCGATGCAGTCCAAACCTTTGCGCGGATACGGGAAATGAGAAATAACTTTTAAGTATGGGGCATGGGGCATAGAGAAGAGGCTCCAGGGGCGGGGTGCTGCTCTTGCAGAGGAGAAAACTCTTCTCCCTTGCTCCTTGTTAAGAGCTAAGAGCTCCGTTGCTTCTTCCCCACTCCCCATCCCTCCAACTTTCTAGCGTTAATAGTTGCGATCGCACCCTTCCTTTCGCTACGATCTGTAAGCTTTAGGGTATAGGCAAAGAAGCTTGGAATACAGCACTGACATTGTGAGCTATCCTACCCAAACCCAAATTAATCAGATTTTACAGGAAAAACGATGGCGAAACGCGTACAGTTAGTTTTAAATCAGGATATCAGCAAGCTGGGAAAATCTGGCGACTTAGTGGAAGTAGCTCCTGGCTACGCTCGTAATTATCTGATTCCCCAAAAATTGGCAACTAATGCCACTCCTGGTATTCTTAAGCAAGTAGAACGCCGTCGTGAGCAAGAGCGTCAACGGCAATTAGAACTTAGACAACAAGCTCTTGAGCAAAAAGAATCTTTAGAAAAAGTTGGCAGCTTGACAATTGCCAAGCCAGTTGGTGAAAACGAAGCAATTTTCGGTACTATCACCACTCAAGATGTTGCAGATGCGATTAAGGCAGCCACCGGTCAAGAAGTGGATCGGCGTGGAATTACCATCCCCGATATTAACCATCTTGGTACTTATCAAGCCGAAATCAAGTTGCATTCGGAAGTAGCGGCACAAGTCGATATTCAAGTCGTCGCTAGCTAAAAGACAGCACGGAGAGCAGAGGAAGCAGGAGAAGCACGCTAACTCTAGTACAGACGCGATTAATCGCGTCTCTCCTAACTAGCTTTCATCTCAAAACTAAAATCGTTTATGGCTGAAGCACTTAATTTTCAAGGCGATGGTAGCGATCGCCTCCCACCACAAAATATTGAGGCCGAAGAAGCGATTTTGGGGGGTATTTTACTAGATCCAGAAGCGATTAGTCGAGTTAGCGATCGCCTCCTTCCAGAAGCTTTTTACATTAGCGCTCACAAAGATATTTATCAAGCAGCTGTGAGGCTCCACGCCCAAGGGAAAGCCACAGATTTGCTCTCAGTCACAAGTTGGCTGACTGATCATGATTTACTTGCCCGCATTGGTGGTAGAAATAAATTAGCAACTCTGGTAGACCGCACAGTGTCAGCCGTCAACATCGACGCCTTAGCAGGGTTAGTGATGGACAAATACCTGCGGCGGCGCTTAATTAAAGCTGGCAATGAAATTGTACATCTTGGTTACGAGACAGAAACTGAGTTACCACAGGTTTTAGATCAGGCAGAACAGAAAGTTTTTGGCGTTACTCAAGAGCGTCCCCAATCGGGTTTATCTCACATTTCTGATACTCTAATTAATAATTTCCAAGATATTGAGGATCGAAATCAAGGCATTGCCTTACCTGGTATTCCCTGCGGATTTTACGATTTAGATGCTATGACTAGCGGCTTTCAACGTTCTGATTTGATTATTGTCGCGGGCCGCCCATCAATGGGAAAAACAGCATTTTGTTTAAACCTTGCTCATAACATTGCTGCTTCTTATAAATTACCAGTTGCTGTCTTCAGCTTGGAAATGTCCAAAGAGCAACTGACGCAACGGCTATTAGCTAGCGAGGCGCAAATTGAAAGTAGTTATCTGCGGACTGGACGCCTCAGCCAAACCCAGTGGGAACCTTTAAGCCGTGCTATTGGTATCCTCTCGGAGATGCCAATTTATATTGACGACACGCCGAATATTACAGTTACACAAATGCGTAGTCAGGCAAGAAGACTGCAAGCGGAAGTTGGAACTGAATTAGGATTAATTGTAATAGATTACTTACAATTAATGGAAGGAGCCGGTGATAATCGCGTACAAGAATTATCAAAAATTACGCGTCAACTCAAAGGTTTAGCGCGGGAATTATCTGTACCAGTTATTGCCCTATCTCAGTTGAGCCGAGGGGTGGAAGCACGTACCAATAAGCGTCCGATGTTATCTGATTTGAGAGAATCGGGTTCGATCGAACAGGACGCGGATTTAGTAATAATGTTGTACCGCGATGAATATTACTCTCCAGATACTCCTGATCGCGGCATTGCAGAAGTAATTATAGCTAAACATCGCAACGGGCCTACTGGTACTGCGAAACTTTTGTTCAATCCACAGTTTACAAAGTTTCAAAATTTAAAAATTTAGCCATTGAATTGGGAACTGGGACTGGGAGAAACCAATTCCCAATGCCCAATTCCCAATGCCCTAGTTTCTACTTAACTCCGAGCAATTCCACATCAAATAGCAGAGTGGCGTTAGGCGGAATGACATTACCAGCACCACGAGAGCCATAACCTAGCTCTGAGGGGATGATTAACTTACGACGACCGCCTACTTTCATGGTGCTAAGTCCTTCGTCCCAACCTTTGATTACTTGTCCAACGCCAATTTTAAAGCTGAAGGGTTGGCCGCGATCGCGTGAACTATCAAACTTAGTACCATCTTCTAGAGTGCCGACATAGTGAACTTCAACCGTTTGTCCAGGTTGAGGAGTCGCCCCAGTCCCCTCTTTTAACTCGACATACTTTAATCCAGAGGGAGTAGTTACGGCATTAGCATCAGACATAGTATTGTTCGCAATTAAGATATTGTTTTCAGTTACAGTTGTGGGCGCCGGCGGCGTTTGGGTTAACTGGGCAGCAATTGCAGTATTCTGTTTACTGCCTACTTGCCCCACAATCAACAGCACAACACATACCAGCATGAACGCCACGCTGAGGAAAATTGGTTTCAAAATCAGTTCTCCTTACTTAGGTATCCTGGCAAAAACATTACCAACAGGACACAATTAGTTTAAATCAGAAAGGACATCTTAACGCCAAAGCTTATTTTCCAAATCACGCAGTTGACGCTCTAAACGGTCAATTCTACCGCGCAGTTCGTCCACTTCTGACTGACGAGCCACCCCCAAATCCTGCATCATATTTCGCATTTGCCGTTGCATTTGGACATCGAAGTTTCCCTGCTCCGACTTTAACTGCTGGGCAATATCATCTATTACCGCCTTGGCTTGCTCAGGATTGAGCTTACCGTCTTTAACTAAATCATCGCTGACTTGGCGCAGTTTTTCTCCTACTAAAGACGTTGTACCAAGACCCACCATCATTAACTGTTGCAACCAGTTGTTGCTGTCCATACTTCCTTCCTCTTACTTATTTCAAACCAGCCGACCCTTGCTCCTGAGTGTAGGCAATCAAGTTATGCTAAAAGCGTAGTTATTCTAGCCTACATCTCTATTTTGGCAAATTAGCAAACACAGAGATCACAGGGTGTGCTTATAGAACGACTCAAGTTTAAGGTTGCCCCGAATTTAAGGGAAAATTTTATCTATAAATACGTACAAATTTGGACAATAGCGCTGGCTGAATATCCTAAATTTCTCGCTAAAGAGGTTTGGATTAGCCTCAATGACCACACAGAAGTTACCCTGATCATTTGTTGGGCAACACTAGAGCAGTGGAAAGCCATACCCCAAGCATATTTGCAGACTATTAAGGATTAATTCATCCAATCCCTCAGAGAATCTTATTCAATAGCGGAGTCAGCAAAGTATCAAGTACGGAAATTTCCCCATTTCTAGGTGAAAAATTACTCTCAACTCGTAGAGAAGGAGCTTACAGCAGAATTCAAGTATTTGAACCACATCTTTTGTAAGGGTTTAGCAATGCTAAACTCCTACCGCGTGGTCTATTTACCTGAAAATAGCTGTAACAACAGGTAAACTTCCACCACAGTTACTAGTAAAGCGATCGCCCCAAAAAATTATAGGAATCTAACTCAGTCATTAGCCATTATGGTTAATGACTAAATCGGCGGGAATCCCAGCCCTTGAAAGGATGAAATTCCCACCGATTCTATTTGAGTTTTGCAAAGTATACTGAGAACCAAAACTTGATTTGGCAAGCTTTCAATCAGCTTGGCTTTTCAAAAAGAAAATCGGATTCCAATATCATAAAATGAGTTAGAGGTAAGATAAACTCAATTAATTTTGAGACTTAAAGCATCTTCTTCACATCTCCATTTTTCAAATTAAGGAGAAGCTTAAATTTTTCCACGCCATTTCTGAAAGGCTATCTCGTAATCCTCTGATTTACTCTGATAAACACTCCACCAATGAAAAAATAGTCCTAACCCCCATCCTAATAATGGGAAGATAGCCCAAAAATAACTAGGACTAGTTATTAAATTCAAAATAATAAGGAATAAATTGACTGCTAGGAAGCTAACAAAGTGTGCCCGAAATGCTCTGCGTCGGAAAGTATTAAATGTGCGTCGCAAACGTTCTTCTTCTTCTTGAGCTAACCACTTTTTTTCAGTTGTTTCCAAAATATCAGAAGAGATACCTAACTCAGATGCCATTTCTATAAGCTGTTCTCGTGAAAATCCACCTTCTTGTTTACGAGTGAGTGCTATTTGAAGGATTTTTTGCACATCTTCTGAATCGTAAGTCATTTTAATTACCTTATAAGTTGGTGTGTAAATGCGCCTTTGATTTCACGAAGTTTTCGATAGGTTTCGTTCAATTCAGTTAGGGAACGACTCCACATTTTGCACCAAATACTTAGTTAAATTTACACAGTTATTATTTTCTCACAATCGATTTAGAGCTACTGTATTTGTCAATACCTCTATATTGCTTTTATAAAGATGCCGTAACAGCGATCGCTGTTACGGCATTAAGACAAACATTAAAAGTTGAATGCTAGTTTATAAGTTGATTGAACGTAATTCGGAAGTGGGTAGAGGAGTTGCTTATCGGACACCAGTGGGCTGTCACTTGTTGAACGCGCCTGAGCTATGGAACGGTAAGGGGTATGACGCTCTAACGCAAGAGCGTATCACAGACAAGACTTCCTAACGCTTCTCTACGAGATGCACCTTTTTTATTTAGATTGTGTAGAGATCGCTCTATTTTTTTCCGAAAGTGACAAAAAAGGGCTATTCTTTCTAGCTAATTGCCTTCTTTTTCTTCAGCCATATTCCTATGGACACAGCAACTGCTACTCCTCCAATTGTTGATGGCTCAGGCACAGGTTTTACACTCACATTATCTAAGAATAAGAATCCCTTTCTATCCCAATTTCCAAACTTTAACTCTGTGGATGATGCGTCTGCCGTGAAATTAAACTTATATGGCGTGTATGGTTGAAAAGAAATATCTTCTTGATCAAAAATCTTATTTCCACCTACAAATGTCTGAAATTGATTATCAAGGTCAGGGGCCTCATCTATAGATGCTAAATAGTAACTAAGTTCGTATTGCTGACCAGGTTGGGTAGAAAGCGTCTGTGATATGTAGCTGAGGCCTAGAAATCCACTAAGTGATAAGCCCTGATTACCACTATTATACTCAGGAAAATTGCTTATTCTTATCCCTGATATATCCATCTGATCACCAGACTTAGTCCAGTCTGTAATATTAGGATTTGTAGCGTTGGGATTGTTAGGATCTACAAGGGGATCTAGTTCAAAGCTTCCGTTTTTAACAAGTTCTGCCGCTTGTACTGCTGCATTATAAGTATTAGTAATTACAGCAGTGCTAATTAAGGTAGTAGTAAAACTAAAAACAATAATTGAGAGTTTTTTAGTGAAGTTCATAAAACTTGACTCCAAATAATTCAAAATTATGACAAGGTTTAAAACAAGTTGATAGTTACATTCATGCTGGCTCTAAATAGTGTCAATAAAACTAAAAACTTTATTTTGGTTTATAACAGTTAGCTATTGATTGATATGGATAATAATTCACATACTCAAGCCCATCTCTCTGTGTAAACCAATGATGGAGTTTGTTAATTAGATGAATTTTAGTGGCATTATCGACACTATAGAGCCAGACATTGTTTGGCTTATATCTATGGTTTAGTCATTCTCATCATCTATGACTTCATCACCATAGTTTTCTCCTTGATGTTAAAGTATAGATTGGACGCTTACATCATCCAAGAATAAAAACGCATCCTTGGCTTTGTAACCAAACTTTATCTCTGTGGATTCTCCTTTCGCTTTGAAAGATATGGTGTATTTTGTGTAAGGTTGAAAAGGAGTATTTTGACTAACAAAAACCTTCTTGTCACCGATAAAAACCTGAAATTTATTCTTCAGATCAGGTGGTTCTTCTATGGATGCGAAATAGTAAGTAAGTTGGTAGTTTTGACCCTTAACTGTAGGGATAGTCTGTGATATGTAGCTAATGTCAGAAAATCCACTCAGCGATAAACCTTGATTACCAGTGTTAGGAAAGTTACTGATTCTAATACCTGATATATCCATAGGATCGCCAGACTTAGTCCATCCCATAACATTAGGATTTGGAGCGGTGGGATCGTTAGGATCTACAAGAGCGTCGTTTTCAAAGCTTCCGTTGATAATCAGTTCTTGTCCTTCTGCTTGTGCCACTGATTTATAAGTATTGGTAATCACAGCAGTATGAAAAAAGGCAGTGGTCAAACTACAAACAATAATTGAGAGTTTTTTAGTGAACTTCACAAGACATGACTCCAAATAGTTCAAAATTCACGACAACGACTAGTTGATTTACTTTGTGGTGATTAAGGCAGGATAAACCCATAAGTATTTTTGAAGATATTCTGGGCAGTAGTACTACTTAAGTAGTTAGAAAAACTCTGTGCCGTCGATCTAACTGTACTTCTGGTGAGTATACCCAGTGGATAGACAATCGCATTGCTCTCTGTTGTGAGGGCAGTGTCTGCGATTCTCACCTTGTTAGAAATAAGAGCATCAGTTCTGTAAACAAAACCTGCATCAATAGTCTTATTTGCAAGAGTTTTGTTTTCAACAGCAGTTAAAACGTTACGCACATTGCTTCCAAGAACCAATTTGGGACTGACAGTATTGAAAATACCTCGGCTAGTGAGAACTTGTTTGGCATAATCCCCTGCTGGCACAACTGGCGGAGTACCTGTATAGTCACCTATGGCAATGCCTCTAATATTGGCGTTGGTCAAACCATTGATGCTGTTAAGAGCAGCACTACCAGGACTAGGAGATGTCGTAGGGGCAATCAAAACTAGACGATTTCTGACAATATTCTTACGGCTACCTGCTACCAATTTACTTGGGCTTGAATTCTGCAAGACATCTATTTGATCGGTGGCAGCAGAAATGAAAATATCTGCTGGAGCTCCTCCTTGTATTTGACTCAGTAAGGTACCAGAAGCACCAAACGTATAAACAACATTGACGCTTGGGTTAGCATTTTGGTACTGAGTCTTTATGGCATTCAGTGCGTTTGTTAAGCTGACAGCCGCAAACACGTTAAGTGTGGTTGCAGATTGTGCTGGTGAGAAATTGACAAACTGAGAGCCTATTACCAGCATCATGCTGGTAACTGCTGTAGCAATCCAAGCAATAAGTCTTCTTCTGTTCATGAAAGTTATGGTTTGGGGAAAATATTACCTAGAAGTCTCATTAAATAAGGGAGAACCCTAAGAGCCAACTTTTTGAGGCGAGCCACTGCGCGTAAGTCCTATTGGAAATAAACAGCCAATCACAATTGCTAAAAGCATTAATGTGATGGGTCGTTTATTATTTCCAAGTGGAATTACACAAACAACGAGTGAAATGTATTTAGTGATGAAATAATATCAGTTAAATATGCTTATTACCAACTTTTTTGGTTAGCAAATCCTGACAAAAAGCTTGTGCAAGTGCATTTTAGTTCTCTAAAAATCCTGCATTGCTTGCTCAGTAAAGATTTTATAATAAAATTGACATATATTTTATAAATATCTAAAACTCTACTTATACCAATAAAATACTTTTAATTATCCAGCTAAATAACTTTGTTGGTATTGGACTTGCTGCGGTAAACTACGCATCCAGGAGTGTCTATAGCTCATCCGCTCAGACAATCTACATATAATTCTCTACTTGTATAAAAATATATACAATCTTTTATGGTATCAATAAGAAATTTGATTTTACATACGTCTAACGATAGATAGATTTTATTAAATAAATAGTTTAGATTTGTAACAAGTTACACAGAAGTAGGTAAAGTACATGGCCAACATAGTTGACACCGCCGCTAATAATGGTTCTTTCACAACACTAGTTGCAGCAATCCAAGCAGCCGGTCTAGTAGATACACTCAAAGGCCCCGGGCCATTTACCGTCTTTGCACCTACTGATGAAGCGTTTAATAAGCTTCCAGCAGGTACAGTAGACTCATTACTTCAAGATATTCCAAAGCTCACCAAAATCTTGACTTATCATGTAGTCTCAGGAAAGGTACTGGCTGCTGATGTAGTTAAGCTGAAAACAGCTACAACAGTTGAAGGTTCAGATGTAAAAATTGACGCTTCTAATGGCGTTAAAATCAATGATGCAACTGTTGCAACGGCAGATGTTGATGCTGATAACGGTGTCATCCACGTAATTGACACAGTTTTGATTCCTGCATAAGCAAACGTCAGAATAGCAAATGCTATTTGTGGCGCGGCGACTACCTATAGTCGTTTTTCCATTACAGTCTGGTTGAATGTTTTTTAGTAAACAGCAACTATCAATAAATCCATCTAGACAGTATCTAGATGGATTTATTGTTTCCCGCGTTTAGATTTCATTAGGTGTAATCAAATTTTTAGTTTCGCCAAACCCAAATAACGAATACCTTCAGGGGAAATATCAAAACGGCAAGGTAAGACTTCTAAACCAAGAGCGATCGCATCCCGTAATAATTTACCATATACAGGATCTGTGCGATCGCCAGGGGAAAACTCAGTACAATCACTGCGATTGATAAAGTAAAGCATCACCGCACGAGTTAGAGGTAGCAGCGCCATTAGTTCTCGCAAGTGCTTTTGTCCTCTTGTAGTCTCCGTGTCGGGAAATAAAGCTAGTCTCCCATCAGACAAAGTTGTATTTTTCACTTCTAAATAAATTGGGCGTTCCTCATCACTCCCCATCAAGAAAAAATCCACTCGACTTTTTTTATCTAGCCCATAAACCACCTCGCCTTTGACTTGGCTATAGCCGCCCAATTCTGGGAAAAGATGTTTCGCCAAAGCTAGCTTTACCACCCGATTGGGCAAAAAAGTATTTATGCCTACCCAAGTCGGCTCGTTGTCATGTACCTGAATTAGTTCTAAAGTGTAAGCCAATTTGCGGTTAAGATTATCGCTTTTGGAAAGCTGTACAGCACTTTGGGGAGTCGATACTCCAGTCATTGGCCCTGTATTTGGACAATGTGCTGTCACTATTTCGCCAGAAGTAAGTTGAACCTCAGCAAAAAACCGCTTGTAGCGTTTTAGCAGAATACCTGGATACAAAGGTGGGTAACGGTAAAGCCAATCTATCATTGTAAAACCTTGTTGCTGTTAGTAAATATACGTCGATACCTTACCCACCTACTTCTCAACAGCAAATCTTTTCAACAGCTACTCTGCCCCATAACAGAAATTGAATAACTGTATATATCATAAAATGCGATTTATTGTAGTTAAATTGACAACATAGTAATATAAAGTAGCATATACTAAGTATTATAAGCCTCCCATAAAGAAAAATCTGGGAGGATTTCAATATGCAAGGAGGTAAATCCTATGCAAAAAGTGGGTACAGCAACGGAATTAGAATATGCTTTTCTGTTTACTCTGAGAAAGGTAAATTCGATAAATCTAGAAGGTTTCAAGCCATTTTTTAGTAATATGCCTATTGACCCTTATATCAAAGGCAACTATCGTCAGAGGAGATTATCTCGGTTCACAGTTTCTGGTAATCAGTTAATCAAATTACCTCATGGCTACTTCTTTCAAAGCAAAGATTATAATCCATTAGCGGGTGACATAAAAAGAGAGTTTGCAGAATTAGATGATGCACTCATAGAACTTGATATTTTTAGAAATCTTGTCTTAGCATTTAGCGATTCTTGTAAACTTCATCCGGAAGCTGAAATCGGAGTTCATCAAATTAGAATTATTTGTTCGCCAGATAATTTTGCTAATCCAGCCCCTGAAGGTATCCATCAAGATGGTACTGATTTTATTGGTATATTTTCAGTAGATAGAGATAATATTAAAGGTGGAGAAACACATTTATATACTGCCAAAAGAGAAAAACCTGTGTTTAGCAAAGTTCTAAATCCGGGAGAACTTTTATTGGTAAATGACCATGAGTTTTTCCATTTCGCCAATCCCATAAAACCACAAACTGACGCTCAAGGAAGTTGGGATATTTTTGTACTGACTTCTCCTAGCTTACTTTCAGAATAATTCTAGTTAACTGTAAATATTTTACAATCTAAGAGATATGGGGAATTGAATATATCATTTCCCCAGTTTTTTTTATTTTGAATTATAAATAATCATCCTGATAGAGTAAGCACAGATTTTTATTGATACATTTTTTAATACAGGAGAATGAAGCAAAGACACGCTGAATACTTAAAATATTAAAGGTGAGTGTATAAATGAGGCTACGAAACAAGCGTGATGGAATTCAACTAACTGAATCAACCAAACAAATGCCATGAATGACAAATTCTACAATAGAGGATTGGAAAAGGCTAGGCGAAAAGACTACGCTGGAGCAATTGAGGAATTTAACCATGCTTTACAACTGACACCTTACTTTACCGAAGCTTACTTGCAACGGGGTTTGGCACATTATGACTCAGGAGCAATCCTTAAGGCTGTTTCAGATTATACCGAAGCCCTAAAGCTGAATCCTGAGAGTGTAGAGGCATATTATTGTCGTGGATTGGCTAGGGTGGGGCTGAAAAATTTACCGGGGGCGCTAGACGATGTTGAACGCGCTATTCGTCTCAATCTCAATTATGCTCCTGCTTATAATCTGCGGGGGATAGTGCGGCGCAAACAGGGTTATATTCAAGACGCGATCGCTAATTTTAAAAAAGCTGCACAATTATATCTAGAACAACAGGATAAAGACAATTGTCGTCTATGTCTGGAACAAATTAAACAGCTACAACCCCAAGAATTACCTGTTGTAGAGCAATCACGTTCTCCAAATGCGCCCATTCTATCCACAAATGAATATTTTACCCAATTATTAGAAAAGGCTGAAAAGGGAGATACGCAAGAGGCACTAGCTGATTTAAACTGGGTATTAAAAGCCGATGCACAAGATGCCCAAGCTTACTGCTGTCGTGGGGTTGTGCGTTGCAAAATGGGCAATTATCGAGAAGCGATCGCAGATTTTAATCAAGCATTGCGATTAAATTTTCAAGATGCCATTGTCTATCGCAACCGAGGTAAAGCCCGTTCTATATTGGGCGATCATCCAGGAGCGATCGCAGACCTCAACCAAGCACTCCAGATGCAACCCGAAGATCACTTAGTCTATATTGCCAGAGGCAATGCCTATCGGACAATGGGTAATTATCTCGGTGCAATTCAAGATTACACCCAAGCGCTGCAAATAAATCCTAATGATGCTCAAGCTTACTACAATCGCGGCATTGCCTATACTTGCATAGAAGAAATGCAAAATGCCCTGGAAGATTATCAACGGGCGGCGAGTATTTTTTGTGAACAAGAAGACTGGGTAAATTATCAACAAGTATTAAGTAGCCTAGAAAAAATCCAAAAATTTAGTCCAGAGTCAAAAAAGCAAAAATATAACCTACTACGTCAGCGACTTTTGCGAATGGTTGGCGGATATTGGGAAATTGCCGAACGATTAATTCAGCAGAAGCAAGATTACCATCCTGGGATGTCAGACGATTGGTATTTGCAAAAAGTGATTGATGATTTAGAACGCGATCGCGGTAGATAATATCATGTCCGCCAAATTACCCATAATAAAACAACCCCTCCCGAAGAGCCGGGAGGGGAGACAAAGCGCAGCTTTGGCGGGGTGGGGTTCTTAGGGTTTAACAAGTAATCAAGCGGACATGATATCACTTGTTATTTTCCAATGAAACTAACTGACTACCGCTTCAGCTTTTTCCTCTACTTTTTCCTTCACTAGCACATAAGGCGTTTCTGCACCTTGTGCCAAATATTCAGCTAGCTGACTTTCAATTTGATCGCGCACTATTTGGCGATACTCTAGAAAATGCTCGTTGTGGGCGCAAGCAGAGATGTAATGCTCAATAACTCCAGGGTTACGCTTAAGAATGCTAAATAAATGATGCCAGAATTTCCAACGGGTTTCGCGTTTAATTCCTTGTCGCCAAATTACAATTAGCAAAGCTTTCACAACTATCCACTCTGGCATTTTCGCTGGTGCTTTCCAACTTGGCAAACCCATCATCAAGAAACAGCGATAGGTACGATCTAAGTACTGTACTGGGTCGTATAAAGTACAGAATGCTTCAATATATTCTCTTGCCAGTTCTTCCAAAGGACGTGTGGGCAAGAAGTTCATCAATGTTGTTTGGTTGATGTTCCCATCTTGATTTTCCCGTAGTCGTCCTTCTTTTTTCAGGCGATGCCAAAGTGCAGTGTTAGGTAACGCTTGCAACATTGCAAAGGTAGTAGAGGGAATAGCTGCTTGTTCTGCAAAGCGGACAATGCGATCGCCTGCACCTGCTTTTTCACCATCAAACCCAATAATAAACCCAGCCATTGGGCGCAATCCCGCTTTGGTGATGGTTTGCACTGCCTCAGTTAGGGAACTGCGAGTATTTTGAAACTTCTTGGTCATTTGCAAACTATCCTCATCCGGCGTTTCGATTCCCAAAAACACCGCCGAGAAACCGCACTCAACCATCAACTCCAACATTTCTGAGTCTTGTGCCAAGTCAACTGAAGCTTCAGTGTCAAACCGGAAGGGATACTTATGTTCTGCCATCCAGACTTTTAACTCTTTCAGCAACAATTTCACATTTCGTTTGTTGCCAATAAAGTTATCATCCACCATGAACACACCCCGCCGCCAACCCAATTCGTAGAGGTAATCTAATTCTGCTAAAAGTTGGGCTGGGGCTTTGGTGCGCGGTTTGCGCCCGTAGAGAACAATAATGTCGCAAAATTCGCACTGGAAGGGACATCCACGCGAAAATTGCACCGACATCATGTCATAAGCATTCAATTCTAATAAATCAAACCGGGGTATTGGTGTGCTTGTCACATCAGGTTTTTCTGTGGCGCGGAAAGTCCCAGATGTATCACCGCGTTGAATTGCCTCAATAAACATGGGGAGAGTGATTTCCCCTTCATCCAGAATTAGAAAATCTGCGCCAACATTTTCAACTTCGTGAGGTACAGAGGTTGGGTAGGGGCCGCCAACTGCGACTAGCTTGCCACGTTTTTTTGCTTCCTGAATTTGCTCAAGTAAATCTTGTTTCTGGACAATCATCGCAGAGAGAATTACTACATCGGCCCATGCCCATTCTGCTTCTGTTGCAGGGCGAATGTTGCGATCGACCAGCTTAAATTCCCATTCTTGGGGCAAAATCGCAGCTACTGTTACTAAACCCAGAGGTGGTAATAAAACCTTGCGATCGACTAACTCCAAGATTTTTTCATAAGACCAAAAGGTTTTGGGAAATATCGGATACACTAACAAGATTCGCATCTAGTATCAATCCTCACACTTTGATTGTTATCCCACTTTAACGAAAATTAAGACCTATTGACTTTTTATTAAAGTTGTTCTATCTTAACATTCTGGTTAATTTATACATACTCATAGCAATATTGCCTGATTTTTTTTACTGACAGCCTGTGCTTACGCAAGCTTTTGCTAATTTCTTAAATATCCTTGATTTGGTATGAGATGTTTTTGCCCCAATGTTAAAAGTGTCAAATATCCTACTTCACACCTTTAACGCCACTAATTTTTAAAACATCACTCATGGTTGCACAATAATTTGGCAAGCCGAAACTATCGGGATTGATAAAATTTTCATAGGTAAAATGCCGATAGTTCATGCAAAACCGATCCCAAGCAGCCATCTGAATGCGGAACAGAACAATAATTAAATTAGCTAAAGCTATAGATATGGGAATGCGAAAGTAAATCTTTTTGCCCAGATAAGTACAAACTTCTTCCACTGCTTGATTAGCAGTTAACGGTGCTTGACCTAAAACCAACCGACGTGGTTGATCCTTTTCCACAGGATGATCAATTAAATATCGCACGACAGTAGCAATATCTCCTCCGTGAATAAAGTGAAAACTGCCATCTGCTTCTAGAAAGCGAATCAAATTAATATATTTCGTAACTTCTGGAATGCCAGATGTGAGGTGAGAATAAGGTTTATTGGCATCACCGCCCAATACTAAAGTAGGAAATACTGTGGTAATTTTGGGTGCGATCGCTAATTTTTCTTTTTTCTGTAAGCAGTCATATTTGGAACGGATGTAATCTGTCCCAATTTCACCAGCTTCTTTTAATGGTTGATTGTACCGATCCAAAACGCTAGCTGTCGAAAAATAAATCACCTGCTGGCAACGTTCTGGATCTAAGAGTTCCAGCAACT
This sequence comes from uncultured Nostoc sp., assembly GCF_964245575.1. GTDB lineage: Bacteria > Cyanobacteriota > Cyanobacteriia > Cyanobacteriales > Nostocaceae > Nostoc. Next base: position 7,131 of record NZ_CAXTNP010000048.1, on the reverse strand, counting down.
TTATAGTCTTGATCACATTAATATCAAATGTCTCATCACCACCCCAAGCTGTGGCTGTGAGTACCGCCGTATCAATTGTCGATAGCAAATCGGCAAACTGGTGAATATTTTGCATATTACCTTGTAAAACGTTGATACCTGAACGTGTCTTGGTATCAATTTGCAGTTTACTTGGGTTTCTAACTAGTAGATACAGTTCGTGATCTGTTTCCTTAATTAAGGCTTCTGTTAAATAATGACCTATACAACCACTTGCACCAGTCACTAAAATCCGTTTCTGGCTCATAGAGAATTTATCAAAATTTAGGAGTTAAAAGTGAAGAGTTAAAAATGAAGTTAAAAGTTCCGAATCAGGAGTTAAAAATAAAGTTAGGAGTTAGAACTGAGGAGTTAAAAATAACTCTGTACCTCACGACTGATAATTTAATAACTCCTAACTCATAACTCATAACTCATAACTCCTAACCCTTAACTCCTGCAAGATTCAATTCCTTTGCTGTTTCAAAGAAGAAAGCAACATTTTCTTCTGGAGTTTCTGGTAAGACACCGTGACCGAGATTGAGAATGTGACCCCAATTACCAGCTTTGCGAACGGTATCGAGAATGCGATCGCGGATAAACTGTTTAGAGCCAAATAGCACGCCTGGGTCAAGATTTCCTTGAACTTTGACTTGTTTACCCAATCTGGCTCGTGCGTCTGCCATATCTACAGCCCAGTCTACACTGACTATATCAGCGCCAGATTGTGCCATTCTTTCCAACACACCCGCACTACCGCTAACTAGCAAAATCAAAGGTGTATCAGGATGGGTTTGCTTGACTTGCTGGAAAACCCTCTGCTGATAGGGGAGAGCAAAGGTGTCATAATCTTGAGGACTCAATTGGCCCGCCCAAGAATCGAACATTTGCACAACTTGAGCACCAGAGTCGATTTGGTAACGGGCATAGATGGCGATCGCATCTGCTAATTTAGCTAATAGTTGATGCAATATCGTCGGGTCTGAAAATGCCATGTTTTTGATGATGGAATAGGTTTTGGAACCTTTTCCCTCAACTGCATAAGCTGCTAAAGTCCACGGCGCACCCACAAAGCCCAACACCGTTGATTTATCGCCTACTTCAGAACGCAGTGCTTGTAAGATTGTCTTGATAAATGGTAGAGCTGCTTCTGGTTCTAAAGGATGCAGACGTTCAATTTGTTCTTGAGTGCGGAGGGGCGAGTGAATGATTGGCCCTTTTCCTTCGGCAATATCCATGTCAATGCCCAAACCAGGTAATGGCGTGACAATATCAGAAAATAAAATTACTCCGTCTGGTTGGAAGGCTCTCCAGGGTTGCAAGGAAACTTCAATTGCTACTTCTGGAATTTCGGAGCGATCGCGAAACGAAGGATACTTTTCTCTTAAGTCTCGATATGCTTTCATATATCGTCCCGCTTGTCGCATCATCCATACAGGGGGACGATCTACTACTTCACCACGAGCAGCCCGTAAGAGATGAGGAGTCGTTGAATAAACACCCATTTATTAATTCATCCTAGTTATGCCACTGTTTAGCTTATCATTCTGGGATTACGCTTTTCCAGCAGGTTTTCAGGAAAAGGTGAATAGCAGGGCATAATAGTAATATTTTATAATATTTTGATTATTGGATCTAAGCGATCGGTTGGCTTGACTACAGTATTAATGCCAGCAAGGGCGACAAATTATTGTTTTTTTTGGCTTCTCCGGTGAAATCATCGCTTTGAGTCTCACATAGAAATGCACCTCTCACTTCTGCATCAAGGGAACGCATGAGGAAAACTCCATGACAAATAACAAATGTGTCTCTACGTATGGCGTAGAGACACATCCTTAAGGGTTTTCAACAGGTATCCTGATAAATTTATCCTTTCACTGTCGCTTTATGTTGTGAGCGTTTGAAGAGTGACATCATACCACAAGCACCTATTGCTAACACACCTAACATCGCATTAGGTTCAGGAACGCTGGCTAGTCTATAGGCGTGGTTATCTGTTTCAAAGGCAACACCATTTGAGCGCATCACAACTCGGTCAAATGTTTCTCCTGTATCAGCTACAAGATTGATAAACATATTAGCTTGAGAGCTAGTCCAACTACCATTAGCTATAGCATTTGGTACATCTGTACCACTAAAAGTCTTTAACAATTGATTACCTTTGTAAATGTCAACATAATTGTAATCATCCAATGAACCTGCATAAAAACCGAAGTAATCAACAGCTTCTTTGAAGTTAATATTGACAAAACCAGTGGCACCTGCAACATTACTACCTACTGGAGCAATTGTGAGAAATTTGGTGTTATCCCCATAAGGTGAAGCGTATTGCCCAGATTTGCTACCTTCAACAATGTTAGTAGTAATATTAGAGTAAGTAACAAATCCATTAGGATCATTTGCTGTGCCATCATCAAATGTGACAGTTTTGGCATTAGCGTAGCTAGTAAACGGGCCACTGTTGACTTGTAGAGTTACGGCACTAGCTGGATTTGCACTCATGATCACAGCAGTTGTTCCGACGAAAGCCAAGGATAATTTTTGCAGCATTCTAGTAATAAACCTTGAAAAAAATAAAGATAATTAAGACTGGGTTTTCCTGAAAAACTAGTTACAAAAACATAGTTTTATTACTCCAACAAGCTAGAAGAAAATCACAAATATTATTAGGTATTTGTAGATGAGTTTTGTTGGGTATAAAAAGCTCAAAGATTATAAATTTATCTTGATGCTTTATAATCCTATTTTTATTTTTATCACTCGCAAAAGATACGGTGTATATACTAAAATATATTTAAAGATTATGTGAAGGTTGTTGTGTAATTGTAGTGGGCAGGACAAACGCATCTAAATTACTCTTGATCGCAACCAAAGTTAAGAACCAACAAAAAAATCAGCATTTCTCGTTTGGTTTAGTTTGCGAGACTCAAAGCGATGTCTACGATGGGCTACCCCTAAATCTTTAGCAATATAGCGGTTCCCATTCAGATGCAAAACAACATCAATACGCTTGGCTTTGTGAAAAATTGCTTTGTTGGGTTAAGCAAAGTGCAATCCAACAAAGCCCCCGAAATGTTGGGTTTTGTTCCTAGGCAATTGCTATTATTGACATAATATCCTCGCCTTGGGGAAGTTGCGAGTGGCCAGTGGGGAATGGAAAATAGGGACTGGCGATTGAGAAATAGGGTAAAACAAGAATCAATATTTAATTGAGGATTGGGCACTGGGCATTAGTTATTCTCCCCCTGCTCCCCTATTTTCCTGCTCTCCCTACTCCCTAGTCCCCTAACTTGATATGCAAACTGACTCTAACAGTTCCGATCATGTTGCATCTGCTAATAATGATCCTAACCCAGGAAAATTTTTGATTCCGCGATCGCAGCGACAGAGGTTCTTTATTCAGTTTACTTTAATGACCCTGATCGGATGGGTTGTGGGTGGCATTGCCGGTATCGCTTTAGAGAAAATTATTCTCCAAACCTCACCTAGCATTGCAATCCAACCCCAAACATGGGGCATTTTGGTCAGAAGTCTCAGCAATGTTGTATTTGCCGTGATTTTTGCTGCTGATCAAGCCCTTGTCCTTTACCGATATTTACCGGGTTGGCAGTGGCTATTTGCTACTAGTGTAGGTTGGCTGATTGCCAACGGCGTTTCTACAGCCTGGATTAACTATATTTCAAGTATTGCCACATCGTTAAATGAAACTTTATCTCTTGAGCAGACTTTTATTTTTGAATTTCTGTCTGCGATCGCTTATATTATTTCTGGAATTTGGCTAGGTATTTGCCAATGGCTGGTATTGAGGCGATATACAGCAGACATTTGGTGGTGGAATTTTTTACCCTCAATCTCTTTCTTTTTGATCACTATTTTGGTTTGGTTGCTTTTTATTATGCAAAATTTAATTCCAGAAACCTACCGTACTCCCATATTATATTGGAGTGGACAAGGACTTACAGCAGTGATTTTGGGAGCCATACCAGCAATTGGCTTGTGTACATTGAAAAGAAATTTACATCGCAAAACTGGAGTTTATCGCTGACTTTTATCAATATATTCCATAACCTTAAAGTTTATGACTCGCCCGCGCATTATCCAACCCGGTCAAAGTTATACATTTAGTAAGTATTTTGAATTACCATATACCCCAGCAGATATCTTGGCGGAACTGGGATGTAGTTACGAACGCGTATCGTTACAACTACCACAATATTCAGGTAGAATTCACTATTTAGAGTTTTTGCAGCGTTACTTACAGCGCAATATCATACGCGTAAATCCTATCAGTGAAGCTGCAAAGCGTGAAGTTTTAATTGCTCCTATTTTGTTAGAAATTTGCGACCAAACGCAAACTCAACTGAACATTGAGTACCCCATTAATGTTAGCGAACAACTCAAAGGAAGTTTTGATTACTATATTTCATCTTCCAATTCACTGTTAGTAGTTGAAGCCAAGCAATCCGATTTAAGCCGGGGGTTTACTCAACTTGCAATTGAATTGATAGCACTCGACCAATGGACAGATTCTCAAACACCAACTTTGTATGGTGCTGTAACAAATGGAGAAGATTGGCGATTTGGGATATTTTATCGGCAAGATAAACGGGTCATGCAAGATATAAAACTTTATCGCGTTCCAGAAGGTTTGGAAGAATTAGTGCGAGTGCTTGTAGGAATTCTTACCAATGCTAGTAGTTAATTATAGCAAAAGCCTTGGTGATTAGGACATCAACAGATGATAAAACTTAGACGCAAAAAGACTTTTCACCAAGTATTGAGCGATGCACTGAGAAGAAGGAATAAAGGTGTACTGAGTTTTTTTCACGCAATCAAATATGAGTTCTATATTTCTGCAAAAGTGTTACGGGTAGATGTTTGTTGATCTTGTGACATATAAATTAGTTCCAGGTCAAAATTAAAAAAAATATTGCCAAATTCAGTTTAGGCGTATTTGAGATTGGTTGATTGGCTCCTTGAAATTATAGTTGATATCTATGAATACAAAAACCCTATGATCTCATTGCGGCAAATTATGATGTAATCTCTAATATTCCCTGTTCCGCATCTAAGGTTACCTCCACACCTACTGGTAACGCAGCATTCGGACTATCATGACCAAAAGGTAGGTTAGATACAACAGGAATCCCCAAATCACCCAAGCGATCGCGCAATACTTCTTCTACACTAAAGCTAGACACAGTTGGCGGTGCTTCACAGCGAGTAAAACCGCCCAAAGCAATACCGCAGACTTGAGACAAAGCACCACTCAAACGCCACTGTGTCAGCATCCTGTCAATGCGATAAGGTGCTTCTGTAATATCTTCCAACGCCAGAATTACCCCATCCAGATGTGGCAGGATTGGTGTAGCTAAAAGGTTAGTTGCCACCGTGAGATTACCTGGCAATAAAGTGCCAGTTACTACGCCACCACCCCACCCGCAACCTTTGAGAGGGGCGAGAGGACGACCTTCTACTGAATCGAATAATCGCTCAACTGACCAATCTGGCTCATCTACCAAAGTCGTCAGCACGGGAGCGTGAACGCCAGAAATTCCTGCTATATAAAGGCTCCACAATAAAGCTGTGATATCAGAAAAGCCTATAAGCCACTTGGGAAGGGCTGAGTTTTGTTGCCAATTCCAATCTTCTAAAATGCGGGTGCTACCAAAACCGCCTCTGGCACAGAGAATACCGCGACAATCAGGATCTTGCCATGCTGCTGCTAATTGGTGACGGCGGGTTTCGTCTGTGCCAGCCAGATAACCCCATTTGTCATGTATCTGAGGACTGATTTCTACTCGATAACCACGCGATCGCCAAATTTCTACACTCCGTTCAAATGCTTTAAATTCTCGCAAAGCACCACTAGGGGTAATTACTCGTAGTAAGTCTCCAGGTTTCAGAGGCGGTGGTAAGATTTTGGATGGCATGAAAAAAGTTAGGGGTTTGGAGAAACGCGATTAATCACGTCTGTACAGGAGTTAAGAATAAGAACTATACCTCATAACTCCTATAAAATTTTGTTGAATAATTTTTGAAATTACCGGAGTGTTCCTATAATTAGGGTGAGGATTGCACAAACCGAAAAGGAACGTTTGCAGTTAAAGGCTCCGGTAGTGGTTTTGCTTGTGCTTGGTAATCGTTCAATTAAAAGTTCTAGCACTTGCTCACCATTATTGAGAGCATCCGCGTAGGTATTTCCATGAGTGTGTGCATAAGGGCCAAACTCAGGTAGGCTGACAATGTACTTTTTATCTTCCATCGACCACTGAATTACAATACTATATTGGGGTTATCACAAGTATTTTGTCATGATTATCTGAGAAAATCTCAGACCTACAGGGACGATACAGTAGATGTTTTCAATCAGCAGTGCTGGCTTTTTGCGGCAAAAGATAAATACCGCCAGATATTAAAGTCAGGGACACAGAAATCCAAAAGGCAATCACAGAGGAACTTTGCCACACTTCACCCAGAGGCGCAATCAAAAGTGCGATCGCAACTATTTGACTAACAGTTTTGAGTTTACCCCAAATATTTGCCCCCGTAATCGTCGTTTGATTCACCCGCCAACCAGCGATCGCTAATTCTCGCGCTAAAATCAAAAACACTCCCCAAGCTGGCACCTTTTTTAATTCAATAAAAACCATCAATGGCGCAAGTACCAGAAATTCTTAACCAGTTAGCGATCGCTGTTCTTGAACAAACTTTGTGGTCTGCTAAAATTGGGCATAAAAGGTAGTGACTTGCATCACACATTATATTTAATTATTAATTTTATTTTTTTAAATTTTCTTTTTGGAAAATTATTAAAAATAGTGTTCGGTGATTATCAATACTTAAACATTTTTGAGACATAAATAATGCTCAAACATAGACAGGTAAAGGAAAATATACCGAGCAAAAATGCTCCAAACTCAGATTATATCAAAAAAATAGGTAAAACGATGTCAAACTCTCTCTGTATATACGTTTTATGGGTTTTCCAGGCAAGTTTTTATTTAAATCCAGATCAACCTATAATAGTAAGGGTGGCAACTAGATAAATAGATATCTCACAACTGAAAGGAAAGCGAAATATTGCTATCGTTATGAATGCTGCGACTTTCT
>NZ_CAXTNP010000047.1:27369-34208 GCF_964245575.1 uncultured Nostoc sp. | reverse complement strand
ATTAATAGTTCAGTATCATGTATATTGAGAACTACAGTTAATTTAAACCGAAAAGCTCAGTAATATTTTTGTTTTATTTTAGATATATTGCGAAATAAAATTATCAGGTGAATCACTCTTTTGGGCAATATTGAGACGTAGAAACTCCGCCCAGACTTCATCACTAAGTAAGTTGAAAGCAGTTTTGGGATTGTTGATTGCGATCGCGCCGATAACTTTACGCCATCCCTGTTGCAATTGCTCAAGAAAAGCCTCTTCAATAGAAACTTGACTCAGTAACGAAAGTGCAGTTTTAAAACTTGCTGAATTCCCTGAGAAATTTTTAGACTTTAACCCCTGTAGTGCTACATTCAACCATACAGGCAGAAGTTCAAACCAATTATTTTTCTGTATCTCTTTGAGTGCAATATCTTCCATACCTAGCGCACCCCACACACATAAAGACTCTATAGCAAGTTTAGAATCGCAGTTTTCTAAAGCATTTTCCCATAAATTTTGAGCGTGATTTTGGAAGCGATTAGCGAGAAATTCATAAGCTTCCTGGACTTGATGTGGGATTGTAACTTTATAAACTGACTCACCTCGTGGTAGGTAATCGCCGCGATAGGATAACCAGTTATGAGATCCGCAAAGATGGATTTCTTTATCAACTATTACTTCTTTAACATGGGAATCTCCCAACCAAAAAACCTGTACAGATGGCAAACCCTCAGGTGTTTTAACCGCTCGAAGTTTTTTCTCTAGTTCTGGTGGAATTGGTTTATCTTCATCTTCTTGTCGCTGCGCAATTCCATGTCCAATTAAAATCCAAACTCCGCGATTAGCTAATTTCTGTAACAAAGTTAGAAATTTTTCATTGATAACTGCTTGATTCACCCAAGGAGAATAAATTAGAATCTGACTTTTAGCCGAATTTAAAATTTCTGAAAAAGCTAGGCTAATTTGTCCATCGCGTAACTGTACTGCTTCACCTAACGCTTTATAGTTATCTACCTCATCAGTAGCTTTTGTGGCAGCTTCTAGCGCCTTTTGGCTAATCTTTTCAAGCCTAGCTTCTATTTCAGTATTTTTCTGCTTGAGAATGGCTTCACGTTCAAAATTGATAGTTTCGCTTGACAATTTACATAATGCTTGCAAAGATATTTTACCTTTAGCGTGTAGCACTTCTAACCAATTTGATGCTGACTCTAAAATTTGCTTTCCATTTCTTATTTGAATGGTCAATTTATCTTCAAGGGCATCGAAGATAATGAAAAGTGATATTTTTCTCCAAATTTTTTGAGTCGAAGCTAGTACCTTGCACGAAGTAACGATTTTTCCCTCTTCTGGGACATGAAGTGCTAAACCTGAAGCTTGAATACTTTTTTGGATTTCCTCAAGCGGTAAGGAAGAGATATCAGCAATTGTATTATCGATAGCGATAAAGTCTGCCAAGTCAGGTAAAGTTATGGTTGTCTCATTTAAAGATTCAGATTGAAAGGTTATCTTATCGCTTAAAGGGTCTGTAATAGCATAAACTTGTATAGGATATGGCGGCTGTGGTACAGACCCTTTTTCATAAAATGAGCGACCTTCTGGAGTAACTGTTAGTGGCGATGTTGGTGATAGAGTTTGTAAGGAACGAAGAGTTGTAGTAGTAGTTTTAATAAAAACAGAATCAAGCCCAAGTACAGAGGCTAATTCATCCTCTGTTGGCGGAGGTTGAAATTCAATAGCAGCGCGGATAATAAATTCTTCAAGTACGTTAAACTGGCGAGGTTCCTTGATATTTAGTTCTAGAGGAGTTTGACGCAAGCTATAGCAAAATTGACGCGCTGCTAAAACTGATAAACTAGGACTTTGGGCTTCTATTTCGTTTACATAATTCTTGAGATTGTCATCAATCGGTTTAGCAGAAGAGGCGAGAAACATCAATGAAACCTCCATGTATATGCACGATATTTGAAACTTCGGAGTACATACTCCCGACTTGTCCACGCTGCTGAGTAAATAGCGAATGACAACCCACAATTACTAGTAATTCTTGAGCGCGGTAAAATGCAACGTTAACTCGTTCTGGTTTCTTGGCAAATCCCACATCTCCTCTACTATTATTGCGAACCATACTCACAATTACAACAGGTCGTTCCATACCTTGAAATCGATCTACTGTACCAGTGGTGATTTGCAGCGATGGGAAATCTTTAGATTGCAAGCGTTCATCAATTTTTCTGAGTTGAGCACCATAAAAAGTAATCACTGCGATTTCTTTTTTTGGTTCACCATTAGCAACTCTAGAAGCCCAAGTACTCTCAAATTGCTGACATAGACGCTCAATCGCATAAATTTATGGAGTATTAAAGAATGAAGTTCCTATCGTTTCCTTTTGAAACTCATTACCTCCAGGCATTTTTACCCAGATAAGATGGTGATATTCTTTGATGATTTCGCCTGCGAAATTATGTGCGCGTTTTGTATCCGGCTCTAAAATACCACATTCTAGTTTACCATCATAAAACTGATTGATTGCCCCCATAATTCTCGGGTGCATTCGATATTGAATATTTAACATTTTTTTGATGCTATCATTAGCAGTTTCAAACTGAATTTTAAACAGTGACTCTTGCAATAATTGTAATTCTGTATTTGTGCTACCAATCTCTTGTGAAACTTCCTCTAAAGTATTCGTGTCAAGCATGGGTGGTAATTGTCGATGGTCGCCTACCATGACTAACTTTTTGCCTTTCAAAGCGGGGATTAATAACTCTGGAGGAGTACATTTACTTACTTCATCAATAATGACAACATCAAAGTATTTGAATTCTTGGGAAAAATCGTAATTTGCGGCTTGAACACAAGTGATACCAACGACATTGGCATTATCTAGGTAAATACGCCTTAAATCGTTGCGTAGGCGTAGCCCGCCGCAGGCATCGCCTTGAGTTGGCTCTCTTAATTTTCCTATCCAATCTTGAACAAATTGCTGATATCTATTGAGATAAAATTCTTCATTTTGGAGTTGCTGTTGCCAATCTTCAAATTTAGTCTTGATATTGCGTAAAAATTCCATACTAAACAAGTCTGTAGAATCAACTTCAAGCTTGAATTTACCAGGAATTGCTTCCCCAATTGACTGCCACCAAGTTTGCTCAGTTGATATGTATTCTAATTGCTGCCGTAAATGCTCAACAATTTTCTGTATTTGACTTTGAGTTTCTATAAATTGGCTTTTGTAGGTTTCCGTTGTTTTCTGCAAGCTAGTAATGCGAATTATGAGCAGGTCTTTGCTAGTGGAAAGTATAGCAAAAAGATCGATTAAGGAAATTAAAGTATCAAGTTGCTTGGTACGATTTTCCCAGTCCCGTATTTTTGCTCTAAATTGTGGTATTTTAGTCAGAATATTTGAAGGATTATCGAAGTATTCTTGCACTAAAAGTTTTAATTCTTTGGGTAAGGATGGGAAGGAGAAGAGTTCTTGTAAGAGTGCGATCGCTCTTTGAAATTTGAAGTCAGCTTCACTGTGATAAGTTTCTAGCTGCTCTTGATTAGCAGATATTTTTTGCTGTTCATTAGTCGCCAACCTCATCTGTTCATTTAATTCAACCTCAAGCTGGATTTGCTCTATTTCTGTTTCAGCCTCTAGTTGCTTCAGCCATGTACGCGCACTCGTAACCATGCCTTTGGCTACCTCCACTGTAATTCTGGAGATAGCCGATTCACTCTCAAGAGGTTGAACTCTTTGACATATAATCTGGGTTTGTCTCTTAATAGCCTCAAGAGTTACCGCCGCACCATAACGGCGGCTATATGGACGTAACTTTTGAGTTATGGAATGCAAACTTTTCTGCTTGAGAGCAATCGCAAGCACCCATTCAATAATCCGACCCCAGACCCCTAGTGGTTTCTCAATGTCATCAATGCTATGTTGTGCTAGTTGCTTCAGCTGGTTTAGGAATTTCTGAAATTTGTTCTTTCTGAAGTGGAGCAAGTGGATTTTGAGAGATAATTTCTGGTGACTTTGGTTGACGGCTGGTTATACATAATTCATTTTTGGGTGTCCCATTTGTAGATGCAAGTTTTTCAGCAGCCAAACGGATTCGTTCTGCCTCCGACTCTGAAATCTTGCTGCTATAGCTTTTGACCACGATATTGAGTTGCTTACAAATTGCTATTAATTCTTTGTTCTCCAAATTCAATTCTTTTGATAGCTCATAGATTCTGACTTGTGCGTTATTCATGCACCGCTTGCCTTTGCCAACAAAGTTTTCCAAGTCTAGTATTCCCAAATGCTGGCAAGGAACAACATCTTCAACTTCTGCTACTTTGCTTATTTGCGGTACTATAGGACTCATATTTGATTTTTGAAAAAAACTCAGTACACCTTTATTCCTTCTTCCCAGTCCCCAGTAAAGAGTCCTCAGTAAAGAGTTTCTACGAGTAATTCAGGAGTCAAATCGGATTGCTATATTGCCCACCAACAATAAAATTACCTACTTCTTAGTGAGTCGGTAATCTAAACTTTTGAATTTTCACAAATCAAATAAAATTACTATCTAGTACGCCACGGCGTAAATAGAGCAACCATTTAAAATGCCTAAAAAGCACATTCCATAATACTTTTGCATCTTTTAATTTTCCTATCCAATCTTGAATAAAATACTGATATCGATTGAGATAAGTTTCCTTTTTTTGGAGTTGCTGTTGTCAATCTTTAGATTGAGCCTTGATAAGGCGTAAAAATCACGGATTAAAACTCTCCATTTATCTGATGCCAAAGAATAAAATTTTAGGCACAAAATACCCATACAAAATATTAAATTAGGCTGATTTTATCTCTAGCTTGATATTCTTTTAGTCCTAACCATCACGAGAGCTTATCGATAAAAAACTTCTACCCAATTTTTTTAGAATAGGTATGAACTATCCACCTTTGTGTAACAATTAATAAATAAACATTGGTGATAATATAGTCAATATCAGTGGACTGAGAAAAAGTCACAGCGTAGCCTTCGGCAAGGTGTTCCACCTACATGACGATAGCAATATTTCGCTTTCCTTTGAGTCAAGTGGAAGAAATTCACCGTTCCAAACCCACACCCTGAAGCTGCTAATGTAGCATTACTAAAGTCAAAATAACTTTTCAGAACGTAATAGTGGATGTAACTCAATTAGTCAAAGTTTCAATTATTCTCTTGCTGCTTGCTACAGGTGTAGCTCTGCTGTCGCGGCGGTTCCGAATCCCTTATGTTATGGGTTTAGTATTAGCAGGTTTGCCCATCACTGAGCTATTATCTCGTCCGATTGGTTTAAATCCAACCCTTGTTTTGGATCTTTTTCTGCCAATTCTCATCTTTGAAGCTGGTATTAATACAGATGTTAGCCGCCTACGCAGTACCTTTAAACCAATTGCTCTATTAGCTGGGCCAGGGGCTGTGCTTTCCAGCGCTATTATTGCCCTACTCTTGAAATTTGGGCTGGGACTGAGTTGGATACCAGCCTTATTTGTAGGAGTAATGCTGGCAAACACTGATACAGTTTCAATGATTGCCGTCTTTAAGGAAATACCGGTGCCCTCCCGGCTTTCCACCATCGTTGAAGGAGAAACCCTATTCAATGATGCAGCTGCCCTAGTTATGTTCAACCTGGTTTTGCAAGTATATTCAACAGGCTCACTCACATTTATAGAGGGAATCCAACAACTGCTATTTATCTCTCTAGGAGGCTGCCTTGTGGGGTTAGTCTTGGGCTACTTGAGTATACCTATATTCGCCCGTTTAGATGATCCTCTTAGTAGTCTCTTACTGACGGTCGCAGTTGCATTAGGAACTTTTCAGGTTGGGCAATTTATCGGTGTATCAGGTCCTGTGGCTGTAGTTGTAGCTGGATTAATTTTCGGGAATTTAGGGCTTTCTGGCAATACTTCTGCTTCTAATCGCATCACCTTGTTGAGTTTCTGGGAATATGCCAGTTTTACTGTCAACACCTTTATTTTTCTGTTGATTGGTGTAGAAATAAACTTGGTAACGCTGTGGAAAACTTTACCTGCAATTCTACTTGCAGTTTTGGCTTATCAAGTCGGGCGAGTTCTTACAGTCTATCCTCTACTAGCAGGCGTTCGGTGGATTGACCGCCCAATTCCGCTACGTTGGCAACATTTACTGTTTTTAGGCAACATCAAAGGTTCACTCTCAATGGCTCTGGCGTTGAGCTTACCTACCACACTGCCAGGGCGAGAAGTCCTCATAGCTATAGTCTTTGGCAGTGTGCTGGTGTCGTTAGTAGGACAGGGCTTAACTTTGCCTTGGGTGGTAAAACGTTTAAAATTATCTAAATTTTCAGAAGCTCAACAACAGGTTGAAGAATTACAAGCCCAGTTGATGACAGGTAAGGCAGCACAGGATGAATTAGATAGCTTGTTGAAATCAGGGGTGTTACCAAAAGCCGTTTATGAAGAGATGCGTTCAGCTTATCAGGTGCGAATTGCTGGTGCAGAAAAGACACTGCGGGAACTTTATAATCGTCGTCCTGATCAGTTAAAAGGCAGAAGTGGCAACAGCAGTAAACTTGATGCCATTCGCCGACGTTTACTGTTGGCAGAAAAAGGAGCGCTCAATGAGGCAATGCGGAAGCGAATTCTCTCAGAAGAAATTGTGCGCGTGCGGATACAAGCTCTTGATGAACAATTGTTGAAATTAGAAGATGATTAGGGATTGGGGATTACCGCAAGGCGGAAGTCACTCATTCAAAAGTCACTCATTCAAAAGTTTTGTATATCAAGGCTTTTGCAGGGCATTGGGCTTTGGGCATAGTCTGAGCTTCGTTGATGAACCTCTGAGCTTCGTGAGTAAACCTCTGAGCTT
>NZ_CAXTNP010000047.1:21336-27269 GCF_964245575.1 uncultured Nostoc sp. | reverse complement strand
TGAGCTTCGTGAGTAAACCTCTGAGCTTCGTGAGTGAACCTTTGAGCTTTGACTGATTAGAATCTGCTGCCTCTAGTTAGATATTGAGTCTCTGATTCAATGATTGCATTCCTATACGGAGCATGGGAACGAGGAAACTTAATGATTGCATTGGGAACGAGGAAAAACTTAATTACGAATTACGAATTATTTTAAAGGCGATCGCTTGTAGTTATTTTGACTTTTAATTACTCTACCAGGACTGATAAAAGAAATTCCTTGTTGAAAATCAGTACCAATCATGACTGCTTCCACTATCGGTTCGGATATTTCTGTTTGGGCTACCCACTCGACAATAAAGTTTGCGCCTAAACCTCCACTGGTATCATTTCTATTGATAAAAAAATCTGTAGAAGCCATTGCATCAAGTTGAATAGGGCGCTCTAAATACTGCTTAACTAATTTCCCTTCTGAGTTATAGTAGCGCACAGAAGTAATGACGATCGGATTGGTCAAATCTGTATTCCGAATACTTAGCGTAACTGCTAACTCGAAAATCTCTTGTCGATTGTGATGATAGATATGAGAATAGACTGGTACATAAACAGTTTGACCGCTTGCTATCTTAAAATTATTATCCAGCGTCACGATTTTTTGCAATGGGGTTGCTGGAATGGCATCGGGTTGTGACTTGGGTGGAATATTTGTTGATTCACAAGATGCCAGAATAATAACAGCGATCGCTAAATAAATATATCGATACAGCTTCATCAAAACTATTTACACCAATTTTTTTTATATGTGTAGCTAACCCCACTTAATAAAGAGTTTAACTAGGAACTACGCTCAACATTTTTGTTCAATAAAATCAATGACTTGATGTAAAGATCCTGGTTTAGTCACAATCAGCACAGTTGAATGAGGTTCCAATATTGTACTACCGTTAGGAATCATCAAATCTTCGTGGGGATGGGGTTGATAGCCAATAATTAGCGAACCACTAGGAAATTGGGAATCCTGAGCAATTTCGGCAACGCTACGACCAGCAACATAGCAATTGTTGGGGATGGAAAGTTTCAGAACCTCAATCTGTCCCTGCTCAAAATGCATCATTGATTCTACTTGCGGATACTCAATGGCATTCACCATTGTTGAAACTGATAGTTCAACAGTACTGATAATATGGTTAGCTCCAGCGATACGCAACGGTTCGGCAAAATCGGGGTGGCGCATCCGACTCAAAATATGGGGAACACCGTAGTGTCTAGCAAGAGTTACCATTGCCAAGTTTAAGGCATCACTTCTCAGAACAGCTGCCAAGGAACCGGCTTTGCGAATCCCGGCTTCTAACAATACTTCTGTACTTACAGCACTGCCTTCAAAAGCCATTGCTCCTACTTGTTCACGGGCATAACGGCAAGCGATAGGGTCAATGTCAATTACGGCAACAGTATGTCCCAGTTCTACCACTTTTTGCGCCAAACTTAAGCCCACTAAGCCTGCTCCACCAATTAGTACGTACATGTATGTTCTTGATGCTCTCTTCGACTTCCTATTCCACTTTACAATTTAGCAAAGGAACAAAGGTCATCAGGGATAGCATAGATTGCAATTATTTCGTTTAGCATAAGCCCCTCCTATTTTTCCTCTGGAGGGGATTTTATTGCTTAAATGAACTCGTTGCGATCGCTTGAATGCATAACTAGCAACTTGGGTTAACTAACTAAAACAGTACCATTGTTCTACTATAAACTGATTAAAGATAGTATTATTAAGGACTGTTTCATCAGAAACTCCTTCTTCGCCGCCCAATATGTCAGACCAACAGCTAGCAGCATCTTTGAATGGACATCTTCCCTACCCCAGCCACAACAGCCAGAATACCATTCGGATTCGGGGTGCTAGGCAGCATAATCTGAAAAATATTGACTTGGAATTGCCACGCGATCGCTTGATTGTGTTCACTGGCGTTTCTGGTTCTGGTAAGTCTTCCCTAGCCTTTGATACCATTTTCGCTGAAGGGCAACGTCGCTACGTAGAATCCCTCAGCGCCTACGCGCGGCAATTTTTAGGACAGTTGGATAAGCCGGATGTGGAAGCGATTGAAGGCTTAAGTCCAGCAATTTCCATTGATCAAAAGTCAACGTCTCATAACCCCCGTTCCACTGTCGGTACGGTGACAGAGATTTACGACTATTTGCGGCTGTTGTTTGGTCGGGCTGGCGAACCCCATTGTCCGATATGCGATCGCTGTATTGCACCCCAGACAATCGATGAGATGTGCGATCGCATTATGGAATTACCAGACCGCACCCGCTTCCAAATCCTTGCACCCGTTGTCAGGGGGAAAAAGGGCACACACCGTAAGCTTTTGTCAAGTCTGGCATCCCAAGGTTTTGTCCGCGTGCGAATCAATGGCGAGATCCGCGAACTGTCTGATTCTATTGAATTAGATAAAAATTTTACCCACACCATCGAAGTGGTAATTGACCGCTTGGTGAAAAAGCCTGATATTCAGGAACGTTTGGTTGATTCCCTGTCTACGTGTCTCAAGCAATCGGGTGGGATTGCAGCCATTCTGGTGAGTCTGCTTGGTGACGACGGACAAGAAAAAGAAGAAGAATTAGTATTTTCGGAAAACTTTGCTTGTCCAGAACATGGGGCGGTAATGGAGGAACTATCGCCGCGATTGTTTTCCTTTAACTCACCTTATGGTGCTTGTCCGCACTGTCATGGAATCGGGACTTTAAGAAGATTTGCACCAGATTTGATTATACCCGACTGGGAAGCGCCAGTTTATGCTGCGATCGCGCCTTGGTCAGAAAAAGATAATTCTTATTATCTGGAATTACTCTACAGTGTGGGACAGATTTATGGGTTTGAGTTACAAACAAATTGGAGCAAGCTGACAGAAGAACAGCAGCAAATTGTTCTGTATGGAGAGAAAGATGAACGAGCCGCAGAGGCACAGAGGAAGCAGAGTTTTAAAGGTGCTATTCCAATTTTGCAACGGCAGTATGAGGGTGGTTCGGAATTAGTTAAGCAAAAATTAGAGCAGTTTTTAATTGATCAGCCGTGTGAAGTTTGTCAGGGAAAACGGTTAAAACCGGAAGCCTTGGCGGTCAAGTTGGGACAATATGGAATATTAGAATTAACTGGCGTATCAATTCGGGATTGTCGAGAGAGAATTGAGCAATTCAAGTTGAGCGATCGCCAGTTACAAATTGCTGATTTAGTTCTCCGAGAAATCAAAGCTAGATTGCAATTTTTGTTGGATGTAGGCTTAGATTATCTCACCCTTGACCGTCCCGCCATGACTCTTTCCGGTGGCGAAGCCCAACGAATTCGTCTAGCGACACAAATTGGTTCAGGTTTAACAGGAGTTCTCTACGTTTTAGATGAACCGAGTATTGGTTTGCATCAACGAGATAATGGCAGGTTGCTTAAAACCTTAACGAAATTGCGCGATTTGGGTAATACATTAATTGTCGTTGAACATGATGAAGAAACAATTCGTGCAGCTAACTACATAGTTGATATTGGCCCTGGTGCAGGAATTCACGGCGGAAATATTATCGCCCAAGGTGATTTTCAGGCGTTATTAGCAGCAGAAGATTCCTTGACGGGTGCATATTTATCAGGAAGACGGGTAATTACCACACCAGCAGAACGCCGAGAAGGAAATGGGCGCAGTTTGGGAATTAAAAATGCCCATCGCAACAATTTAAGAAATATAGATGTAGAAATTCCATTAGGTAAACTTGTCTCTATTACTGGTGTGTCTGGTTCTGGCAAATCTACCCTAATTAACGAGTTACTGTACCCATCTCTGCAACACCATTTAACTAAGAAAGTTCCCTTACCTAGACATTTGGATAAAATTCAGGGATTGAATGCGATTGATAAAGCGATCGTTATCGATCAATCTCCAATTGGACGCACACCACGTTCTAACCCTGCGACTTACACAGGGATTTTCGATGCGATTCGGGATGTATTTTCCCAAACAGTAGAAGCCAAAGCTAGGGGTTACAAACCCGGACAATTTTCCTTCAACGTTAAAGGTGGACGTTGCGAAGCTTGTAGCGGACAGGGTGTGAATGTTATTGAAATGAACTTTCTCCCGGATGTTTACGTGCAATGCGAAATTTGTAAAGGTGCAAGATACAACCGCGAAACTTTGCAAGTGAAGTACAAAGATAAGTCTATTTCTGATGTTCTGAGAATGACAGTTGAGGAAAGTTTAGACTTTTTCCAGAATATTCCGAAAGCGATCGCGCGTTTGCAAACTTTATTTGATGTCGGGTTGGGTTATGTCCAACTAGGACAACCTGCGACTACCTTATCTGGTGGTGAAGCGCAACGGGTAAAATTGGCGACAGAACTATCTCGACGCGCCACAGGTAAGACACTTTATTTAATAGATGAACCGACAACAGGATTATCTTTTTACGATGTCCACAAATTATTGGATGTGTTGCAAAGATTGGTAGATAAAGGTAATTCAATATTAGTAATTGAACACAACTTAGATGTAATTCGTTGTTCTGACTGGGTGATAGATTTGGGGCCAGAAGGTGGTGATAAAGGGGGAGAATTGATTGCTGTGGGTACACCGGAGGAAGTTGCAAAAAATCCCAGGTCTTATACTGGGCAATATTTGCAGCAGGTTTTACAGCAGTATCCGGCGCTGAAGAAGTAGAGTTTTTTGTCTCACGCAAAGGTGAAAAGCAAAGAATAGGAAAAGAAGGACTTTTATTAAGAAACCCCTTTTTATTGTTGGGTGTTATCCTTGTATGGATAGGCACTATACTTTAAGCATATATTAGGGAATTATCAAAAAATGAATATGCGTAATTTATTTCCTGGCTATTACCAGCCTACAGAGGAAGAGTTTGCTGAACTATGGAAAGAATGTATTTTTTCATTCGATACAAATGTTTTATTACGTATTTATCAGTATTCTCCTAAAACTAGGGAAAGATTTTTTGACATTCTTCACAAGCTTAAACAAAGGATTTGGATTCCATATCAAGTCGCTTACGAGTTTCATAAAAATCGTTTGACTAAGATATCTGATCAGTCAAAAGCTTACGACGATATTCAGAGAATTTTAGATAAAAATCTACAAAATTTAAAAGGTGATTTAGGAAAATATCATATACATTCTACTATAGAGATAAATAAAATAATAGAACCTGTTGAAAGAATAACTAAAAAAGTAAAAAATAATTTACGTAAGACAAAACAGGCTCATCCTGATTTAATAAACTCTGACGAACTTCTAGATAAATTAACTGAAATATTGGATTCTAGAATTGGACAGCCTTATTCCAAAGAGAAATTAAACGCCATTTATAAAGATGCTGAAAAAAGATTTAAGGAATTAATTCCCCCAGGCTATAAAGATGTAAAAAAACCAGAACCAGATAAGTACGGTGATGCTATACTATGGTTTCAACTAATTGAATATGCAAAATTAGAGAAAAAACCGATAATTTTCATTACAGATGATGAGAAAGAGGATTGGTGGTTAGAGCATGAAGGTAAAATTATAAGCCCAAGGCCAGAGCTAGCACAAGAAGTTTTAGCAGAGGCTGGAGTTAAATTTTATATGTATTTAACTCCTCGATTTATGAAATATGCTGGAAATTTTCTAAATCTCCCAGAACAGCCAGAAGCAATAGAAGAAGCCAGAGAAATTATGCTGCATGATGCAGCTATTAAAAGTGTTAAAGATTTTTCAGATCAAGAGTTAACTATATCAGAGCAGAATAGTCAAGAAAAAATACCAAGTATAGCTGATCTTACAGAAATTCAATCTACAATTGCAGTACAAAGGCAAAGTATAGCTGATCTTACAAAAATCAACTCCACACTAGCAGAAAATTTACGGAGTTTAACTGAGCTTCCGAAAATTAACTCGCCATTTGCAGAAAACTTACAAAATCTAA
>NZ_CAXTNP010000047.1:8074-21236 GCF_964245575.1 uncultured Nostoc sp. | reverse complement strand
ACCATTTACAGAGCTAATGCGAAGTATAACCGAGCTTCCCAAAATTAACTCACTATTTGCAGAGCTAATACCTGGTAAAAATGAGCTTACAAAATTTTCAGTACAAATGCGTAGTCTAATTGAGATTTCAAAAATAAACTTACCAGGTTTAGAAGCAATAAAAAATATCACTCCGTATTCAAAGTTATATAATTTAGACTACCGTAAATCACATTTTTGATCTGCAATTGGTTGATCGTATCTTATAATTTAGTGCAGTAACTTGTTATAATGCTGCACTTTACCTCTCTTTTTCTCTTTGCCAAAACTGCTTTAAAATTTCCCCTGGTTTACGATCCCATGTGTCGATATGCTCGTATATCAAATTATCTTGGTTGAGTTTATATGTTGAATAGCCATTAAAAAGTAAACCAGCTTTCCAGGGAACGCGCAACACTCCCCGCACTGTCCACTTAGCTAAAATCGTCTCTTCATCTGACTGATAAACCTCATGCACATCAAAGTAAATTTGGGTAAAAAATAGCCGAGCGTGAAATCGCAAAGTCCAAAATATAATGCGATAGTTAAATTTGTATTTGAATGTATTCACCGGGTCTTTAAAATAGATATCCTCTGTATATATGTCATAGGAGATATCTTTTTGAAAAAGTGTTGGTAAATCCTGTTTTAGAGTCTTAATTACCCGTTCCACTGGCAATTTAAATTCCATGAGCCTTTTCCCTTAAAAAATCTTTTTTAACAACCTTTCCACTTCTAGCCAAATAGAAGATGTCCTCTTGTTACTCACACGACCCGCACTCAAATATGACAGAGTGGGAAATGATGCAGACTTAGCATAAGGCCCATTTCGCAAAACTTTAGCAAGGGTATTATTATTTTCGCGCAAACCTTCGTAAAAAAAGAATACTTCTCCTTGAATACCAAGTTGGCGATTGTATTCAATTGCCTGCACTAGATATTCTGGACTAATACAATAACTGCCAAGCTTCATTAATATTCCCGGCGCTAACTTCGGCAACGTCGCATCTGTGAACTGCTGGTTTACCAGTTTATCAGTGATCGCCTGATAACTCCTAAAGTCACGGCGATAAATCTGCGGCTGAATCATATCAACTATTCCCCGCTTCAGCCAAGTGGGTGAGTCTTGCAGATATTCCTGGAATGCCCAATCATAAATGTTAGGTGCGATCGCTACTAATAAATTAGGATTAACTGCTTTCACCTCCCGGTACAGACGCGCTAAAAATTCAGTGAGAATATCTGCACGCCACTGTAACCATTGCCTATCCTTGGGGTTCTGTGGCGGATTGTGAGCAAATTGCTGATGATAACGTGATACAGTTACCTCGTCATAGCCACCTTCAGAGGGGAATGCTGGGAAGCGATCGTCACCTTGAACACCATCCACATCATAATTCTTTACAACTTCCAGTACCAAGTTCAAGAAGAATTCCTGCACCTGTGGTTCGAGTGCATTCAACCATTCAAAGCCGTTTTTCTTCAGTAAGTTACCATTACAATCACGCGCAGCCCATTGCGGTTTTTTCTGTAAAAGTACACCACCATTCAAATTGTAGGAACTGGCAAAGCCGTATTCAAACCAAGGGATGACTTTCAACCCAACTCGCCGCGCCTCAATCACAACTTCTTCTAAAGGGTTACGGCCTAAAGACATAGGGTCAATTTCGACTCCAAATGTCTTCTGCATTGTTTGACTAGGATATAAAGTTACTGCCTTATTCCAAACAACGGGAAACACCACATTAAATCCCGTCTCAGCAAGCAAATCCATCGCCTCAGCAATGCGTTGCTTTGACCTGAGAACCTTACTATCAGTAGTAGTCAGCCACACACCACGGATTTCTATTATTGCCATTTCTATAAATTGAAATTCTCGGCACTGCACCATCTAAACATTGACTAGCCGACGATACCGCGCCTGGATTATTGTGTAAATCCCATAGGCAACCAAACCTAGTGCCACAATACCCAAAAGCCATGCTCCGTTAGGCTGTTGCGCTAGCGTCTGTAATACTTCATCCAAACCTTCTGCAGTAGCGGCGTTCGATTGCCTTGCAGCTTCAATTAAAAACCAACCGATAATACAAAATACTATACCCCGTGCCGCTAAACCAAATCTGGAAATCCTCATTACCCATTGGGCTTCTGTGTTGCTTAACTCAGTTAAATTGAGTTCTTTACAAAATTTGCCACTAAAAGCTTGATAAAACTGATAGAAACCTAGAGCAATTACAAACGCCCCCACAGTTCCAACTAACCATTCACCAAAGGGTTGAGAAAGCAAACGTGCTGTCGAATCTTCAGTATAATCACTACTATTTTTACCTCTGCCTGTACCCATAATGAGTTGTACAGCACTTAAGGCTAAACTTGCATAAATCAAGCCATTAACTGCATAACCAATTCGCACTGCCAAACCTTTGGCATCATTACCTTTATTTTCTGGGTCTTTAATTGCCTGTACAAAACGCCAGATTACGTATCCAATCAAGCCAATTGCAACTAAAGCCAGCAAAAATTTACCAAATGGCTGGTTGACGATTGTTTACAGAGCGCCTTGGGTGTCAGTTGTTTTACCACCCCTACCAAAAGCCGACTGTGCTGCCAGTACTCCAACTATACCGTAAACTACTCCCTTGGAAACATAGCCAAATCGTCCCAGTCGCTCAACCCACAATGAAGCATGGTTTGTCAACTGTCGTGTCATGGTAGTTGGAAATAATTATTATATCTACCTTTTACCAAAATTTACCCACAATTCACATCTACCCCAGGGCAAATTGTCTAATATTTTTGCAAAAAATCACTATCGTAATACTGTCTTTCAATAGATGTGAGGCTGCTCAAAATAATAATACAGTTGTTCAGTACAGTATTGTTATTTAGTGTTTTTTAATGCTGAATGTTGATTAATTATGTCTCTAATAGAAAGTTCTTGGAAACACGAATATATAACTACCAATGGGGTAAAACTACACTACGTTACCCAAGGTGAAGGCCCTTTAATGTTGATGTTGCATGGGTTTCCTGAGTTTTGGTACTCTTGGCGGCATCAAATACCAGAATTTGCCCAAGATTTTAAAGTTGTCGCCCTTGACTTGCGTGGCTACAACGATAGTGATAAACCAAATGAGCAATCAGCTTATGTAATGAATGAGTTTATCAAAGATGTTGAGGGAGTAATTAAAGGATTAGGATATCAAAAATGTGTATTAGTTGGACATGATTGGGGAGGTGCGATCGCTTGGAATTTTGCATATACTCACCCCGAAATGTTAGAACAATTAATTATTCTTAACCTGCCTCATCCTGCAAGATTTGCCCAAGGGTTACGCACTCCCCAACAGTTGCTACGTAGCAACTACATATTCCTCTTTCAACTACCGTGGATACCAGAATTACTTTTACAATCTTCCGACTACCAAGCAATTGAAACAGCTTTTACAGGTACAGCAGTTAATAAAAGTGCTTTCACCAAAGCGGATATTGACGCTTATAAAAATGCTGCTGCAAAACGCGGTGCCCTTACAGCAATGTTGAACTACTACCGCAATATTTTTCAACAGAGAATGCTAAATCCAAGTTGGGGCGTTCTGCAAGTGCCAACATTAATGATTTGGGGAGAAAATGACACTGCACTTGGCAAGGAACTAACCTACGACACCGCAGCCTATGTCAGAGACTTTCAAATCAAGTACATACCCAATTGTGGCCATTGGGTGCAGCAAGAAGAACCTGAATTGGTCAATCAGTATATGCGAGAATTTCTGAGGACTAAAACTAACAGTATTTACTAAGAAGTATAAATACTTATCAAAATAGCCAAATTATGGCGAGTAGTGCAAGCTTTTCAAAAGATTTAACAGTGATTTAACATTGGCAGTTTTTTAGGGATTCTCAAGTAAAAATCGCCAAAAATCAGAATTAACGGCATTTGTTAGATTACCGTTATCTCTGTTTCATATCACAACTAAGTTGTCAAGAGATGGATTGACCTCAGGAAGTTTAATGAGATAATAGAATTGTGAGGGATAGAACGGACGCAACTTGATTATTTAAGGGGGAAAATTATGAAACTCCAGCTATTAGCGGCCATGGCCTTAGCAACTCCCCTATTTTTCACTAGCTTGGTTAGAGCCGAGAATCCGCAGGACTTACAAAAGCTGCTTTCAACTGGGGAATGTAACGGGTGTAATCTAGCGGGAGCTAACCTCAGTGGCGCTCATTTAATTGGTGCTGACTTGAGAGGCTCGAAGCTCCAAGGAGCAAACCTTGTAGGGGCTAATCTCGAAGGTGCTGACTTAACTGGTGCAAACTTGGCAGGTGCTAACCTAACATCAGCTTATGTAAGCAATGTGAATTTGAAGCAAACCAATCTCAACGGGGTAAATTTTACTCGCGCTACGATTCACGATTCTAATGTGTATAAAGCATCAATGAATGATCTCAACCTCACTGATGCCGAAATATTTAACACTGGAATCGGGATTGGTGGGGAAGATGCCGAGATTCCCGATTGGAAATAGGCTGAACTGAGTAGGCAGATTCAAATAAACACAGCATCAGAGAAACTGGTTTTTTGCCAGCATTATCTTTAAAATCTGCCTGTACATTAGACATCTCTGAAAAAGAATGTAGAGACGTAGCAATGCTACGTCTCTATAAGGGTTCTAGATAAGGCATATTTAATTTCACCAGATGTCTACTATACAAAAATAAAAAATGAAACCCCTCTGCGTTGTAATGACTTTACTACGACCAAAGTAGAGAGGGTTTCTTATTGGGGCTGAATCGAATATCTATGCAAGAAAGGGCAATTTAGGCTGAAAAGTTTTGCTATGTCTAGCTTTCAGGCTTTTTATTAGTTTTCATGAAATTTTCAAGAAGTTGCACTGATCCCTACACACAAATCGAGGATGTTTCGTTAAGCTGTTAGCGCTATGATTGAGCTTTAGTGAACGTCTTATGCATTGGTTGTTATCTGGGCCGTTGAGTATAGAGAAATTGACGGTTAACATTACAGGGTTGCCTGCATCGTTACAAGGTCAGAAGCTGGTGCAGTTGTCAGATTTTCACTACGATGGTTTGCGGCTGTCGGAAAATATGTTAGAAAAAGCGATCGCAGTTACTAACCAAGCTAAACCAGATTTAATTTTATTAACTGGTGACTACGTAACTGACGATCCGACGCCGATTCACCAACTGATACTTCGACTCAAACATCTGCAAAGTCGCAGTGGTATCTATGCTATTCTTGGCAATCACGATATACATTATAAACACGCAAAAACAGAAGTTACAGATGCCCTTACTAGCATTGGAATCCACGTCCTTTGGAATGAAATTGCCTATCCACTAGGAAAAGAATTACCCCTTGTTGGGCTAGCTGATTATTGGTCACGGGAATTTAATCCTGTACCAGTTATGAATCAACTAAATCCCGACACACCCCGCATCGTTTTATCCCACAACCCAGATACTGCACAGATACTGCAAGCATGGCGAATTGACTTACAATTATCTGGTCATACTCACGGTGGTCAAATCGTGATTCCTGGAATTGGCCCTGCGATGCTTATTTACGAAAAGCTTACAGAAAAAATACCCAAAAAAGTGCAGCATCGATTTCCATTTTTGTCAGAAAATGTTTCTGTAGTCAGCCATTGGGAATGGGCACAGGGTTTCCATCGGGTGGGAAAAAATCAGCTATATGTCAATCGTGGTTTGGGAACTTACCTCCCAGGACGCTTATTTTGCCGCCCAGAAGTTACTATAATCACCCTACAGGGTGAGTAAGTAATCCAAATTTCAAAATTTAAGAACGGAATCACAGCAGGTATTCTGGCTAATGAGTACCTGCTGTGATTTAAGCAAGTGCTGCTTAGTTTAGTCTCAGAATTTAAATCAATTAGTTAATTTGATCTGGAGTATGTGACATAAATTATTGCAGTTTCTCAAGTTACATTTTGATTTTTGGTAAGCTGTAAACGCTGGTATGAGGAGTATCGGTTGCCTTATGCATTGGTTGTTTACGGGACATTTAAGAGTAGATAAAATCACGGTTAAGATTGCGGAACTTCCAGCATCTTTACAAGGTACAACGCTAGTGCAGTTGTCAGATTTTCACTACGATGGTTTGCGGTTGTCGGAAGATATGTTAGAAAAAGCGATCGCACTTACTAACGAAGCTGAACCAGATTTAATTCTATTAACTGGTGACTACGTAACTGACGATCCGACGCCAATTCACCAATTGGCGCTTCGACTCAAACATCTGCAAAGTCGCTGTGGTATCTATGCCGTACTTGGTAATCACGATATCTATTACAGCCACTCAAAAGCAGAAGTTACACAGGCGTTAACTAGCATTGGGGTGCATGTGCTTTGGAATGAAATTGCTTATCCACTAGGAAAACAATTACCATTGGTAGGATTAGCTGATTATTGGTCACGGGAATTTTACCCCGCACCAGTCATGAATCAACTAGACTCGGTTACACCTCGTATCGTTTTATCTCATAACCCAGATACAGCCAAGATATTGCAACAATGGCGGGTAGATTTGCAACTATCTGGTCATACCCACGGTGGTCACATCGTAATTCCAGGCATTGGCCCTGTAGTATTTTATTATAAAAAGCTACTCAAACAAATTCCCAAAAAATTACGGCGTTGGGTAACATTTTTCTTGGGAGACTGTTCTAAAGTCGTGCGATATTGGGAGTGGGCGCAAGGGTTTCACAAGGTAGAAGAAAATCAACTATATGTCAATCGCGGTTTAGGAACTTATAAACCAGGACGTTTATTTTGTCCGCCAGAAGTGACTGTAATTACGTTAGTTAGTCATTAGCCATTGGTCATTGGTCATTGGTCATTGGTCTAAATAAATGACAAAGGACAGCCCTTACTGGTCAGTGTGCAATTTAAATGCATAACACTCAAAGCAGAAACCGCCTGAAGCTACAGTGGATAAATATCAGCATCTTGGGGCGGTTTCTTGAAGATTGGAGAATTCAGAAGTAACTAACTCAAACTAAGGTGGACAGCATTGGCGATCACTCTACTCAGAATTGCACATCCTTACATTCTAACTAGGCAGGCATTTTCTGGCTGTGCGTTTTAAAACCTCCAAAACAACTCATTGAACTTAAAGCGAGAACACATTCAATGGATGCCACAACCAAGCATAGCGATCGCAATAATATTAGAGCAGGAGGCACAGGCTCTAACTTGAAAGTTTTTGTTTAACTTTTAACCTGTTTGTACCTTGCTCTTAATCTAGCATTCTGTTTGTTCAGCTACAAGACACATTTACTAAACTTGAATACCATTAATTTCTCGCAACAATTCTGAAATATTGCTTAAAATTTGTCCCACTTGTTAGATGTTGGCGTGAATGCCAGCATTATCAAGTGGGCTAAAAGTTTAGAAGCTGTTATTGGTCAGAACCGCCTGTAGTAGTATCACCTGCGGTAGAAGAACCGCTATTAGATGTACTCTTTGACTGGTCTACTCCTTTTGGTGGAGTGATGTTAGAGGTGTCACTTTTCGTACTTGGAGCGACAGTACTAGTAGGAGTATCGCCCTTGTTCTGCGAAGTCGGAGTATTACTAGTTGGACTCGTCGCCGGACTTTGTGTAGCTTTAGGGGTTGGCTGGATTGCAGAAGGTGCTTTTTCTGCCGCAGGCTGCTGGGGTGGAATAGTAATGTTAATATCCGGTTGGCGAGGTGCAGATGGAGGTGTAACCTGCTGTTGTGGAACAGGAACAGCAACAGGAACAGGTACTTCCCTAGTTCTTTCGATTATCGTCGTTTTTGTTTGAGGAGAAGCACTAGGAGTTGGACTACTCTTACTCGGTACAGGAACTACAACCGGTACAGTATTGTTAACGGCTGCGTTATTCTGCTGGTTGAAGTACCAGACCCCACCTATAACTAAACCAAGCAGGGAAGTAACAATAATACCCAACAGCAAACCACCACTAGCATTGTTATTGTCACGCTCGGCTAAATCAGCTTGCTGATTGCTACGTTCAGTATTTCGACCTTGTATGTAACCGTTAGTGTAAGAGTTGGGATTAGCTGCACTGTTCTTGACTGTTTCAGTGGTTCGCGTCAAGTCAGTGTGAGTATTACCATTAACATCAGTGTAAGATTCTTGCTTAACTTCACTGTTTTTCCTTTCGTGTTCATTGGGAATAGACATAGCTGTTGATTTAACTCCTCAGATACGATATTGACAAACTAAAGCTTTGTAAGAACAAGAGGTTTTAATGAACTGAAAATATATGTTGCTGATAAATATTGAGTTTTATTTGCTACTCAACTGTTGGTAATTCTCAGGATAACCTCTGTGATTAGCAAGTGGCTCTATCTCTAGGGAGTTAATACTCAATCAAAAGAAAGAGTACCTCCAAAGATAGATGTTATTAAACTGTCAGGTGATGCAGTGATAAAAAATCTAGTAATTTACTGAAATTATCTAAATTTTTAATTTGTCATTAGACATCGCAGCGCCAAATTTTGATTGTCATATCTCGACTACCACTAGCTAGGGTTTTGCCATCGGGACTGAAAGCGACAGAGTTAACCCAATCCGAATGGTTATCCAAAGTGTAAAGATTTTGTCCAGTGCTAACATCCCACAGCTTCACAGTATGATCTGCACTACCACTAACAATATGCTGACCATCGGGACTAAAAGCGATCGCACAAACATAGCTGCGATGTCCGGCAAGTGTGTTAATTAGCTTACCTGTACTACTGTCCCATAGCTTGATAGTTTGGTCATAACTGCCACTAGCTAAAATTTGCCCATCAAGGCTGATAGCAACACACATCACCCAACCTGAATGCCCGTTGAGAGTTTGCAGCAGTTTGTTATTCTTCAAATTCCACAGCTTAATGGTATTATCCGCACCGCCACTTACAAAAATCTGTTGTTTTGGGCAAATAGCAAGGGAGTAAACCAAGCCAGAATGACCTTTGAGGACTTGCAGTAATTGCCCCATCTCTATATGGGAAACCTTGATGGTAGTATCTGTACCGCCACTCAGGATGGTTTGACCATCTGGACTAATGATTACAGAAAAAACTGGGGTTGAATGTACTTTGAGGGTCTTGAGTAATTTACCTGTAGACACATGCCAAATCATTATGCTGCTATCATCACTGCCACTAACCAGAGTTTGGCTATCTGGACTAAAGGCAAGGCATCTTACCCACTTTGTATGACTAGTGAGAGTATGTAGTAATTTACCTGTGTCGAGATGCCAAATCTTGATAGTATTATCACTACTTCCACTAGCCAGAGTTTGCCCATCTGGACTGATTGCAGTTGTAAAAACCCAGTTCAGATGACTCAGGGTGTGTACACATTTCCACGGTGAAGGTTGAGGTTGAGACTGTGATTCAGGTGATGGTGGCGGCGTTGGTGGCTTTGGCGGTGGCGATGTAGGTTTGGGTGGTGGCGGTGGTGATGTAGGTTTGGGTGCTGCTTTTTTCTGTTTCAGTTCCAGTTCTCTGGCATTTTTCAAATCTGACTTGGCTCTATTTTCATATCCTAGTTTTGAGCAAGCAAGCCCTCGGTATTTGTAAGCTTCAAAGTAATTAGGGTTGAGACGAATTGCTTGGGTAAAGTCTTCAATTGCTTCAGTATATTTTCCTTTTTGAGCTTTCTCCATGCCCAGTTTGTAGAAACTTTCAGCATTAGATGGAGTGAAATCAATTTTGGTAGAAGTGGAAGCAGCAGATTGATTTGTCTCATTTGGCTGATAAGACTTTAACTTTGCATAAGCTTGATTAATTTCTTTGATTTTTTCTTCTGCTTGTAGCTTTTGCTGCGGTTCCAGAAAACAATCTGGATGCCAAGTCTTAGCCATCTGGCGGTAAGCTTGCTTGACCTCATCAACAGATGCACCTGCTTTCAACCCAAGAATATCGTAAACATGATTTATATCGAAGCGATCGCTCATACTAGAAAATCAGCAGCAAATCTTACTATACTTAGTATTCTCTAATATAAGTATTATCTAACTCAAGATATGGTGTCACCGTTTGAAGCCGCTTAAACTATATTCGCTTTTTATCTCCAACGCCGATTTAGCCGCAATATCTTTTTAATCCCCTGACAAAATCTTTCTACCAGAGGTCTAGGTTTGGATACATATCTAGGCGATCGCGATGTACGTGCAGCACCCGGATTTCTTAACTCTTCTTCTATTTGTGCAGCTTTATTTAAATCTGAAGCGGCTCTATATTCGTATCCTAGTTGAGAGCAAACTAGCCCACGATATTTATATGCGTCAACATAGTGAGGATTGAGACGAATTGCATGGGTAAAATCTGCGAGCGCATCCTCATAGCTTCCTTGTGTAGCATTCTCTACCCCTAAACTATAGAAAGTTTCTGCATCCCAACGATTGACGGATATTTTTGTAGGATTTGTAGGCGAAGATGAAGATGGATTTTCAGGAGTGGGAGGCTCAGATGGACTTTCAGATTTGAGCTTGTTGTAAGCTGCGTTGATTGATTTGATTTTTTCCTCAGCTTCCTGTTTTTGCTTTTCCTCAAGAAAGCGATCAGGATGCCAAATTTTCACCAGTTGACGGTAAGCTCGCTTTACTTGTGCTTGTGATGCACCCGGTTCCAACCCAAGAATTTCATAAGCATGATTGATATCGAGGTCATCGCGCATACTGAAAAAATCGGCAACTATATAGATATATGTTAACTATTCCCCTAAATCTCCTCCAATCAACTCAAACGCCCCATTCTGGTTATCACTGGGATGGTAGTAGTCGCCGCTTCTTTGAAGGCTGGTATTACCGCGTCACTCTACCGGAAATTGGGCAAACATTCGCCTTTATGTACTCCATCGAAGACCCCATCGGCGGTAAACCCCACAGTGGCGGTGCAGCCCAAATCCTCGGCCCGGATGATGAGTATTTATGCCGTACTTTTCCTGATGTGAATAAATTTTGGGGTAGTCGAGATGTCCTGGGTTTAGGTCATTGGGGTAAAACAGATTTGCAAATTTCTCCTCTATACCTGCTACCAGCAGAGTTTGAGCATCATGTTCAAGAGGGATATCAAGCTACAGCCACCTTGAATCAGGGAATAATTCGCGATGGCAAAGCCAACGCCAAGGGCGAACGCGCCACCAATAATTATTGCCGTTGGCAGTATGAAATTCAACCAGTATACGGTTGGGGTAATCAAAATAGCATTCAGCAATCAACCGCAGGCTGGCTGTCATTCTTGCAGATTTTTGAACCTGGATGGCAAATTTTGATGGCTCACGGTTTAGCCAGTGGGAAGATTGACTGGAATGGCAAAATCTACGAATTCACCAACGCCCCAGCCTACGGCGAGAAAAATTGGGGTGGTGCTTTTCCTCAAAAATGGTTTTGGCTAAATTGTAATTGTTTTGAAGGCGAACCTGACTTAGCATTAACTGCTGGCGGTGGACGGCGGGGTGTGCTGTGGTGGATGGAATCTGTAGCAATGATTGGGTTGCACTATCAAGGCAAGTTTTATGAATTCGTTCCCTGGAATTCCCAAGTAGACTGGGAAATTCAGCCTTGGGGTAGATGGCAGATGAAAGCTACCAACTCTAATTATGAAATTGAATTGACAGGAACCACAGATTTAGCTGGTACACCTCTGCGTGCGCCCACAGAGGATGGTTTAAGATATTGTTGTCGAGACACCATGCAAGGAAAATTAAATTTAGAGTTACGAGAAGTAAATGGGAGAAAATCTAAAATAATCTTGAAAGCAGAAAGTTTTCTATGTGGTTTAGAAGTAGGCGGCAGCTCTTGGGATGATTGTTGGCAGTCTCGGTAAAAGTACTGCTATAATTATATATGCTTCATAATTGGGGTTGTAGCTCAGTTGGATAGAGCGGACGCCTCCTAAGCGTCAGGTCGTGCGTTCAAGTCGCACCAGTCCCGTAAGCAAAGAAATCCCTAAGACCTTGACTAATAGCAGGTCATAGGGATTTTTTTTAGATGATATTATCTACCAGCACTGTCCCTCCCTCACAAAAATCGATGCTGAGATGATAATCTTCCAGGAGTGCTGTGCCAATTAGGGGACGACGACCCATCGCTAAAACTGGGATCACGCGTTCTGTGGCATTCCATAAGATAGTGGCTTGATGAACATTGGTTATGATACGAGAATTGTCCGCAAGATTCGCTTTGATTGGCGCAACGTAAGGCAAATCCACCTCTGTGACTACCGGAGATGGCAAGGTTAAAAACCCTTCAAATCCTGTATCGACAACACATTCAATTTCTACTTTTGCACGCCCCAAACGACAAATAGTGATACTTATAAGCTAATCGTCATTCATTTTTCCAGACTGATTCGCTTGTAGTAAGCGGCTCCAGCCCTGGTTTTATGCAACTTAAATGCTCATTATGACCTGCCTGAAGCCTAACAACTGTTCCATGTATCACTGTGCTGTCCTAACCAATGTACCACCGACCGCATAAACAGCATCATAGCCAATTCGCTCAGTCCAAATGATTGCGTTTGGCTGTTTGGCTTGCAGCCGATGACAAGCCACAATTAAATCGTCATCTATTTCGTAATCACCTGTAGTGATATTGATTGCAATGATTTTGCCGATATTTTCTGCTGTTTCGACTTGGGTACGGATACTCTGCTGGTAAAGTTTTTCGCCACGTTGAGCAATTTCTTCGCGGCTGAGGTTGGGATAAGGCATAGAAGCAACCTTTTCTGTATCCGATTTCTGATTCCATCTTAGAACAAAATCGAAAGCCCAAAGCAGCCTCTATTTGGGAATATAGGTAAACTCCATCGCAAAGAGGCTAAGGTTCTAGAGCGTTTATTTGTCTTTGTGTATGGGGATTTAGAAAGCGATCGCTCCTCCAATTCTAAGAGCGATCGCGCATTAAACCAGTGGCAAGCAATAAATCGTGTTGATATTAACATACGTGCGATTATAAAAATTTTAAACAATTTCATAGTTAATTCCGTAATATTACTTAAGCTATTGAGTTTTTTTCAGATTATAAATAAATAGCGAAAATACTCAAATCGAGCTACACATTAACTAAATAAAACTTAATTTTATTGGAAGTTTATAGAAAGTAAAAAAAGAGCAGACAAG
>NZ_CAXTNP010000047.1:0-8064 GCF_964245575.1 uncultured Nostoc sp. | reverse complement strand
ATTGGTGATACAAGTAATATTCAAGACCAGTTAAAAAGATTAACTGGAATTATTGATGAGGAAAGTTTAAATAAAAAAGGTAGTGGAATTCCAGAAATAAAAGAAAAAATATTTAATTATATTAATACTGAACGTGTATTCGTATTAAAAAAGAGATGCGAGGCTTCCATAAATACAATCTTAACTACCTCGGAAGAAATTTATAAATTAGTTAGCAATGGTCGTCATCGATACTAGCCCTTCGATGAAAGATGAAGCTTCCGACCTTAGCAATGCCGCCGCCGCAGCTATTGCTACCGCCTCTTCTAGTTGTCCTTGCGATTTGAGAGTGATTTGGCTTGGCATCGAAGGCACTTGGAAAGGGACAAATTTTAATCGGACAGTAAGGGATCATCTTTTGACAGAGTGCCAAGTTTCTAAGGGAGACCTGCGAGCCAGAAAGCGAGGACAATTACCTGATGCGGGAGCGCAGGAAGATGCGGCTCGAACTGTAGAAGATATCTCAACTTATTTTGATTGGCGACCAGGCGCAACCCGATCAATTTTCTATTTGGGAGATGAAGCCCTCGAAGCTGGAGGAGATAGAACTGAAGAGAAAGATATTATTGCTGCCAATAAAGCGATCACAAAAGCTCAACAGGCAGGAGTGAAGGTTCATACTTATTTTGGCACGACTAAGAGCAAATTTAAAGATAGTTTGCAGCAAGAATATGCCAGATTAGCTAAAGAAACAAGTGGAGAAGCTTTTACCGGTCGCGATTCTATTGGTGGCTTTACAGAGGTTCTTCAAAAGGTAATTTGCAATAGCCGTCCAGTTGGGATTAAGTTAGAGATTCAGCAGCCACTACCGTGTTTTGAGTTAAGGAGCGATCGCCAGCCATTGACGGTGCAGGGTTCAGAAACTATTGCGATCGTAGTCTCTAACTGTTACTCAAATGTTACCTTCAGAAGTTTAACAGCTGTTGTATTGGCATTGCTAAAAGATGGAACTCCCATGCCCAATTTAGCCGATGGAAAGCCAGCGATTACGATTAAACCATCACCAGAAATAGCCTTTGGTGACTTACTTTCCATTGGTTCTCATAACTCTGAATCTACTAGAGAAGTATTGCGGGAAATAGTAATAGAAACCAATAGTTTTAATAGTGCAGACTACACGCTGAAAATTGAATACTCTTATCGGGCAGAGTTTGATTTTCAAGGTGGCGATGACTTTGCGTTAGGACTCTAATCCGCTATCACCTACCAGAACACAAGGCGCCATCGCCCTTCATTACCTTCTGATTAGTCTGCAAATAATCATGTAGCAAATTGCAACCCCGTGCCAGCAATTTTTCCAGTTCGATATCTGCCAAATTCTGGAAAATTACTGTGCCATTACCACTCCCCGCAGCCAGAGTCTTGCCGTCATTACTAAAACTGACACTGGTTAACTCTTGCTTATCACCTTTCAAAGCAATCAGCAACGTCCCTTGTCGGTTCCAAATTCTCACCTTATCATCACTGCTAGCTGCTAAAGTTTTACCATCGGGGCTAAAACTCACACTGATGAAACTATCGCCATCGCCTGTAAGATTATTTAGCAGATGACCGTCTCGGCTCCAAATCTTCACCGTGTTATCAATACTAGCTGAAGCGATCGCTTGACCATCAGGTGTCCAAGCAACCCCATTTACCCGGCGACTATGACCAGTTAAGTTGTATAGTAATTTACCATCTACACTCCAGATTTTCACTGTTTTATCATCGCTGGCTGAGGCTAGCAACTTGCCATCAGGACTAAAGCTTACCCAATTCACCGCATCTTGATGTCCCTGCAAGGTGTTAAGCAGTTTACCATCTCGACTCCAAAGCTTTACTGTTTTATCTTTACTAGCTGAGGCAATTACTTGACCATTAGGTGACCAAGCTACACTCAAGACGGTATCATTATGACCCTGCAAGGTATTGAGCAGTTTACCGTCACGACTCCAAAGCTTCACTGTTTTATCTTTACTAGCCGAAGCAATTACTTGACCATCGCGGCTGAAACTAACGCCCCAAACTTCACTCTTATGCCCCGTGAATGTACGGAGTAGTTTCCCGTCTCTACTGAAAAGTTTTATAGTTTTGTCCCGGCTTGCTGCTGCTAAGGTGCGATCGTCTGGGCTAAAACTGATGCTAGTTACCCAGTCATCATTATCAGCTTTGGGCTTTCGCAATAACATACCGTCCCAATGCCAGAGTTTAATAGTTTTGTCCCGACTTCCAGAAGCCAAGGTGCGACCGTCTGGGCTGAAACTGACGCTATTCACCCAATTATTATGTCCCTTGAGAGTTCCCAGCAACACACCCTCAGAACTCCAAAGTTTGATTGTCTCATCGGTACTTGCAGAAGCGATCGCTTTCCCATCACGGCTAAAAGTGACGCTGGTCACTCCAGCACTATGCCCCGATAAGGTTCGCAGTAGCTTACCCTCCAGATTCCACAGTTTGATTGTCTGGTCTAAACTAGCAGAAGCAATAGTTTGACCATCGGGCGACCAAGCTACACTTAAGACTGCATCATCATGTGAGAGGAAGGTTTTAAGCAGCTTACCATCCCGATTCCACAATTTCACCGTCTTGTCAGCACTCCCGGAAGCAATGGTTTGTCCATCAGGCGACCAAGCGACACTTAAAACTGCACCATTATGTCCCTGCAAGGTTTTGAGCAGTTTACCATCCCGACTCCACAATTTCACCGTCTTGTCGCTACTCGCTGAAGCAATAATCTGACCATCAGGGCTAAAACTGGCACTATTCACCACACCCTGATGCCCTAATAGAGTAGCAAGCAGTTGACCCTCTCGACTCCAAAGTTTCACCGTCTGATCTTGACTGGCGGAAGCAACAATTTGACTATCTGGGCTGAAACTGACGCTATTAACTACATCTTCATGCCCCGATAACGTTTTGACTAAGCTACCATCGGGATGCCAAAGTTTGATTGTAGTATCCGCACTGGCTGAGGCAATTAAAGAGCGATCAAGGCTAAATGTAACACTATTTACCCCAGAAATATGCCCTTCCAAGCGGTTATATTCTCTTAACCCGGAAACTGCTTGATATAGTGCCGTCTGTACTTGCTCTCTAGTATTGGAATCTACCCAGATTATTTGTTGTAATTTTCTCCCTGCTTTTAAACTTTCTTTTAAAGCATCAATACCTTTTTGGGATGCAAAGAAGGCTTCACTAGATGCACTGAGGGTTTTAATTTCGCTATCTACTGCTGTGACGATGGAAACACTTAATCCCAATATGGCGAGAACAGAAGCAGTAAGTGCAATTTTTAAAGAACGATTTAATTGAGCTTCACTCAGCCTTTGTTTCTTTTGACTTTCTGCGAGTTTAGCTGTTAATTCTTTTTCTTTGAGTTCAGCTCGTAATTGCTCAATTTCTAACTGACTCAATTCTTCGCGCTTGTGTAATTCCCGTAATTCTGTTAATAAGTCCAAACCCTGCTGGGGATGAGGATCTACCAATTGCGATCGCTGCTCATTTTGGCTAAGTTCGCTCTTAAGTCGCTCAATCTCGGCTTGACTCTGTTCTACTTTGTAGCGCAGCTGGTTAAGTTGTACCTGTAAGCTCGATTCTTGTTGTTGCAAGTAGCGAATCAAGTCTACTAAATAATCGTGAATCAGTTGATAGCGTTCTGGTACATCAGGGAATAGTACCACTAAACCAGAGCTAACTAAAATTTCTAATACTAACTCTAATTTACTAGCATCTTCTAATTCTGCTAGCTGCACCGCTAACTCAGCACGAGTTTTAAAAGGTCGGTTATTACTTTCATCTGTTAATAAGTATAAGACTAGTAACGCGGCTCGTTCATTTTCTGGGCCGCAGTCTTTGATTAATTCCTTAAGATATCGCTCGATAAGTTTGTTCGGTCTATATGGCTGATATTCTTCTAGTGTAGTAATTCGCTCATCTTGAATTTGCGCTCCTACAACTTGCAATTCAATGGGGCGGACTTCTCCAAATCCTGTGGATAAATCTTCGATTAAGGCATCAATTAAAGCAGGCTCTAAATTAAACTGCGATCGCTCTGTCAATTTTCGGATAATTGCTTTAGCATATTCTGGCGAAAAATTATTTAACTGGTAGCGAATATGCTTATCGAGAATATTATTATTAATTGCTTCCAGTGCGGAAACATGTTTAAAGTCTAATAAACGATGTAAATAATCTTCTCGTAAAGAAAGAATAACTTTGACAAAGGGTATATTCAGACAGTCGCTAATAAATTTATCAAATTCTTGCTTTTGATTGCGATCACTATAACCAAAGAAAAATTCTTCAAACTGGTCAAAAATTAAAACTGTGATCAGATGGTTATCAGCATTTTCTTTTAGTTGTTGTAAAATTCTGAGGATGGTAATCGGTGTGGCAGAGTAAGGCAAAACTTCCAATTCAATGGCTGTTTCTGCGATGATGTCAGCATATATGGCAAGGGATGCGTCATTAGACATCGCCTCACTTAAAGATTTCCCTAATTCCCGGGCCCAATCGGTGTAAACTTGCAGGACTACAGGTACAGCTATTTGATCGCCAATAGCTCGATTTTGCAGTGCTGGAACTAACCCCGCAGTTACAATAGAACTCTTGCCTACCCCTGATTGACCGTGAATCACCGTCAATTTTCGATCAGCACGGCTAATTCTCCCAATTAAGTTATTAATATCACGCTCTCGGCCAGAAGCCGCAATTTCTAAAGCAACGCTGCTACTCCCAGAATGTGACATCAATGCTGGGTTTGTCGCCTGTCTTTGCGGTTGCAAGCGTCCCGCACCGATAAAAGCCCGAAAACCGTACTGTTGCTCAACAGAACGCCGTTTCTGGCGAATGTAATATGCTTCCAAATATCGCCCTTCTTCAAAATAGAGCGATCGCAGTCTCCGCAATAAGCGAATATAACGATGGGCATCGTATTGATGGGCACTGCTTTCTAAGGCTGCTGGTAGTTCTTTTGTCGCCTTGTCTAAGTATTCACGAGCTACTTCTAACTCACCTAAATTTCGCTGTGCTTTTGCTAAAACTAAATAGTAAATTTGCCCCAATAGTAATGGAAATAAGCAGTTATAAGGGTCATTGTGCTTTTGCGCCTCACCTAATTTCAACAGTGATACGTGTGCTAATATACTCGCTTGTACCCACCGCGACTGCTGCACAGCCACTTGTGCCAGAAAACCGTAGTCACAAGCTAATTGGATTTGACTACCATAAGTTTGATGCAACTCCAGAGACTTTTGAGCAACTGTCTGCAATTCTTGCCATTCTTGCAGATATTGCAAAACTTCAGCGAGTTGACTAATAAATCCAGCAACTATGTCTGGACGCCCAGCCACCTGTAAGATAGTCAAGCACTGCTGAAAATAAGATTTAGCTGTGTACCAATGACGGCGGTTTTCTGTTTGATTTTGCTCTGCTAAACGGCAATAACATAGCCCAATATAAAACAGCAAAACTCCCTGTCGCAGAAGCAATGGAGATGGAGGAGATGGAGGAGATGGGGAAGAAAATACTTCCTTATCTGCTTCATCTCCCTTATCTTTTATCTCTACTAACTTTTGCCAAACTTGCAAGCTTTGCTGAAAATGGTTCAAAGCTGGATTAATGCGATCGCTAATATAATCATCTAGACCAAAAACAAATTCTAAACTAGCGTGTAATTCTGGCTCTAAGGTAATACCACGATCATGCAACTCTCTAATGGCAAAGTGGAGTTCATAGCTATGTTTCCAGACTTGCTCCACAGTGAAATAATGCTTTGCAACTTGAGGAGGTTGGTGTTGTGCAGTATCAGTTGGTAACACCGTGGCAAATAAAGAGTCAGTTTCCTGTTGCAAAAATTGCAGCAATGATTGAGTTGTCATTTCAAACCGAATCGGTGTCGCCGCCCAACTAGCGAAATCTGGCGCTAAACGCACAACCTTTTGCAACACTTGCTCATTCACCCACACAATCATCGGAAATGGGTGGCGTTTGCGAAATTCATCACGAATATGATTGATAGACCTAAGTAGATCATCAAGTCCATCTACTGACTCTAAACCCAAAATCATCAACGCTGATGGCGGATTCGCTTCGGTTAGCAGTTGTAAATGAATACTTGTGTAAAGGCTTCTAGCATTATGCGACAGAACTACCTTTTGAATCCGGTGTACTCCTGAAGAGAGTTCTTCGAGTCGTTGTAGCATTCGCTCTTGCAAAACTCGATAATTGCAGCACACCAAAACCAGGGAGAATTGACCGTTAGAAAGGGCAATTGCTCTCCCCAAACTCCGTAAAGCACGCTCGTTAGCTGCTCTTACATCTACTTGT
This sequence comes from uncultured Nostoc sp., assembly GCF_964245575.1. Classification (GTDB taxonomy): domain Bacteria; phylum Cyanobacteriota; class Cyanobacteriia; order Cyanobacteriales; family Nostocaceae; genus Nostoc. The sequence goes on along the minus strand of NZ_CAXTNP010000047.1, from coordinate 1,719 downwards.
GCGTGTCGTTCAACCATGATTTAAATTTGTCCGTCTCTGCTAAAACTGGGTTGACGGCAAACCAAGCTCCTTGATGATCGCGGTATTCAAATACAAATAGACTTCGCAAGAGAGCGTGGTATTCTATATCACCTCTAACTCTCTGCTGTTGTACCACCTGAAAGATTAATTCCCACTCATGAGGATCGATGGCGTTAGCTCGGTAATCCCGTTGTCTTTGAATCACCAATTCGACACAATCCCGCTCAAAGGGTGGATCTTGTTCTCGCAGACAGTCAAACAGTAACCCTAGCAAGTCGCGTACATGACCACCACTAATCAGGCACAATCGATCTAAGGTTTCCAAACTATCAAACACCTCTGTAATTAAGCCTAATCGATCGCTAGGTAAAATGTCTGGAAAAGCTCTAGCTAGCACCATTTGCCGCATCATTGCTAGCCCTTGGGTGAAAATCTCCCCAGAGCGCAGACGTACAGGTATCATCGGTAACACTTTGGGTGCGACTCCTCCCCCTAAACGATGCTGAAGTTCGGCGCTATCGTTGGAGAAAGTCAGGGCTAAGGGAATAGTGTAGACTACATGACAATTCAGTTTGCGTAACTGTTCACCTCTCTGAATAAATAAGTATTCTGGTAGCGATCGCCCCGATGGTAAAGGTCGAATTGCAACTCTATCCAAGTTATCAACAATGACCACCAGTCCTTTTTTACCCCTGGTTTTCAGTTCTTTGTTGGCACGTTCTAGCAATTCTTGATTAATTGAGTGTAAAATATTTGCTGTTCGCGGTTCGAGATAATCTCTTAACCGCCGCCGCAATTGGGGACTTTCTTTAGTTTTAGCTGTAATTTTGGCAATCCCCACAGACAACTCTGCTTCTACCCCAAGATCAATTGGTGTTTGCAAAAAATCTACAAGTTCACCAAACAACTTAGTAAAGTAGGTAGATTTGAGCCTAATTTTCATTGCTTCTAGGCTTTCACTCACTTGTCCTGCGATCGCTAACAAAATATCAGTCACATCCACATCTGCCATTTCTAAGACATGGGTAGACTCAAAGTAAACTACATGAAATTGCTGCACTTCTAACTCAGCTTTGAGCCGCAACAACTCCGTTGATTTTCCACAACCGAGATGTCCTGTAAATAGTTGACAGGTTGGGGCATCTGGCGATATTCTAGCGATCGTGCGCTGCAAAGCTTCGATAATTTTGCCACCCCGCACCGCAGCAAAATCGATATAGTACCTGCGATCGCTGGCATTTCCTATGATTAGAGGTCTGCTCGGATTGCAAGCCTGATAAAATCTTTCTAAATCTAGGAGCATAACTAATCGAGTTCACTCAGGAATAGGGATCACAAAATCTACTGACTAAATATATTGGTTTTAGGGAATTGATCCCTTAATTTAAGTACATTTCACCCAAACTACTAACTAAACTAGCAGCATTCAGGATAATTGTTCATATATAAGTTATGTGTAGCACATCGTAATGCTGATATTTGATCTTAAGTAAGTATAAATACTAATATAAGTACAAATAGCAAAAATGTCTAATCTTAAATAAGGTACTCTTATGAATATTAAAAACATCCAACACAAAAAAAGGTACTGTTAAGTACAATTTTCTAGTGTTCTTGAATATAGAGTTTTGTTACAGCAATTTTGAGCTTAATCTCGTTGCTAAATCATGATCTTGTTGATGAAACAGATCCTTTTGT
>NZ_CAXTNP010000046.1:24641-34278 GCF_964245575.1 uncultured Nostoc sp. | reverse complement strand
ACTCCCCACTCCCCACTCCCCAATCTATAGGCTTATTTCAAGGCAACTTTAACGTTTCTTGCCACCGAGACTTCCTTGCTTGTTGGTTCAACAGCAACTGGAGTGGGAGTGGTTGAACTGCTTAACCACAGCGCCACAGCAGGAGTCACACCAAGGAATAAGCCGAGTAACACAGGGATAGAGAACCCAGCGGCCAAGCTTAGTCCGGCGGCGAAGGCAAAGTTAGTTAAATAAACGACTAAGGGTAGATTAAGTTGCGATCGCTCTAATTTAATCGAAGCGTTTCTCCACAACAATCCTGCCACACTCATAAACAGGGCGCTAGTGCCAAACCAACCTGCATAGTTCTGGTAAGGTGTGCCAAAGAAAGCTCCTGGGTGTTCCCAATACCAAAAAGGCAGAGAAGTTTGACTCATCGCTGGCTCAAGGGCAAAATCCCAGCAAGTGAAGAGTAAAGCACCAACGGCTATAGCCGCAATATGGCGTCCCCAACTAGGTTTTTCAGCTACTTTCAAACCAGTTATAGCAATTAAGTAAGACGATAGCCCAACATAAAACCAAGATAAAGGAATTGTGAAAGGAACTAGCCCCCCAATCTTATAACCCAAGCCACTCAAGTAGCTATAATCACCAAATGGAAAACCTGTGCTGGTTCCTAGTAGTTCACTTCCCAAAGAGATAAACATAGCCGGCAGCATAAATGCTAGCCAAGTTCCCAATCCCAACGTCCGGTAGGCATAAATAGAGACAGCTATTGTCCCCAAGATGATATCAACTACACCGCCACCTGCCATACTTAACTGTATGGCAGTTTCTCCAACCTGCGATAAGTTTAAAATTATTTCGGCATTAGGTACGACCAGTAGCATCCCTACCAGTCCAAAGGCTTTTGACACGATATGACCAATGAGGCATACGCGTTCAGCAATAACAAGTTGTCTCATGATAATTCCTTAACAAGATGTGACACGCGGCGACTCGGCTGCTAACAGTTTACAAATGTTTAACAACATATTTAACTACTTTGTGCCGCAATTCTCTACAAACTTGTTTGGCTTTCTTGGGAAGAGCATAACAGCCTATTGATTGAAGCTATAAGAAATATGATTATAGATTTACTAGTTTAAGCTATATAGTCAAAATCTACATAATTTCATCTGCAAAAACTTCTGGTTTATTGTCCCACTGATACCCGTATGATGAAGAACTCCTTCCGATACAAAGATCTCGTTGAGGCAGGACAACCACCATAAATTAAGCAAGCCCTACAGTAAGTGTGAAGATTGACACATTTATCCCCAAAAATCACGCCAGGGGCTACTAAGTATACCGTAATCTAGAGGTTGTTGATAAACAGCTTCTAACTTAATGACTAACAGACGCCAATTTTTGAAAGGGGTGGCAGGGCTTTCTGGCTTATCTTTAGCTAGTTGTGGCTGGAGGCTAGCTGAAGTACGTGCTAATTCTAATACTACTGGTCAACGTGACCAACTTTATATCTTTACCTGGACACAATATACTGACAACCAATTATTGAAAACCTTTAGCACCCAAATCGGCATGAAAGTGCTAGCGGATGTCTATGATTCCAATGATGTGATGCTGGCTAAATTGCAAGCTGGAGGCGGCGGCACTTACAGCATCATCTACCCATCCGATTATATGGTGCAGAAGATGGTAAAGAAAGGTTTGTTAACAGAAATAGATCGCGATCGCTTAATCGGTTTAGAGAATTTATTCCCCCGGTTTCAAAATCCTAGCTATGACCCTCATAACCGATATAGCATTCCTTTTAACTGGGGGACAACAGGTTTACTTTACAATTCTGAAAAAATCAAAGATGCACCACAAGACTGGGATTACCTTTGGCAAAACCAAAAGCAACTTAATCAGCAGATGACCTTGCTCAATGATGTTCGAGAAGTGATGGGTGCGACGTTACGGATGCTAGGTTACTCTTACAACTCAAAAAATGAACAAGAAATCAAACAAGCTTATGAAAAGTTGAAGGTGCTAAAACCGGCGATCGCACGTTTTGACACAGACGCTTGGCAAAATCAAATTCTGGCAGGAGATTTACTATTGGCAATGTGCTATTCAGCAGATGCAGTGAGAATCTCTCAAGAAAACCCTAAACTCAAATATGTAATTCCTCGCAGTGGTTCTTCATTATGGACAGACACTATTGTAATTCCTAAAACAGCCCCCAACCCGGCTGGAGCCTATGCTTGGATTAACATGATTTTGCAACCAGAATTAGCAGCCCAAATCAGTCAACGTCTGAATATTTCTACGCCTAATAGTGCTGGATTTGAGGAATTGCCAAAAACAATCCAAAATAACTCTAATTTATTTCCCTCAGAGTCACTTTTAGCAAATTGTGAACGTGTTACTCCTGTAGGAGAATTTGAAGAGGTTTACGATCGCTATTGGACACAATTAACTAGCGGCTAAAATAGTTAGGAGTTAGGAGAGACGCGATTAATCGCGTCTGTACAGGAGTTAGGAGCGATTAATCGCGTCTGTACAGGAGTTAGGAGTTATAAGTGGTGAATTTTCAAAAAAGTGATATTTCCAATATAGAAGAATTGCATCGCCCACGAGCGAATTGGCTGCAACCTTTGGTATTACTTGCACCATCTGGAATTTGGTTACTACTTTTGTTGGTGCTGCCAACTTTGATAATTTTCGAGTTAAGTTTAGTTGCAGACATCCGACCAGGAGATTTGGTCAATCCCAACGGATTCAAAAACTACATCCGTATATTTGACCCCCTTTATGTGCAAGTAATTGGGCGATCGCTATTTTTTGCGTTTGGCACTACAATAATTTGTTTAATTTTGGGCTTCCCCGTCGCCTATTGGATTGCTCAGATAGCGCCGCAGCGTTGGCGAAATTTGCTGCTATTAGCTTTTGTCTTACCTTTGTGGACTTCCTCGTTACTTCGTTCTTATGCTTGGATTACAATTCTTCGTCCTACTGGTTTATTGAACAGTTTACTCAGCAATTTAGGCTTGCCTACTTTAGAATTACTTAACCAGAGTCAAGCTGTATTTATTGGCATGAGTTACAGCTTGTTACCTTATATGGTTTTGATTTTATATGCTTCTCTCGAAAAGCTAGACAAGCGGTTGCTAGAAGCGGCGGCTGATTTAGGTGCAAATCCGGTGGAAACTTTTTGGCAAGTAACTGTACCGCAAATTTTTCCTGGAATTGCGGCTGCTTCTATGCTTGTATTCATCACAGGCTTGGGGGATTTTGTCGATCCAGAATTACTTGGTGGTGCTTCTAGTATGACGGCGGCGCGGTTAGTTTATAACCAGTTTCTGGGAGCAACCCAAAATTGGGGATTTGGTTCAGCTTTAAGTATGACGTTAATTTTGCTTGTTAGTATTGCGATCGCACTTTTAATTAAGTTTGGCGAGACTGCACCCAAACGCTAAACTTTCTGTCACTCATTTATAATAAGGGCATCAAACGCCAGCGAGACAACGGTTATGCTCTCACCTGATCTCAAAAATGCGTTACCAACTACTGATGAACTTCCCTGTTCAGACGATACGCCAGTGGATAACGAAGACCAAAACTTTTTGCCCAACATTTTACTCTTCTTACTCAACTCCATTTGGGCAAATCGTATGGATTGGTACTTCGGGGTAGATATGGGAGTATATCACACCACAGGAGTAAATCCCAGAGTACCTGTAGTGCCAGATGCTTTTTTAAGTGTGGGAGTAGAACGGAAAAAGGGTGGCAAATCACGCAAAAGTTACGCGGTTTGGGAAGAAAATGGTGTAGTTCCAATATTCACATTAGAAATGGTATCCCACACCCCCGGAGGTGAATACGACGAGAAGCTAGATATATACAAAAAACTCGGTGTATTGTACTACGTAATTTATAACCCTGAATTTTGGCGACGCGACCAACATCAACCCTTTGAAGTGTATAAGTTGATAGATGAAAACTACCAACTACAAATAGGTGAACCCTATTTGATGCCAGAGGTGGGGTTAGGTATTGGGCGACACCAAGCTGTAATTGCCGGGATACAACAGGAATTTTTATCTTGGTATGATCAGCAAGGAAATCGCTATTTGACAGATGCAGAACAGGCACAACAACACCGACAAAAGGCCGAACAAGAACGACAAAGGGCTGAACAATTAGCGCAGTATTTACGTTCTCTAGGTGTAGATCCAAATAATATACCTAGTAATTAAGGCGATCGCATTTCCCAAAGAATTAATGATTTGCCGCCATAAGTAAATGATTTAAATCATCTGCATTACTGTTAATTAAACTCTTAATCGTAGAAATAAACTCATGCTCTAAATAAGGCTTGGTCAAGTAAGCCTTTGCACCCAATTCTAGGGCAAGCTGACGATGTTTTTCAGCACTGCGAGATGTAAGAATCACTACAGGTATTTTTGCTAAACTTTGGTGCTGACAAAAATTGCTTAACAACTCAAAACCATTCATTCGTGGCATCTCTAAATCAGAGACGACAACTTGAATTTCAGGATGTAACTGCAACTTTTCTAGAGCTTCTACACCATTTTGGGCTTGTATTACTTGATAGCCAGATTTTTGTAGAGTGAGAGAGAGAGTTTGGCGCAGACTAATTGCGTCATCTACTACTAAAACAACTTTTGGTGATTTATTATCTGGTTCTTGAGAATAACTAGGTTGGGTTTCTATAGTTGTTGTGGAAGTAGATGCAGCAAGTAATGGTGTAGATGAAAAAGTATGTCCTGACATCGGCAAGGCTTTTTTAATTGAGGAAGAAGCTATCGGTAGCGCCATAATATCAAGTATTGTTTGTTGGTCGCTAGACTTTACCAGTAACGAAGCATCAATCACTAAGATGAGATTACCATTGGCTAAACTACTACAACCATAAATATATTTTGGCGGTGCGATCGCATTTCCTAAAGGTCTGATTACCAATTCTTGTTCACCAATTATTTGGTCAACTTCTAAAGCAACCTTTGCCCGATTTCGTCGTAGCAAAAGCACCGGATTTTTTGCTATGCTTGGATCGTGATTACTTGATGTGTTGTATAAAGTATCATTACTAAAGCATGAATCATTATAATTAATCAACTTTGAAAGTTGACGGAGGCTGACCATAGTCTCATCATCGTCTGTATTCCAATGTAAGACTTTTTTACCTTCAATTTCTTTAATCTGCTGCTCAGAGGGAATCAATATTTTTTCGATACTGTCCAAAATAAGGGCATATACAACACCTTTGGCTTGAACTAGCATTAATTTTTCGGTAGTCATAGAAAAAGGAATTTTAAGTATGAATATTGTTCCTTGGTTGGGTAAGGATTGAACTGAAATTGAACCATTAAGTGCGTTCATCTGAGTCCGCACGATATCTAATCCCATACCACGCCCAGAGATTTCACTTACTTTACCAGCAGTAGAAAATCCAGGTGCAAATATCATATCTAAAAGTTCAGATTCAGCCAGATTAGAAGTATAAGTTCTAGTTTTTTCTTCAGATTGTATGGGATAAAATTCAGCAGCTTTTTTGCGAATTCTGTCTAAATTTAATCCCTGTCCATCATCCCGAACCTCAATAACAGTTTGGCTACCCTGATGATAGGCGCAGATTTCGATTAACCCTTGTTCTGGTTTACCAAGCTCTCGGCGAAGTTGCGGAGCTTCAATACCGTGGTCAAAAGCATTACGTACTAAATGTAACAAAGGATCGTACAGCTTTTCTGCGATCGCTTTATCAACTAGTATTTCAGTACCAGTAAGTTTCAATTCTACAAGTTTGGCATGAACATTCCCCAACTTATCTACCATGTGGGGGAAGCGATTCAGGATATTGCCTAATGGCAACATTCGTGCTTCTACTAAGCTATCTATAATATTGAGAGTTAAATTTTCTTGTTTGTCACTAATTTGGGCAGCTTGCGTCAGAAGCAAGTCAAGAGACTCTGTGGTTTCTTGTAGTTGCAGTGTCTCTTCTATTGCTTCATGCAATGTCATCTGAAAATCTGTATATACATCCATTTCTAAAGAGTCAAATTTCACTGCAAAATTTTGCGTTTGTTGTGAGGCAATATTTTGTATTTGTAATGGTAAATCACGTAATTCATTTAAAGTTGTTTGGTGTCTACTGAGTTGCTGGATTAATTGGTCAATTATTTCTTTGACTTGTTCATCTTGCAAACTATGCCGTTTTTGGCAAATTAACAATTCCCCAGTTAGATAATTGAGATGTTGCAGCCTCTCTGTATCTACTCGAATAAATGAAGGTTGGCGAAAGTTTTTAGTTTGAACATACTGTGATTTATCTTCTATTTCTTTGTTAATTTGTGTACCTAAATCAGGCATAAGTTCAATAGCTGTTGCAGGAACAGTTTTAATTCTCGGCTCATTGACAGTTAATAAATCAAGCTTTCCTGAATCATCATTTTTGGTTGTTACGACTTGCTCTGTAAGGTTTTCGCTAGCTTCTTCTCCCCATATTGCTTTTAGGAGGTTCTCAGTTGTTTGAGAAGATACATTAGGTATTTCTTTAAGAACTAAGAGTGTTTGTAACTTGGGACTCTCAAGCCAATTTTTCTCTTTACTAGTAACAGGAGGATAGTTTTTATATTCTTGTGCTAATGTATGAATTCGGTTTTTTAATATTTTAATGACTAAGATGTAGCTGTCAGATTTATTCACAGAATACTGAAACTTGGTGACAGCAAATAAAATGATTAAAATTATCCCATTTCGATAAATACAAAGGCTTTGACTATCTTCTTCATCTTGAACAAAATCAAGAATTTTTTTTAGCCAATTATCGATATAATAAAGTAAGCTTTCTTTTTCTAATCTGGGAACCATTAAATCAAAATTAAGCTCAGACTCTGGTATTTGTATCTCGTGATTAAACCAACCAAAAATGTAGCGAATTACTTTTAAATAAAACTTGGCAGTTGTTGGCTTTACTGATTCGTTTTTATTGTTATCAGATGTAGTGATAAATTGGTAAAATTGTTCTTCATTAATGCCAAATATGCTAGCAGATGAATTATTTTGTAATTCTCCAGATAACTCATTCTTTGCCACTGTCGTGAGTTTTCGCAAAGCTGGAGAAGTTTTTCCGCCAGATGTGCGATCGCCTTCTAATACCAATTTTTGTGCTTGTTGCAAATCTGCAAGGGCAATTTCTGCAATTTGCTGCACCTGAGTGGGGTTTACTTGCAGCGCTAACAGAATTATTTGAGAAATTTCTCCCAATCCAGGTAAATTTAGAGATTCTGCTAAACCGAGAAACACCTCAGCTTGAGAGTGTAAAAACTCGATAAATTCGTCATCACTTGGTGGATTGTTAACAGCTTCAGCAATACTGTTTAGACGTTGCTCTACTCCCACTTCAAAAACAGACTGGACAATATCAAATCCCAATTCTTCAGAAGTGGGAATATGAGTCTCAGCACCAAATGCATCACCCAGCTTTTCTTGCAACTGTGCAAACACTGAAGTCGTGCGATAAAGCAGTTCTTCATTATTAACAGTACTGCCGATTAATTCGGTATTTAATGCTATGCTAAGACACTCATAAGCTTGTAACAAAAGTGTTTGTAATTCGGCATCAACTACCACTTCTGGATTATATAGAGCCTTAAATACATCTTCTAAAAAATGGGCTATCATCTTAATTACTTCTAGCCCAACATTAGCAGCGCCACCTTTAAGTGTATGAGTAGCCCGCATTAAGTTATGAACTTTAGCAGTGCTATAACCTTCCGATAAGCTAAATAGTTCTTGTTCAATAATTTGTACTAATTCTGGGGCTTCAGCCAGAAAGTAGATGTATCCTTGTTCGCGGATTTCGTTATCTGTGATCATAAGTGGGGAGTGGGGAGTTGGGAGTTAGGAGTTAGGAGTTAGGAGTTAGGAGTTAGGAGTTGGGAGTTGGGAGTTGGGAGTTGGGAGTTGATCAACCAATTGATTTTTCAGTTGTCTTGACTATTGAACTCAAAATCCGAATGATTTCGTCTGCATAGATTAGTTCATTGGTTAAATCAATATTTACTAATTTGGACTGTTGTAGTAGGCGTAGCCAGTATTTGGTTTCCCTAGCTTCTTTGTATGCAATATACATTTTTGCCAAGAAATCCTTTCTACTCTGACCACCGCTAGCCTCTTCAACATTCGCGCCAATACTTGTCCCACTTCGTAGTAATTGCTTAGAAAGCACATATTCCCGTTGCTCTTGCAGTTTAATATATAGGTGAATAATTTCAAAAGCAAATTGAAAACTCTTCTGTTGAATAATACTCTCTGCCAATTACTCTTCTCCTATCTTCAACTCAAAATTTACAATTAATTAAGGTCAAAGCATTTTTAATTTTTCCAATAAACTAGTTATTTATCTAATTAATGCTTTGACCCAATAACTCATAATTCCTAACTTTTAATTCCTAACTCCTAACTCCACACTCCTAACTCACTACTTCACTTTAAACTTACTAGCAGTTGTTAATAAATCTTGCGCCATGCCTGATAAATCTTGGAACACAGTAGCAATTTCTTGAGACTCAGCAAAAGTCTTATTAGCAATTTCTGCTACATCTTGCATTGATTTTGTGACTGTTACAGATTGCGTCATTTGTTTTTGAGTCGCTGCGGTAATTCGCTCGATTAGCTGACTAATTTCGGCAGTTGCAGAAACGATCGCATTCAAGTTTTGGCGAGTATCATTGACAAGATTTGTGCCTTCTACTACCTGTTGAATACCAGTTTCCATCGCTACTGCTACTTCTCCGGTTTCTGCTTGAATCTCCTGGACTAATTTTTCTATTTCGATGGTTGCTGCTGCTGACTGGCGAGATAAAGAACGGACTTCATCAGCTACAACTGCAAAGCCTTTGCCATATTCACCTGCACGGGTGGCTTCAATGGCTGCATTCAAAGCCAGCACGTTTGTCTGTGTGGCAAAATTACCAATCAAATTCACCACTTTGGAGATTTTTTGCGAAGATTCACTGAGGCGTTTAATCTTCTTGCTGGTTTGAGCGACGGTTTCACGAATTCCTTGGATTGCTTTTACAGTTAAGTTCATTGCAGTATCGCCAGACTCTACAGTTTCATTGGCTTGTTGCACCGCTACTTGCACTAACTCAGCATTCGTCACCACAGCTTGAGTAGAGTCCACCATCTGCTGAATGTCACCTAAAGCTGCGGTAATTTCCTCGGATTGTTGTTGTGCTAGATTAGTCAGTCCTGCTAGTGAAGCCTCACTGTTACTGGAAGTTTGGGCAACTTGTTGAGCAGCCCCCTGTACCTGAAGAACTATTTGCCGCAGTGCTTGCAGGGTATTATTGTAAGCATCGGCGATCGTGCCTAGTTCGTCTTCTGTAATGGGTGCGCGTACTGTTAAGTCGCCGTTGAGGGCGGGTCTAAGGGCTGTTAGGAGTTGAATAGATCGTTGTTGTAGTAACTCCTTGGCTGCCTTTTCTCGTGCTGCTGCTTCTGCTAATTTGGCTGACTGCCCTTGTACTTGTTGCAAATATTCAGTCTGTTGTAATGTTAGTCCTAACTGGTTGCCAATGCGTGCTAACAAGGTGACTTCCGATTCTTCCCAATCACGAGTTCCAGAATTTTGATAAGCTGCCAG
>NZ_CAXTNP010000046.1:14939-24541 GCF_964245575.1 uncultured Nostoc sp. | reverse complement strand
AGGTGACTTCCGATTCTTCCCAATCACGAGTTCCAGAATTTTGATAAGCTGCCAGCAATCCCCACAATTGTTCCCCAGCAAATACAGGAACGATTACATAAGCTTTGACTTCAAATTGCTCTAAAATTTCAATGTGGCAAGGAGAATGACCTACCTTATAGATGTCATTTACAACAAAGTTTTCACCCTCAACATATCGACCTCCTTGAGTTTCTTGCAAGTGGGTATCTTCCCAGACAGTTTTGAGATCGGGGCCTACCAGTTTTACCCAAGTATGAGCTACTGATTCTGCTACAAATTCACCAGTCCAATTAGAATTGAAGCGATAGACTGCGACGCGATCGCATCGCAGTAATTGCCGTACTTCTTGAGTGGTTGTTTTGAAGATTTGTTCTACATCTAAAGATTGCCGAATATGGTTACTAATCTTGGTGACAGCTTTCTCTTGTTCTGCTATCTGAGCTAGTTTCTCAGATTTCAACCGAACTAATTCCAAATAATCTATCTGTGATTTAGCTAGGCTAAATTGCAAGCTAGTCTGAACCAAAAAGTTAACTTCCCAAGTTTCCCACACACGGGAGCTAGAATTTTGATAAGCTGCCAGTAAACCCCACAATTTATCCCCAAAGAATATAGGAACAATTATGTAAGCTTTGGCTTCAAACTGCTCTAAAATCTCAATATGGCAAGGAGCAAGTCCAACTTCATAGATGTCATTAACAATGAAGTTTTCGCCCCTAATATACCTACCTCCCTTAGTTTCTTGTAAGTAGGTATCATCCAGAACAGTCTTAATATCAGGGCCTACCAATTTTGTCCAACCAGTACCCACAGACTCAGCCACAAATTCGCCACCCCAGTCAGGGTTAAAACGATAGACTGCGACGCGATCGCATCGTAGTGATTGACGCACTTCTTGAGTGGTTGTTTTGAAGACGCTATCTACATCTAAAGATTGTCGGATGCGGCCTACTATCTTAGTAAAAGCTTTTTCTTGTTCAACTATTTGAGCTAGTTGCTCAGATTTCTTATGCATCTGTTCAAGATATTCGCCTTGTGAGATAGCCACACCAAATTGCAGCCCAATTTGTGTCACAAAGCTTTCTTCCCAAGGTTGCCAATCACGAGGCCCAGAATTTTGATAAGCTGCCAGCAACCCCCATAATTTCTCTCCAGAAAATATGGGGGCGATGATGTAAGCCTTCATTTCATACTGCTCTAAAATATCAATGTGGCATTGAGCATGACCCATTTTATAGATGTCTTTGACCACAAAGCTTTCACCCTTGGCATAACGTCCTCCTTGGGTGTCTTGTAAGTGGCTATCTTCCCACACCATATAAAAGTCAGGGCTAACCATTTTTACCCAGCCATTACCCACTGACTCTGCGACAAACTCGCCACTCCAGTCAGGTTTGAAGCGATAAACGCCGACGCGATCGCATTTTAGTAATTGACGTACTTCTTGAGTGGTTGTTTGAAAAAGCTTATCGACATTTGATGCTCGCAGAATTTTGTCGATGACTTTAGCTACCGATTTTTTTGCTAGTATACGCTGTTGTTCTTCTCTTTTGAATTCAAAACTTTGCAATTTGTAGATCAGTTCTGTTGTAATTTGGGATAGTAGACTAATTTCTACTTCTTGCCACTGGCGTGTTGAGTAGCAATGATTTACAGCCAGTAACCCCCATACTTTACCTTCTACTACAATCGGTAAACTCAAACTAGCTTTGATTTGAAATTTATCTAACAGTTGCTTTTGATAAGGGGTAAGTTGAATCTGATTGATATCGTCAATAACTATAGGTTCTATATAGTCTTGATTGGTATATAAACCAAAAATAATTCCAGGAATATTTTCGCCTAAAGTCGGTGTCCAACCTACTGTTCTTGATTCTGCTAAAACATTACCTGAATCAAGGGAAGTAAACTGATAAATTAAGGCGCGATCGCAGCCAATTTTTTCTCTAATCTGAGCTACAGTAATTTTGAGTAGTGTATCAAGTTCTGGGGCTTGGCGCATGTGAGTTGCGATGTCTTGCAACTGTCGCCGCCAAGTTTTAAATTCCTGAGCGATCGCGTTTAATAAAGATATTTCATTGCTAGCAATATTTGCTATATTAGCGCTTCCATTCAGATTTTCGACTTCAGAAACTAGATTCTGATTTTCATGGCTATTATACAAAAATGTCATGAGATTGACCTCAAGATTGGTTAGAGTAATAATTGGTTATTACGCAGTTAATAAGGAACTAGTATTTGGCTAAAAAGGATTATAAACTTTTAATAAAATAGGCCTAATCACCAATAATTAACCGTTCAATTATGAATTTTCCACATCGGAGCTTGGATAATTTTTATAGCATCCAAATTAAAAATCATCTCCTCAGAATCATTAATAAAGTATCCCTGCAAAAAAGGTGATATTTTAGGATAAAATAATTCGCTACTTGGGGGTTTCATTTGCTGAGTATTTAGCCATTCAATATCTATCAGTTGTCGCACCAAGAGTCCCAAATACTTACCGTTGTTTTCGAGAACAATCGCCATCATTTTTGAAACTAAATTTGCTCCTTGCGAAATTGGAGGATAACCTAACATTGCGTCTAAATCTACTAACCAAAGCATCTCACCGCGCCAGTTATAAATACCTAAGACACTACTGGGCATCTGAGGAACGCCACATATTTCTGGTAATGATACTTGCAAAACTTCTGTGATGTGTTGTAACGAAATTATCGCTGTATCCCTTGCTCCCAAATTAAAACTTAAAAACTTTTCCTTGGTTTCCAAAGTTATTATTCCTTTGTGCTTGATTATTGCTCTATAGCCACTATTTGCAGTTGTTCTTTAATTTTCTAGAGGCTCTAGATTAGAAAGATGTAATTCTAGTTTTTTGTTTATTTATGAAGCTTTGCTAGTTAATTAATCGCTTTAAAACTACCGCTAGCTCATCTCGATCAATCGGTTTTGATAGATAACCATCAGCGCCCAACATATTACCCCAAATTTTATCTACATCACTATTTTTTGTCGAGCAAAAAACTACAGGTATTTTGCTAGTGTTGGGATCATTTTTCAACTCTCGGCAAATCTCAAAGCCACTTTTACCTGGTAAAATTACGTCGAGAAATATGAGGTCTGGCTTATTTTTATCTATTTTGTCTTGAGCTTCTTCACTGCTTGTGGCGCTAATCACAGAATAACCTGCCTGTTGCAAGTAACGACTGATTATTTCCATATCTGTTAAGCCATCTTCAACAACTAAAACAGTATTCATGGTAATTACCCGTTAAAATTTTTAAGAATGTAAACAAATTAGAGATAAAAATCCTAAATGATGCGTGGACAAACACAAGGGGTTAGGGACTAGAGACTAGCCCCTAACCCCTTGTCATAAAGAATATTTCACAACTCAAATAGGACTGCTATAAATACAAAAATTTGTATTTGTCTAATTTTGATTCAATCCTTATATATTAGCCTCCGAAAAAGTACGTAAGGAACATAATTTAATATATGTTTTAGTTACAGATAACATCTTCAATTTTTGACAAAAAAATTAGGTGGCTTTAAGACCGCCACCTACTTGCCTCTTGTGAATTTAGATTTCTTATTTATCACCCCAGGAATTTTATGTTTACTGAGGTGGAAAAGTTTACCGATTGTAAATATTTTTGTTATGGCTATTGTTAAGGAATAGGCTCATGATGACGAATGAAATTTTCAAGTTAATCAGATTAGTTTATGATTAATTATCAAGAAAAATTATTAATCCCTACTACAAACTCCTATATTAGCTTCACTCTTGTCGATGGATACACTCGGCGCAGGTAAATATTTACGTATTATACTCATTACCTTGTCAGCGACTACAGGTTTAGTGATAAAATCTGTAGAACCGACTACCTTAGCATGAACTCTATCTAAAAGACCATCACTACCTGTTAATATAATTACTGGTGTATTGGCGAAGGCAGATATTCGTCGCAACTGAGTACAAATTTCATAACCACTGGCGACTGGCATAAGCAAATCTAAGAAAATCAGGTCTGGTTTATCCTGAATCAGGATTGGGAGAGCTTGTACAGCATCTTGAATTTTGATAAACCTTAGTCCATTGGAAGTGATAATATCCTCTAGCATTTTACAGACCAGAGGGCTATCATCTACGCAGGCTACTAGTGGAGCAATCGATTTCTTTGGTTGTGCAGTGATAGGCTTATTGTTGCCCTCCATCACTACTAAGGGCATGTCAGGTATTTCCACCAATTCGATGATTCCTTTAAGGATATAGGGAAGCAATGAACGGGTGAGTGGCAGTACACTTTGCTTCATTTTCACGGCTAAATCTCGCAGAGTTAATTTACCGTTGATTAAATTTACAAAGTTTTTGTAGACAGATGGACTTACCATCTGCTGAAGTTGTTCTGGTCGCCGTAGAACTGGTGCCAAGTCAGGAGAAAAATTTGCTAAACCTGCTTCTGACCAAATTTTCCACGAGTCTTGCATATGCTTTACAGACATTTCTGCACTTGTGAAACTCATTGGTGTTTCTAAGATAACTTCTTGGCTACGATTGCAACTTATAGAAGCAAAATTTCCTTGCAGAGCTAGGTCAAATAATAGTTCTGCTATGGTGTTTTCAGCAATAGACTGAATCTGTTCTCTCTGAATTTTCTGTTTTTTATGAAAGATTTCTAGAAGGCGATAATCCCAGTAATCTATTGATATGTCTTGCAAACGCAACTGCAATTTATCAACATCAATCTGGGGACAATTTTGAGACATCTGTCTACGCCAACGGCGGAAGGGATGAGTTCCACCTGTTGCCCAAACTATCCGTCCCAGCCGATAATAAAAAGTCCATTGGCTGCCCTTTGAACTTTTAATATTTAATTTGCCATTATATTGCAGTTGAGTACAACTTTTAAATTCATTAATTAGGTTATTTGAAAGAATAAGTTCGGAGTGGGTCATACTTTTTTCCTTGTATTAAAAAGTCAGCTATTGAAAAACCCACACTAGCTATATAGTGGTCAGCAGATACGTCAATAAGTGTAAATACATTTCGTATATAGCAGTCGAAATCAAGTTTATTAAAATCAAGAGATATAGGAAAATAGCAAAAATATTACTAAGAAAAAAGTCATCTAGTACAGAGTTCCTTCTCGGCAAACTTTACGACTCAAATAGGTCGCTATAGCCCACATCATTAAGAAAGATGCATTCAGTATTAATATATTATTTTAATAATTTTCATACGGAATTATATCCGTATAATTTCTGATTTTTTGTTTAGAAAAGATTGGCAGTATCTATCTATATTATTGAGATTGCCAATAAATGTTAAAAGTATTTATCAAAATTTACATTGATTAATGTGTCTCATTTGTAGAGAGACGCGAAATTGGACTGGGCTTCGCCCCGCTACGCTAACGTCCCGCTTCGCTAACACGTCTCTCTACATCCCTGAAAGAACTACTGATAATCCTTAATTGTATAAAGTATTTATTTAGGAGAACTTCTTTAAGGTTTGTTATGGTTTTGATAGCTCACAACAGCTGCCCTAAGATTACTTTGGTGTTCTGAAAGAAGCCGATCGCCATCGTCTTTTTCCAAACCAGTCCAGTGCATTAATAGCGCTAGCTTAACCCATTTACCACTGCGTTCTAATAAAAAACCAGCAGCTTGCCGACTTAAACCTGTGAGGTCTTGCAAAATTCGCAAAGCGCGATCGCGTAACTTTTGATTTGTTACCGCCACATCTACCATGCGATTACCGTAAACTTTGCCTAGTTTAACCATCACCCCAGTAGAAAGGATATTTAAAGCTAACTTGGTGACTGTACCAGCTTTCAGGCGAGTTGAGCCAGCGATTATTTCTGGCCCTGTCAATAGGCGAATATCAATATCAGCATCACAGTTAACTTGTTCTGCGGGAACACAGGCGATAAAAATAGTCGTGGCTCCTCGCTGACGAGCAGCATGAAGGGCACCGTGGACATAAGGCGTTGTCCCACCTGCGGTAATGCCAACTACTACATCTAGTTGGGTAATTTGTCGCCCAGCGATCGCAGCCTCACCATCTTCGATGCTGTCTTCTAAATCCTCCGAACTGCGTACCAGTGCGCCAGCACCACCAGCAATAATCCCCTGTACCAACTCTGGGGGCGTACAAAAAGTAGGTGGACACTCAGCAGCATCTAACACTCCTAACCGCCCACTTGTACCCGCACCGATATAAAATAGGCGTCCTCCGTGGCGCAAACGCTCTGCGGTGCTATCAATTGCTTGTGCCAACTGAATTTTCGCCGCCGCAACTGCCTCGACTGCCTTTTGGTCTTCGCTATTAAACAGCTCCACCAATTCCAGAGAACTGAGCTGGTCTAAGTTAAGACTGTTAGGATTTACCAGCTCGGTTAAAAGATGCCCACGTTCCTGCAAGTTTGTCATTTGTCCTTTGTCCTTTGTCCTTTGTCCTTTGTCCTTTGTCCGTTGTCATTAGTCAGTTAGCGACCAATGACCAATGACCAATGACCAATGACTAATGACTAATGACTAATGACTAATTACAACAATCCTTCCAATTTGCGACGCATCTTCTCTAGTTCAGAATCAGACAATTCTGGTTCTTCTAGTGGCTGTTGATTGAGAGGGAAGGTGTCTTCAACAGTATCCTCTTTCTGGGCATCTACTTGCCAGTCGGTTTTTTCGACGTTAAGTTCTGGGGGAGTTACAACTAAATTGCTGTTTTCTGGGATGATTTCCCATTCATATCCAGCACTTTCGCAAAATTCCTTGATTTCCTCAGCATCGATCGGCTCTGGTGTAGGTGCGGGAAAATCCTGAGCTTCTAACATCAGGGCAAAGCGGGTGGCGTCGTCTTCTGACTCGAACATCAGAATTTTATTGCGATCGCCTTCCCGAATGGTATGAATTCCCTCATTTTCCGTTCGAGCATTAAAAATTAACACAAAAACACGCATTGGTGTAATCATCTGTCTTTTTTAAGGTCTATTCATATTAAAGTTCTAGGTTGTGCCTCAGCGAAAGTCACAGGAACAATTTTCATTCTATTGGGATCAGATTTATCTGAAAACGCCAATATTATTAAGCATAAGTATTGGAATCAAGCAAATACCCTAACTTAACCAATGAGGTCTTGGGTTTAGTTGGCGTATCCTGGAAATGGCATACTGAACCAATGTGCCAGTTAATGCTTGTGTGTGCCAGCGATATCTGGCAATTAATACAGTGAAAGCAAATGACTAAATCTCCCAATCAAGATATTCTCTCCCCGTCCCCTATCCGCAAGCGTTTATGGTTGCTGGTGTTGAGTCGGGGTAGCATTGCCTTGAGTGGACTTTTACTGTTAGGAGTTGTCATTGGTATTTGGCGGTTGTGGACTTTTGTCCAAACAGAGTTAACGCCGTTGGCACAACAAAGTCTCACTACTACACTTAACCGTCCGGTAAAACTGGGAAAAGTCACACAATTTTCGTTGACGGCAGTGCAGTTTGGGGCTTCAGGTATCCCGGCGACACCCACAGATCCAGATCGGGCTACGGTTGAAACTGTGGAGGTGGGTTTTGACCTGTTACAACTAATCTTAAACCGCCACCTAAAGTTAGATGTTACCTTAGTAAACCCAAATATTTACATTGAACAGGATAACCAAGGGCGCTGGGTTTCCACTAATATAGCGCCGTCGCGTGAAGGCGCCGCTATTAAAACCGATTTAGACAAATTGTGGTTTCGCAATGCCAAGCTGGCCTTGATGCCGCAGAGGAGAGCAGGGGGAGCAGGGGAAGCAAGATCCCCCTCATCCTCCTTACCCCCTGTGGGATTTTCTCAAATCAACGGTTCTGCACAACTTTTAGCAAATAACCAGTTGATCAGGTTTGATGTGGGGGGTCAAGCAGACAGTGGTGGCAGTATTTCTATTCAGGGAGAGACGCGTTCCAGGGTGCTAGCAGGGAACTTTCAAGTGCGATCGCAAGACTTGCTGGCTGCGGATATTAGTCGGTTAATTAAGTTACCAGTGAACTTACAGGCGGGTCGAGCCAATGGCGACTTGTTAGTTAGGTTAACACCAGGACAACGGACTTTATTGTTTGGTAGTGCTGCTGTGCAAGGCGTAACAGTTCAAATACCCAAAGTCCCACAACTGTTGAGCAATAGCCAAGGAAACCTCAACTTCCAGGGAACGGAGTTGCAGTTAAACAATGTTACTAGCAACTACGGCAAAATTCCCCTAGTGGCTACGGGAATCATCGACACTCAAGCAGGCTTTAAGTTGGCAGCGCGGGTAAATGTGGTGAGTTTGGCTAATGCCCAAGAGACTCTCAAGGTAAAACTACCTGTGCCGATCGCTGGACAAGTAAAAGCTGATTTGCAGATTACCGGATCAACAAAAGAGCCAATTCTCTCAGGTACAGTTACCACAATCCAAACTGCTCGGATTGACAAAGTTGATTTTAATAGCATCAGTAGTAAGTTTGAGCTTGCGACTAGCTCCTCTTTAATTACCCTGAAAGATATTCAAGGTAAAGTTAAAGTCGGTGGTGAAATTACAGGCGCTGGCACAATTCAACTTGGTAAAAATCCGCGACTGGATATAAATTTTGCTGCCAAGAATGTTCCAGGGGATGCGATCGCAAAAGTTTATGAGATAACACCCAACTTCCAAGTCGGTAATGTCTCAGGTACAGCCCAACTAACTGGCGCTCCCACCAATGTCCAAACTGCGGTACAATACCAGGCTCCTAACGGAACTTACCCCGGAACTGGTGAAGTTGCAATCGCTCCAAATCGCACCGTCTCTTTCCGCAATGTGGCTCTGAATGTAAGTGGTGGTACAGTCCGGGCAACTGGTAGTTATGCCAATCAGCGTTGGCAAGCTGTGGCTGTTGCCTCTGGGGTAAAATTAGAACCTTTTGTAGACAAAAGTCAACTGCAAAATGTCTCTTTGGCAAAAGCACAGTTTAATGGTCGTCTCATTCTCTCAGGAAGCACAGCACCATTTAAAATTGCTACGATTCGCACTGATGGTGGAGGAGTTCAAATTGGTGGCGGTACAGTTGCAGTTTCTAATATCCAACTGCAAGACCAAAGCTTCTCTGCTCAACTTGTAGCTAATGGTGTGCGGTTGGGACAAATATTGAAACAGTCTCCCCCAGCTTTAAATAACCCATTAGCGGGTACGTTCAAAATCGCAGGCAACAGAGATAATTTTAGCCTAAAAACCCTCCGTGGCAGTGGCGAGGGTCGCCTTGCTATTGACGGTGGTACGGTTACAGCCTCTAATATTCAAGTGGCGAATGGTGTATATCAAGCGCAAGTTCAAGCAAATAATGTGCCTGTGCAGCAGTTGGCAACACTACCCAAGCAGTTCCAGGGAGCGTTAACTGCTCAGTTCAATGTAGCGGGTTCTGTTGATTCTTTTAAGCTGCAAACTATTCAAGCCAACGGTCAGGCGCAGGTAAATGTTGCGCGTGGGACTATTACAGCCTCTAATATCCAATTGGCTAATGGTGTATATCAGGCGCAAGTTCAAGCAAATAATGTCCCGTTACAGCAGTTAGCAGCAGTACCACCGC
>NZ_CAXTNP010000046.1:6279-14839 GCF_964245575.1 uncultured Nostoc sp. | reverse complement strand
GCGCAAGTTCAAGCAAATAATGTCCCGTTACAGCAGTTAGCAGCAGTACCACCGCAGTTTCGAGGGACGTTAACTGGTCAAGCAAACGTGGCGGGTTCTGTTGAGTCCTTCCAACCGCAAACTATCCAAGCCAGTGGTCAGGGACGGGTGAATCTTGCAGGTGGAACGATCGCAGCTTCTAATATCCAATTAGTAAATGGTCGCTATCAAGCTGTAGTTAATGCTGACGGTTTGGAATTAAATCGGTTAAATCAGCAATTGCGGGGTAAGTTTGGCGGTCAGTTGCAATTAGCTGGCACCCTTGGATCATCCAAATTAGCTGATGTGCGTGCTGCTGGACAGGTGCAATTATCCCAAGGTATCCCTGGTCTTGAGCGACCTCTGACGGCTGCGATCGCTTGGAGTGGTGAAAGGCTGACCATTGAACGAGCAACTGCTCCCGGTTTAAGTGTTACTGGTAACATATTAGCCAATGCAAGAACAGCAGGTATACCGGAAATTACTGCCCTAAATCTCAACGTCCAAGCGCAGAATTACAACTTAAAACAGTTACCGATCAATCTTCCTAATCAGGTTGCTGTGGCGGGGAGAGTAGATTTTAATGGTCAAATCACTGGTAAGCTGCCCTTGCCAAATGTGGTAGGGCAAATTAATTTACGAGACTTGGTTGTTCAAAATATTGCTTTTGAGCCGTTGTTAACTGGAAACATCGATTCAGTACAGGGACGCGGGTTAAATTTGAACTTGGCAGGAAATAGCGTAGACCCGTTGGCGAAGCCTCTCGTAGAGAAGGGGCTTCTCGACAGAGATCGCCTTGCGTTTAATTTAGATGCTAATAATCGCCCGAAATCCTTCTTAGTAAAATGGCAGCAAGCATCAGCTATAGGTAATGTTCAAGGGAATGATTGGGCGCTCAAACTTGCAAATTTCCCCTTACAAATATTGAATTTGACTCCACCAGCAATTACTCGACTGGGTACTGGTAAGATAGCTGGCTTGTTAACTGGGGATTTGCTATTTAATCAGCAGACATTGGCAGCTACGGGGAATTTAGCGATCGCTAATCCGCAAATTGGCCGGCTTCGCGGCGATCGAATAGCTGCTCAATTCCGCTACAGTGATGGTAAAGGTACGGTCACCAGTAGCGAATTTGTCAAAGACAAAAGTAGCTACGCTCTTGTCGGTACTTTTGCTCAAAGCCCTAAAGGGCCTCAACTACAAGGTAAACTGAACGTCAACCAGGGAGAGATCCAAGATGTTCTAGCTGTAGCACAGGTATTTGATTTACAAAATTTGCCAGGTGGTTCAGCAGAAATCTACGGTACAGCAACGGATCTAACCACCACCCCCCAAGGAACGCCAAATGAACCCTTATTCACCCAAATCCAACGGTTTTCTGAAATTGAAGCTTTGGTGGCAGAACAGGAAGAACAGCGACTTAATTCCACTCCAATACCGGATTTGGCAGACTTAAAGGGGACTTTCAATGGGGAAGTGGCTGTAAATACAGCTACAGCCAATGGATTATCAGTGGATTTTAATTTGAATGGACAAGACTTTGCCTGGGGTAAAAAGGAAGAACGGAATCGTTTTTATACTGCCGACAAAGTGATTGCCGAAGGCAACTTTGAAAACGGTGTTTTGAGTTTGCGACCTTTACGGCTTGAATCTGCAAACAGGTTGATTGCTTTTACGGGTAACGTTGGCGGTGATGAACAATCTGGTCAGTTGCGGGTGAATAATTTGCCAGTACAAGTACTAAATAATTTTGTCAAACTGCCAGTTGGAATTACAGGGAATCTTAACGGGACAGCAGCTTTAGCAGGTAGTATTGCTAATCCCCAAGCTAGAGGGGAATTGCAAATCACAGAAGGATTATTGAATCAGAACAAAATAGACTCAGCGATCGCAAGTTTCAGCTATGCCAACGGACGCTTAAACTTTGGTAGTACTGTAGCAGTTGCTGGGCCTAAACCTGTTAATATTACTGGTAGTATCCCTTATAAATTGCCTTTTGCTTCCGTGGCACCAGACAGCGATCAAATCAATTTAGATGTGAAGTTAGAAAATGAGGGATTGGCGCTGTTAAACGCATTGACTAATCAAGTGGTATTTGAGAAAGGTCAAGGAGAAGTAGACCTTAAGGTACGCGGAACATTGCAAAAACCCGAAGTAGATGGAACTGCTACTATTAATGATGCTACTTTTTCAGCCCAGGCTTTGCCAGGTAAGCTGAGACATGTTACAAGTAGAGTGCTGTTTAATTTTGACACCATCTTAGTAGAAAATCTTCAGGGTAAATTTAGTCATGGGAAGGTAGAAGCTGCTGGAGAAATACCCATTTTCAACAATGACAACACTATTAATAATCCCTTAACTGTTAATCTTGATCAGCTAGCGTTAAATCTGAAGGGACTTTACCTGGGAGGTGCTAGCGGCAATTTACAGATTACTGGTTCTGCCCTGAACCCAGTAATTGGCGGTAAAGTAAATTTATTTAATGGTCAGGTATTGCTGGCAGAATCTACCAGCACCGCTTCATCTGCAAATAGTGGTTTTGGCGTATCACCCACCAAAGCCGATAAGCAGAGTAAACCTGAAATTAAGAATGGGACGGGAAATGCGATTGCTAGATTTAATAATCTAGATTTAGAACTCGGTAAAAACGTCCAAATTACCCGTCCTCCTATTCTCAGCTTCCGCGCAACTGGTAATCTCATAGTTAACGGCTCAATCAATCAGCCAATACCCGATGGTACTATTCGGTTAGAACAAGGTGGGGTGAATTTATTTACTACCCAATTTAACCTTGCTCGTGGCTATACACACACCGCAACTTTTAGTCCCTCTCAACCCCGCGACCCCAACTTAGATATTCGGCTATATGCCAAGGTGCTGGACGTAACCCAAGGTAATGACTTCAGCCGGGTAAATACCACAGGTTTATCAGCCTTAGAGAGTGTTCGAGTCGAAGCCACTATCAACGGTCTAGCCAGCAAACTAAATGAAAATCTAGAACTAACAAGTACTCCGTCACGTAGTCAAACCGAAATTGTGGCTCTTTTAGGAGGTGGGTTTATAGACACCCAAGGACGAGGTGACAGTACTTTGGGTCTAATTAACATCGCAGGTTCGGCTGTGTTCAACAATTTTCAGTCAGCTTTTAACCAGATTGGGAGTACTTTTGGCTTAAGTGAACTGCGGATATTTCCTACCGTTATTTCTGATAATCCGGAAGCTGGAAGAAGCAGTTCAACTTTAGAATTAGCAGCAGAGGCTGGGGTTGATATTTCTTCAAAAATATCCGTTTCCAGCATCAAAATTTTGACAACAAATGACCCCTTCCAGTGGGGTGTTAATTACCGGATAAACGATAAGTTTCGTGTTCGTGCTTCCACTAACTTAACCGATGATAGTCGTGCAGTAGTGGAGTATCAAACGCGGTTTTAAAAAAATCTCTTAAATTTTAAATTACGAATTACGAATTACTTCCTGTTCCCTCTTCTCCTTGCTTATCATTATCAATAGCTTGTCATACCTGTTCAACATTCAATTCTAATACCAATTTAATGTGAAGCTGCACTAAATGAGTAACTCTCTATTCTTGGCGCTCTTGGCGTACTTGGCGGTTCGTTTAATATTCTGTGCATCTTCATAAAGAATTGGTATAAGAGGATGTTTGAAAATTATTCTTGTTGGTATCAAAAGTTTTATATCCTCATAAATCCATTAGCCCAATTAAATCAGATTGTGATATTATCGTTCCCCTCTTGATTGATAACTAATCGCAAAATTGATAATCCTAAAATTATTAAAAATAGCACTAAACCAATTGTGCAAGCATAGCTAATTTCCAAGTTAATAAAAGCTTGCTCATATAGATAATAAACAATCGTTTTTGAGCTACTGAGTGGGCCGCCTTGGGTCATAATGTATACTTCTTCAAACACTTTAGTGGCAGAAATAGCTGAAATCACCGCCACTAGTGCTAAATACGGCTTCATCAAGGGTATGGTAATATCCCAATGTTTGCTGATACCATCAGAACCATCGATCGCAGCAGCTTCGTACACATCAGCAGGAATTGATTGCAACCCCGCTAAATAAATCACCATGTAGTAGCCTAGTCCCTTCCACACGGTGACAGCCATAACGCTAGCAAGAGAAATTGGTACAATACCAAAAATTTTTTCTGGGCTAGTTAACCAAGGAATACCTTCTGGAAAAAGGCCTAAAGCTTTCAGCAACTGATTCAGTAATCCGTTTTCTGCATACAGCCATTTCCAAGCTATTCCCGCAACCACCATTGAAATTACCACTGGGGTATAGTACGCTGCTCTAAACCAATTCATCCCCCGCAGTTTCTGATTTAGCAAAATTGCCAGCACTAGGGGAGCAATTACTAAAATTGGGACTACACCCACAAGATATAAAAAAGTGTTTTCCAAGGTTTTCCAAAAAACTGCATCCTTCCAAAGCTTGAAGAAGTTAGCAAAACCTATCCATTGTGGCGGCTGGGCAATATCTTCGTAGCTGGTAAAGCTGAGGTAAAACGCTTGCAGTGCAGGCCAAAAGACTGTTAACGCCAAAAGAACTAAGGCGGGTAGTAAAAATAAATAAGGGGTCAGTCGCTGTTTGATGAATATCCAATTTTTAGGTGTTAATTGATTCATAGAAGGTCTAATAGTTGTTTTGGCTTTGTCAGCAAGAATTTGGGGATGTAAGTAGATTTGAGCTTCAATATTCTAAAGGGATATATTTGCGTAGCGCTAATTAATAACTTGGAGATAAACAGCGATGGAAACTCAACACAACCCGCCAATTGAACATCAAAATGTCCCCATAAACCACCGTGGACTGCATGAATTTTTGTATAGTTCTGACGACGAACACACCGCCACTGAGGTGAGTATAACCCCTGAACTGGCAAACGATGGTACTGAAATCATTAACCTTGAGGCTTGGAGTGCAGCTGCTCAGAACGCTAAAATTGCAGGTGTTTATGCAGTATTGGACGCAGAACGCTGTATGCAGTACATTGGCTATTCTCGGAATGTGTTGCTTTCTTTAAACGGTCATGTCAGCCAAAATGGTCAGCAAAAGTGTGCTTTTGTACGTGTGCAAGCCTTCAAGTTCCCCAAGCGTCAAGAAATGGAAGATTTACGAGATGCGTGGATAGCAGAACTCAAAAGCACACCACCTGGTAATGCAACTGAAAGCGATATGTGGGCTAGTACGGTAGGCGAAGCTGCAAAGGCGGTAATGTCAGAGGCGGAACGTCAAGCCTACGAGGAGAAAAAGCTAAAACTGCGAAAAGCAATGGCTGACACAACCCTCTCTAAAGAGTCAGAAACAATAGATGCGAGTATAGCCGAACGTCAGCGTCAACTTGAAGCTGCTGTGACAAATGATGACTGGAGTGTAATTATTGACGCCCAGACACAGGAAACCAGGTCTTAGGTGTCAATTAAATTAGTTGTCTGTGTTGACATAGTGCCCATGCAGTGGGGGCACACAGGTAGATGTGCGCCCCCACTGCGTATTTCAACCAAACGACTAAAGAGTTTAAAGTAAGTGTATTGCCAATACAGTGCGCTTAAGAATATTTGTAGGTTGGATTGTAGCAAGATCCCCGTAGAGGTACGAAGTAAAACCCAACAAACCCTGCAATATGTTGGGTTTCGTTCCTTAACCCAACCTACACATTTTTATTTTTTGGGCTTAACCGAACCGTATTGAGTGTATTGCCAAAACTGTATGTCCAAAATGGCGCTCAATTACCCTGATAATAAATGCTGCTTAACTCCAAGAGTTATACCTATTTATCTACCTTTTTTAATAAGCATCTTGTCTGCATAACTCCCTTCTGCTAAAGGGTTTCGTTGTCTTACAATTTGCGATCGCCCCGTGGTCGATTACCTCTACAAATACACCATATTATAGATTGACACCATAGCATCATAATTGATGATAAAAGTATAAACACATAAATTCAAGAGGTTTTAAATGTCTCTAAGTATCACAGACGTGTTTGATGCGAATTTCTATAGTGCTGCTAATCCAGACTTAGCAATAGCAGGTTTAACCACAGATACCCAACTTCTTTCCCACTTCCAGACATTTGGTCTAAATGAAGGTCGCCCGTTTTCACCACTGATTAATTTTAATTTCTACCGGGCTAGTAATTCTGATCTTGCAAACCTCAACAATAGCCAATTGTTAGATCATTTGGAAAATAATGGGGTAGCTGAGGGACGTAGTTTCTCTCCACTTGTTGACCTCAACTACTATCGCATTAACAACAGCGATATTGCTAGCTTGAACAATGAGCAACTCTTTAATCATCTTAAAAACAATGGGATTGCTGAAGGTCGCTACTTTTCTCCAATTTTCAATTTGGGATTATCTAATGACAATCTGGGATTGTATAGAGATTTAAACCCTGACCTTGCTTCTTTAAATAACTCTCAACTGTTGAACCACTTTGAAATCTATGGTTTAAATGAAGGGCGTCAGTTTTCACCATATATTGACTTCAACTACTATCGAGCTAATAACAGTGACTTAGCTAATTTTAGTAATAGCCAGTTATTAGAGCATTTTGAAATTTTTGGTCTGAATGAAGGGCGTAAGAGTTCACCATTTTTTGATGTTGGTTATTATAAAGCAAACAACCCCGACTTAGCTTCTTTAAATGGCATTCAGTTGCTGGAACACTTTAACTATTATGGGCAGTATGAAGGACGCCCTGGTTCTAGCGACTATGCTGGAAACACATTAAGCACTGCTCGGCAACTCTCAGTAAACTCAAATTTTACTTATGTATTTGATTCCGTTGGTTCATCTGATTCTAATGACTACTATCGGCTTGATTTAGATAAAGCTAGTACAGTTTCTATAATTAACTTTAGCTATTCTAGAAGCGTAATTGAGCAAATACTGGATAGTCAAGGTCAGGTTATAAATTCTACAACCTCTTATGAATTCGACAGACCTATTATTACAAAATCATCTTCGACAAACATACCCATTCCTGATGGTTTAGGTCTTAGCAATTCTGATGTAAATCAATTACTTAAATCAGCCGATACATTTCAAACTTCATTGGCTCCAGGTACTTATTACATAAGGATTGAACCGCAAGCAGATAACACTGATTACTATTTCTATATTTCTGCTACATAAGGTAAACAAATTAATAAAAAATCGGATTTTTTTAACAACATGACATCAAGACACAATTGTAAATATCCTTGCCTAATTACTTACCCAAAATCAGAATATTAACAGGGTACAGCAGAAATAGCACAAACTTGTAAACCAACGGGTGTGTGAATAATCACAGATTCCACACCAAATACTTGAGCGATCGCATTTGGTGTGAGAACTTCTTCAGGTGTACCAACTTCCCAAATATGACCCTGTTTTAATAATGCAATGCGCGAACTATACCGGGCTGCTAAATTCAGTTCGTGTAAAACTGTGATAATAGTTAATCCCTGCTGCTGATTCAGTTCTTTAAGTAGTTCCAATAGTTGCAATTGATAGTTGATATCTAAAAAAGTTGTCGGTTCATCTAATAGTAAAACTTTTGGTTCTTGCGCTAGTGCTAGAGCTAAAAAAGCGCGTTGTCTTTCACCACCTGAGAGTTGTTCGACTAAGCGATCGCTAAATTTTTCTAATTGCGTCTTTTCAATCGCAGCTTCCACTTTCACCCAATCTTCGGCGGTTAATTCCCATTGCCACCAAGGTTGATGTGGCGTGCGTCCTAAGCTGACTAATTGTCGCACACTTAAGCCAACAGGAACCGTTTGTTGTTGCGGTAATAATGCCAGTTTCTGTGCAACTAAATTTGGAGGTTGAGAATGAATTGCTTTGCCATCAAGTAGCACTGTTCCCTGCTGTGGGGAGAGAATACGACTCAGCAATTTGAGTAAAGTAGATTTACCTGAGCCATTTGCACCAACTAAACTCAACCACTCTCCTGTTTGCAGAGTGAGGTTAATATTTTGAACAATTGGTACTAAGGTGTAACCGCCTGTGAGGTTTTGCAGTTCGAGTGGCATTTGCTGAAATTCAAAAATGAGAAACTTAATTTTACAGGATTTGAGTGGATTATTTAGCCTGACTTTTCACGGAATGTGGATAAGGTCATTTGGAGGGTTCTCAAACCCTGATTTTTCCGTTAGTTATTCTCATTAACTCAGAGCTATTGATAATTAACCTATGGAAAAAGCCACATTTTTTCCGGGCTTGAGGACTTCCTGTGAAAAGTCAGATTATTTAGCATCCTTATACCTGGTTAAATTCAATTAGACACATTGATTTAGCTTGGCTTTATCCATTTAATCGAATTGCGATCGCTACTGCGTAAATTACTCAAATGAGAAAGCAATGTGCCGTTTGCTTGCCCAAAACACTAAAATGAGTGTGTGATCTAGCGAAATGAGAAAGCAATCAAGCATTTTGAGAAAGCAATATGCCTTTTTACTTGCTGAATATACTGAAATGAGAAAGCAATCAAGCATTTTGAGAAAGCAATATGCCTTTTTACTTGCTG
>NZ_CAXTNP010000046.1:0-6179 GCF_964245575.1 uncultured Nostoc sp. | reverse complement strand
AATATACTGAAAAGAGAAAGCAATATGCCTTTTTACTTGCTCAAATATCACAATGAGAAAGCAAAAAGCTAGGACTTACGCATTGACAATAAATGCCAAATATGGATAAGGTTAAAAACCACATCTTTTGTAAGGGCACAGCAATGGTGTGCCCCTACAGCATGGTCTATTGACGATCGCAGAATAATTAGGAAAAGCCTGAAAACTTCCGGGAGCATCGTTAATTCACATCACGATGCATTTGTACAGTGCGTAAGTCCTATAATCTTTTTGGCATTAAACCAACAATAATTATTTACGCCGACCTACTTATTGCCGCACAATAAGCCAAACCGAATTAACCCACGCTGATAACCACGACGCATTAATCCCAGTGATAATGCCCCTTGGATGGTAGTCCAACCAGCATTTAGTAAACCCCAAAACGCTTGGGGAGTGAATGCCGAATCAATCACCACATTCCAAAAGGGGGCGACAGCTGTTGACCAATCGGCGGTGCGGATATTATCTAATGGTAGTTGATGTGCGATCGCTTCGTACTCTGGCAAAGAAATCACATAAGGCAAACAATACACCCGATAAATATCCTGCAAATGCTTTTCCTCATCCGCCGTTAGTGGCGACTGATCAGTTGGCCGATGACACCAAGTCACCATAATTAACTTGCCACCAGGCTTCAATACTCGGTAGCATTCCTGGAGAAACTTGGTTTTATCTGGCATGTGTTCACCGCTTTCTAGCGACCAAACCAAGTCAAAAGAATCATCAGCAAAGGGCATTGCTTGAGCATTTGCGACTTGGAACTGTGTTCTCAGACTCAAATTAGCTTCCATTGCGCGTTCCGTTGCTCTGGCAGCTTGCACAGGACTCAGTGTAATCCCTGTAGCCTTAGCATTAAACTTTTGTGCAAGGTATAAAGAACTGCCGCCAATGCCACAACCCACATCTAGGATATTGTCTGCTGCTTGTACCCCTGCCCAATTTAGCAGTTCTTCGATTAAATCAATTTGAGCCTGACGACGGTCTTTTTTCTGGGTACCATCAGCGCCGTAGTAGCCGTGGTGCATGTGTTCGCCCCAAATCTGTTCCCACAGCCCGGAGGAAGCATCGTAGAACTGCTGAATTTGCTGGTAAAGTGTTGCACTCATGTTCTAAGTTCTTGAAGTCTTACTTGAAGAAGTTTAAAAGATATCGCTCTATTTAGAGATTGATATTAATTTTTCTTTCTAAAGTATCAAAATAGAAGTGTAAAAAAACTCCCCTCTAGAATGAAGGGAGTTAGCTGAAAAAATTAATGAATTTTATTGACTCAGCAACCCAATAGCCATCTCAAGATACATTTTCGCCTTGTGCAAGGCTAGTAGCTTCTCTTGAGTGTACCTATCCGGGTAATTCATGATTCTCCCTTCCATCGTGATTTTGATAAGCGCTGCTTGCTCATCAGTAGGTGCATTCATCTCATCTATAGCGTTACTTAGCGCTTGCATAAAAGCAAAGGTAGGAGGTTTTAATCCCTTCCCTACTTCAAACTGGGATAACGCCATTCGAGGGAATACCATCAACGATGTAATCCATGAAGTCTTGTACCCTTTATTCCCAGTTGGTTTGATGCCGTAGCGTAAGCATAG
This sequence comes from uncultured Nostoc sp., assembly GCF_964245575.1. Classification (GTDB taxonomy): domain Bacteria; phylum Cyanobacteriota; class Cyanobacteriia; order Cyanobacteriales; family Nostocaceae; genus Nostoc. The sequence goes on along the minus strand of NZ_CAXTNP010000046.1, from coordinate 4,551 downwards.
GTCACGAAGTTCTTTGATAGTCTTTATTTCGAGTTCCGAACGTGTAAACATAGAGTAACCATTGCTTAAAAGTGGTATCGGTGGGTAACAAGTTTCTCAGGCTTCTGTACCCATCGAATAAACACTCTAATGTTTCGCTTCCAAAAGATTCAAATTATATTTATATCTCTCAATAATGCCTAATCCTAAAGGAACTCCTGAAAATTTAAAGCCAATTAAGTCAGAACGAGAGGAGCCGCTTACCGAGAAGATGAACTTACGCATGACAAAATCTCCTTGTCGGTGCAACACTAACCCTAAGTTGTAATAAGCTTCACTAAAATTGGGATTAGCTTTAATCGCCTCTGTATATTCTTGTAAAGCTATATCCAGGCGATTTTGCTGCATAAAAATATTACCCAGAAAATTCCATGCTGCGCCAAGGTTAGGATCTTGCTGCACCGCTTGGCGAAAGGCATATTCCGCACCCTGTAAGTCTTGCCGATTATAGCGCGTGACTCCTTGCTGGAAAAAGCTCGCTGCTTCGAGATTCTGAGAAACTGCGGTTTCTGCTAGCAGCTTACTTCCTGGAAAATTAGTAATTGCCGGTACAGCTAAGACTAAAAACACAGACGAAGCAAACAGAAGTCTGAGTAAGGGTTCTTGCTGAACAGGGCTTCGGTGAAATGTCACCCGAAATAACCAATGTAACCACTGTTTAGGTTGAGATTTTTTAGACATGAGTGGTATACCTGTACTTATGCTTGGATCTTTATAAGTCAGAATACCCATCACAGCATGAAAAATTACAAATCAAAAATTCTTAATTTTTGATTGTATTGCGATACTCCCAATACAATCAAAAACACTCTTATTAATAAACAAATTCAAATCAACTGCTCTTTTACTTTTACGCCATCTCTTTTGACTATATAAGCTGGAACACCTACAACAACGCAATTTTTGGGAACATCTTTGACTACGACTGCATTCGCCCCCACTTTGACATTATCATCTATAGTTACTTTACCAATCACTTTTGCTCCTGCACCGATGCTTACATTATTACCAATTATGGGACGACCCTTAGTGTTATAGCCGATTGTAACCTGTTGACTAATCGAGCAATTTTCACCAATCCTCTCTGCTAAAATTATCGTACTGAATCCATGTTGAATAAATAGCCCCGAACCAATATTATCAGAGTAAATAAAAAGGGATGGACATTGTTTATAAAAAATTTTGAAAACCTGTATAAGAACTAAGCCAATGGAGTCATTTTGCTTAATTCTGCAATAGTAAAGATTTCTAAATTATTCATATAGAGAAAGCAAATATAGCAAATTAACCCAATCTGGACTAGATTCTTTTTTATTATCAAGCCTCTTTATCCATTCATTTACATCTAAGATAATAATTTCTTTATTTTTACTAAACAGAAACAATATGAGCATAGGAGCAATTAGTATCTGTCCAATAATTTGGGCAAACTTGACTATGAAATCACGCATTACCTGACCTCACACTGGATATTATAATTCTCTGAATAAATTAAAAGTTGCTGACCAACAGCCACTTTAAACATAATATCCCGAAACGGGTGCAGACTATTTTTATGATTTTATGAAAACTACATAAAGTAAGAGCAAAGAATTGTTAGAGAAATATGAAGTGGGGAAGTCGTTAGACATACTGTTAAACAGATTGACCTTTGAATGCATGACTTTTGACTTTCCCGAACGCGAATTTATCTCCAATAGTTGGGGCTGACCTTCAAACCAAAATTTCTGGCACACAATGGAAACTTGATAACGTTATTCAAGTCTGGGATCATCCCATTTTTATCCTTCTGAAAAAGGTAAATAAAGCATGAGAAGGTAAAGAAGTAATCAAGCGCTCATTGTAATGAGAGCTGTCATGACTGAAGAAGAAAACCAACTTTTAATCGAACATGTTCGTCTGGAGTTTAGACTAATTTTACCCATCAAACCGCCAAACCCTTATCCAGACAGGCTTTGATAATTTATAGGCTTGATAGAATTCCGAAGTCTAAAATGCTTACCACACAAGGGTTGTAGCCTTAAAAAAAGAATTTAGTCTAAACTCCAGGTTCGTGCCTTGCTAAATAAAAAGTGGGATGCTCCCCTCAAGTCTTAGCTCACCGTTGTGCCTATCTCAATGGATTAATATTTCCTTGCTAAATAAAAAGTGGGATGCTCCCTCCCGAAACGCCCAGTTTCTTCGATATAGTTGAACGAAATTCTGGTCTTCGGCAGAGCAGAAACCTAGTTTTGGAGATTAATGAATCGGTGTTCTAGATGGCTGACGGCAAAATTAGCATTGCATCGCCGAATGAATAAAAGCGATATCCAAAAGCGATCGCTTGGTTGTATATATTCAATAACCTTTGTCTGCCAATTAGCGCACTTACCAACATCAGCAAACTGGAACGCGGCAGGTGAAAATTGGTAATTAAACCATCCACCACTCGCCATTGGTAGCCGGGATAAATAAACAGGTCTGTTTTCTGGCAAAATGGTTGTAAATTCCCAGATTGAGCCGCTCCTTCTAAGGCGCGTACTGCCGTTGTTCCCACAGCAATAATTCGACCGCCAGCTGCTTTAGTGGCGCGGATTTGCTCTACTGTATCGGCGGGGACTTCAATCCATTCTTCATGCATCTGGTGGGTAGTTACATCCTCCACTTCCACAGGGCGAAATGTACCTACACCTACGTGTAGCGTTACAAAAGCTTGATTGATATTGCGATCGCGCAACTTTTGTAATAATTCTGGGGTAAAGTGTAATCCTGCCGTCGGAGCTGCGATCGCTCCTGGCTGTTTGGCATAAACTGTCTGATACTGATCATCAGCAGCTGATGAGGTAGTAATGTACGGTGGTAGCGGGACTTCACCAAATACCTCTAACAGTTGCACCAAAGATTTTCCCTCTGGCACATCAAATTGCAACAAACGCCCCCCGGTTGCTGCGTCTGTTTCTAGAACCGTAGCTGTGAGTTGGGAACTCTTTACTGGAGACTGGGGACTAGGGACTAGAGAAGATTCTTCCCAATCCCCAATCCCTAATCCCCAACCACCAGTCCCCGCTTGCCTTGCTTCAAAAATAATCTTCGCTCCCTGTTTGAAGCTTTTTCCTGGCTTAACTAAAGCTAACCAACAGTTATACTGCCGTTCTTCCAACAGCAACACCTGAATTTTACCACCAGTGGATTTATGACCATAAAGCCGCGCTGGAATAACTCTTGTATTGTTCATAACCAACAAATCACCAGGGCGCAGCAGTGTAGGCAAATCATGGAAAATGTGGTGCAAGGGTGCTGTTTCGGTGCCTGTAGTCGGAGAATTAACCACCAGTAACCGCGAGCTATCTCTAGGAACTGCTGGGTTTTGGGCAATGAGTTCTGGAGCTAGTTCGTAGTCATAGCCAGCTACTGAGTAATCTAATTCAGAATTTTTTTCTTGTGGGCTAGATGTATCTTTCAAATTGACTTGTACTAGTTTTTGGTTTATTTAGTATTTATACTCTCTCAAAAAAGCTGCTTTGAGCTTTCCCTTCTAAAGGAACTTTAAGGCATCTTCGCTCAATTTTCTCGCTAGGCTATAAGATTGTTACTATTAAGTAACACGGAAAAATTAACATAAAAATTGGGTAAACCTCCCCATATAAAAACGGGGGCTTTTACCCTACCGGGAACAGGCAATGATTGACGAATATAGATATGTAGGATTGGCTTTGATCCCAAGCACCAACAAACATGGAATACTTGTACTATCTGGCAAATGCCAGTCTAACCCTGAGGGTCGTTCAACACCTGCACGCTAGACCCCAGACACCAGTTTCTTTCGTCACCGTAATTCATCAAATTGATGGCTGGGTGGTTAGGATCAAACTCAGAGGTCAAGTCTCGCCCCAAGAAGATGGCGACTTTCGCGCTTTTCTAAATGAATTAGGAATTAGCTACGAGCCGCCAATGAGGGTGCAGATGGCACTTTGGAGTTTGGAAGCGGGACAGTGCCCTGTGGACGTGATGCGTCGGTATCAGGTTGCGATCGTCTCTCATGGTAGCCCAGAGAGAGATGAAATCGAGGCGTTTCGGCAACAATTTGTCCGGGGCTTAGGCTACTGTCCAGAAACTTTGGCGTGATCCTATTTGGTTGTAACGCCACGACAAAATTATTGGTCATTGGTAATCAAGATATTTTATCGATTACCGATTAACCATTATCAATTGAAAAGTCGAAAGCTGCCAGAATGTATTCTTGCAGCTTAAACTTGTATCCGGCTGCTGATGAAGTAGCTAGAGCTTCCTGGCTTGCTGTAACCGCAGTCAGATTTTTTGATATCCTTTGACAGTAGACAATAGCAACATCAAATCGACAAGAATAATCTGCCTTCTCATGGCACTGAGCTAAAAACATTCCAGCTGTCCGCGAGATTTTTGCTTGCTTTTGTGGGGTGATTGCGCTTCTTCCCCCTGCATCCCAACTACCTGAACTGCGGGTTTTGACTTCCACAAATGCTAGTAATGAGTGGGGAGTGGGGAGTGGGGAGT
>NZ_CAXTNP010000045.1:11479-34340 GCF_964245575.1 uncultured Nostoc sp. | reverse complement strand
GGACTGGGGACTGGGGACTGGGGACTGAGAAAGAAACCAATGCCCTATTCTCAATACCCTACTCCCCACTCCCTATTCCCTACTCCCCATTCCTAAATTACAAATACCCGTGTTCTGCTAAGAATGCGGGTGTAATGCCATCCATACTAGTTTCATCAAGGGCTGTGGTCTGTGAGTTTCCAGGGTAAACGAATTTTTCGACGTATTTGCCGAGAATATCCCCTTCTAGATTCACCAAACTTCCAGAAACCAAATAGCGAAGATTTGTTTCGGCATAAGTGAGGGGAATTACTGCTACCTTGAATTGAGAGAGTTCTGGCTCATAAGCGGCTACTGTGAGACTGATGCCATTGACAGCTATGCTACCTTTGGGGACAATATACCGTGCGATCGCCTTGGATGCAATAAAGGTCATTTCCCAAGAACTAGCCGTTTGTTCTGCCACTAGCAATCGACCGATGCCGTCTACATGACCCATCACAAAATGACCGCCAACTTTGCTGCCCACCCTTAGCGACGCTTCTAAATTGACATATTTCTGTTGCGTTTGCTCACCTCCCAACGTCGTGCTGCGTAGAGTTTCCGGTGAAGCAGTGGCAAGAAACCCGTCTTTTAAAACTTTTTCCACTGTCAAGCAAACACCATCTACAGCAACACTGTCACCATAAGCCAAATCTTGCATAATTACTTCACCCGACTGGCTTACACAAGTAATTTGCCAAGAATCGCCCCCTAAGGGTTCCATCGTTCCTAATGCCTGGATTAATCCTGTAAACACGGCTTTTTTGTCAAACTAACTCTATTTATTGCCTATTTTTGCTTGAAATAAATTGGTAATTGTCACATAAATCTCCAACATCCAAGTATATTTTCTGACCTTTTTTTCGTATAGGAATATTAACACATTAGCATCCTTCACAAGGCATACTTGGGTAAGAAGGTTATTGTCTAAGAAGACCAATTTGACTTACTCTGGTTTTCACCACAAGTTCGGAGTTTAATAGAAGCAATTATAGAGAACGAATGCTTATGTTTATTACTGTCGCCAAACCGCCAAAAAAGGGGTACTATTTGTTACACAGCATCCAAGGCTCTCGAAGCATTGTAGAGGCTTAGGCAATGATTGAAATGAAAGTCGCTGGCATAGCATTAGATGCCATAACCCGCAGCCCGATCGTCCTTTTGAAAGATTCTTCAGATCGGCGGGCTTTGCCAATTTACATTGGTCAGGAACAGGCTAGGGCAATTATGGGCGCACTGGAGAATCAAAAGCCTCCCAGACCCTTAACCCACGATCTGATTGTGAATCTTCTAGAGACTTGGAATATGACTCTAGAAAAGGTGATCATTCATTCCCTGCAAAAGGATACATTTTATGCAGCTTTAATCGTCCAGCAAGGCGAGGTCAAAAAAGAAATTGATGCGCGTCCTAGTGATGCGATCGCCATTGCCCTGCGTACAAATACCCCCATTTGGGTAATGGAAGAAGTGATTGCCGATGCTTCTATCCCCGTTGACCGCGATGCAGATGAAGCCGAACAGCAAGCCTTCCGTGAATTTATTTCCAATCTCCGTCCTGAAGATTTGATTAAGCGCTTTGGTAATGGTGACAGCTAAATAAAGTTATGAGTTATGAGTTAGGAGTTATGAGTTATTTTGCTTCAACTCTTAACTTGTAAGCAAAAAAAGTTAGGAGTTAAGAGTTATGATTTACTTCTTTCAACTCCTAACTTATAACTTTTAACTCTTAACTCTTTGTTAAAAATGCAATACCGACGCTTTGGGAAAACGAATCTGCGCCTTTCGGTTTTTTCCTTGGGAACAATGCGCTACCTGGCTTCTTTTGAAAATGCTCACCAGACCATCGAACAAGCCTTAGCGCTAGGAATTAATCATCTAGAAACCGCCAGAGGTTACGGCAAAAGTGAGGAGTATCTTGGTAGGGCGCTAAAAGCTGGGTTGTCAGTACCCCGAACGAGGCTTTATGTCACTACCAAAATCTCAGCCACAGCAGATGCTGACACCATGCGTCGGTGCATCGACGAATCCCTAGAACGATTACAGCTAGATTATTTAGATTGCTTAGGCGTTCATGGCTTGAACACCTGGCAACATTTAGAGTGGGTGCAAGCCAAAAATGGCTGTATGCAAGCCGTAGAAGAAGCTGTTGCTGATGGTCGAGTCCGACACGTTGGTTTTTCCACCCACGGCCCATTAGAGATAATTCAGGCAGCAATAAACACAGATTTTTTTGAATTTGTCAATCTGCATTATTACTATTTTTTCCAACGGCACGCACCAGCGATTCAACTAGCTGCCGAAAAGGATATGGGCATTTTCATTATTTCCCCTGCTGATAAGGGGGGACGCCTCTATACGCCATCTCAAACTCTAAAAGACTTGTGTTATCCGCATTTACCCTTAGAATTAAACTATCGCTTTTTACTGTCTGATAACCGTATTACTACTTTGAGTATCGGCCCAGCAAACCCAGATGAATTAAGGGAACCTTTGCGAATCGCTGACGATGATGGAGAGTTAACATCAGCAGAAAATTCTGCTTTCCAGAGGTTAGAAAATCACCAAAAAATTGCTTTAAAAACTGATAAATGTAGTCAGTGTTATGCTTGTTTGCCCTGTCCAGCAAATATCAATATTCCAGAGGTATTGCGGTTACGAAATCTTGCAGTGGCATACGATATGACTGACTATGGGCAATATCGTTACGGAATGTTTGAAAATGCCGGTCATTGGTTCCCTGGAATGAAAGGCAACCGATGTACAGAATGCGGTGACTGTTTGCCTCGGTGTCCAGAAAAGTTAGATATTCCAGCTTTGTTGGAAGATACTCACCAAAAATTAAGTGGGAAAGCAGGTCGGAGATTGTGGGGATAAAAATATAAACAGGAGTCAAGAGTCAGAATTCAGAATATCCCTTAACCTAAGTATGAGAGTCACCACTTAGTCGCAGACCCGTCATTCTAGCTCCTGAGTTCTAAGTTATTTTTTGGTAAAATTAATAAAGATTAAATAAAGTCAGGAAGATTGGTCCAAGCTGGGGTATCTCGCGCAAAGAAAGATGAAGATTAAAAAAAAAGAAATATTCTACGCCAATCACTGACGGTTTTCCGGTACAGTGGACGGGCTGTAAGCCTAGTATGGACTACTAGCCGATCGCTGACTATTCTTCTGGCTAGTTTAACTTTAATAGCTGGTCTTTTACCGGCAGCGATATCCTACCTCGGTAAGTTAATTGTGGATGCGGTGGTATTCGCCTCTCAAGTTAACTCACAGAGCAATGGTTTTGTCAATATTTCTCAGCCTTTGTTGTATGTAGGATTAGAAGCGATCGCTGTAATTCTACTAGCAGCCAGTCAACGGGGAATTATCATTTGTCAGTCTCTATTGCGGGCGCTAATGGGTCAGCGAGTAAATGTACTCATCTTAGAAAAGGCGCTGACACTGGATCTTAGGCAGTTTGAAGACTCAGAATTTTATGACAAGTTGACCAATGCCAGAAGAGAAGCATCAGTTCGTCCCCTTTCTCTAGTAAACCGCACCTTTGGGTTAGTGCAAAATGCTCTTTCCCTGTTCACCTACGGTATTTTGCTAGTAAATTTCTCAGGTTGGGCAGTGGTGGTGCTGATTTTGGCAGCTATGCCTGTATTTATTGCAGAAACAAAGTTTGCTGGAGAAGGCTTTCGTTTGTTTAGTTGGCGTGCGCCAGAAACTCGTCAACAAAACTACTTAGAAAATCTGCTAGCAAGAGAAGATTTTGTCACAGAAGTCAAACTCTACCAGCTGGGAGAGATGTTGCTAAGACGTTACCGCAACTTGTTTGATCAACTCTATGGCGAAGACCGGGATTTGACTCTGCGGCGAGGACTGTGGGGCTATCTCCTGGGTTTAGTTAGTACTGGTGCTTTTTACCTAGCTTATGCTTGGATTGTGTTGGAAACAGTGCTAGGTAAGATTTCCTTGGGAGATATGACAATGTATCTCACTGTGTTTCGCCAAGGACAATCTACTTTCTCCAATGCCCTCACTTCTATTGGAGGGATGTATGAAGACAACCTATATCTATCAAATCTCTATGATTTTCTGGAAGAAGAAGTACCAAAGTCTTGGGGTAAGGCAACCATTGGTTTAAATCCCCAAGATGGTATCCGTTTTGAGAACGTATCATTTACTTATCCAGGAAGTTCCAAGCCAGCATTGAGAAATATTTCGCTGCATTTGAAACCCAGAGAGAAACTGGCAATTGTGGGTGAAAACGGTTCTGGTAAGACTACCTTAATCAAACTACTTACCCGACTCTACACCCCTGACTCTGGGCGAATTTTCTTAGATGGCTTGGACTTGCAGGAATGGGATGTGGATGTGCTGCGGCGTCGGATTGGTGTGATTTTTCAGAACTTTGTCCGCTACCAGTTCACTGTGGGTGAGAATATTGGCGTGGGTGATGTAGAACATCTCGAAAACAAAACTCGTTGGCAAACTGCTGCCCAAAAAGGCATGTCCCAATCTTTTATTGACCAATTACCCCAAAGCTTCCAGACTCAACTTGGTCGTTGGTTTAAGGGAGGACAGGAACTTTCTGGGGGACAGTGGCAGAAAATTGCTTTGTCTCGTGCGTTTATGCGATCGCAAGCAGATATCTTGGTGTTAGATGAACCAACATCAGCAATAGATGCCCAAGCTGAGTTTGAGATTTTCAATCATTTTCGCACTGTTACTAAAAATCAGATGGTACTTTTAATTTCCCATCGCTTCTCGACGGTAAGAATGGCTGACAAAATTCTAGTTATAGAAAACGGGGAAGTTATAGAACAAGGAACTCACGAAGAACTGTTACAGCTAGGAGGACGTTATGCCAAGTTGTTTCTGTTACAAGCAGCCGGTTATCAGTAGGAAAATAAGCTAGCAATCTTTGTAAATTGAGATAGCGATGCCTACGGCGGGCTGCGCCTACGCTCACTTTGTAGAAAGCAGATAACACCTTTATCTAACCACGTTAAACTGTTCGGTAAACATGGGTCAAATCTCTTTAGTGCCTAGATGCTTCGTATTGTTAAACATTGTTACCCGATAAAATTATGCAAATAACACAACAGCGATACTATACCCCAGAGGAATATTTAGAGCTAGAAGAAGCTGCTGACTACAAAAGTGAATACATTGACGGGCAAATAATTTCTATGGCGGGTGGAACAGCAAATCACAATCGTATAGCTGGTAATTTCTATGCTGTGTTAAACTTCGCTTTCAGACAAGAAGAATACGAAGTGTTTAATAGCGATATGCGTCTGTGGATACATCAAAAGCGTATCTACACGTATCCAGATGTGACAGTAATAGCCAGTGAACCAGAATTTTTCAACAACCGTACAGATATTATTACTAATCCCCAAGTTATTGTTGAGGTTTTGTCTAAATCTACTAAACACTATGATCGCGAAGATAAATTTCAGGCTTACCGAACTATTTCTACTTTCCAAGAATATCTATTAATTGACCAAACTCGGATTCATGTAGATCAATTTTCTAAAACTGGGAAAAAACAATGGACGCTTCGTGAATATGATGAAGAAGATGAAGCGATCGCACTTGTAACCGTACCCTTTGAGATTTCTCTACAGGATTTGTACAACAAAGTTAAGTTTGAGCCTGTTGAGTCTGAAGGGGAAAGTGCTGATGTTGAGGGATTGGGATAAGGTGCGATCGCTTTACTTGTGCAGAGGATTTTAAAAATATTTAAGCCACTTTTAACGGTTTCTGCGGATATTTCGTAGACTCTCCTGCCTGTCAAATAGGATTAGTAAGCAAAAAATTGAAGGTATTATCCACGACTAGAGAATAAGAGTTATTTTTACTCTAAACTATATTAGTATATTTATACTAATAGCAGCCTCAAGCCGCTAATCTTTATTATCTACAAAGGATTAGATGCTCATGAATATTGATCAAGCAAAAGAAAAATTTAACTTACTATATACAGAATTAACACAAAGCTGCATAAAAATTGAGACTGAACAGGATGCACGGTTCCAAGTTATTGACCGCATTTTGACAGAAGTTTTGGGATGGCAGAGAGAAGAAATTCTTACAGAGCCTCATACAGACAGTGGCTATATTGATTACCTAATAACGTCTAGAGGACGCAGCAGGCTTGTAGTGGAGGCGAAGCGAACATCAAAGCTACTGATTGATACTCGTCAACCACGTATGGCTTGGTACAAAGTTGGTGGTTCTGCGCTTGAGTCAGCAGCAGATGGATTAAATCAAGCAAAACGCTATTGTACTGACAAAGCTGTGTTGTTTTGTGCTTTGACAACAGGTTTTGAGTGGATTGGCTTCTGGGCCCTTCGTACTGACGGTACGCCTCCAAGTGAGGGGAAAGCAATTGTATTCCCTAACCTTGAATCTATTCAACAGAATTTTGCTACCTTCTACGACGTGTTCTCACGAGAGGGAATCTTAGAAGATTTATACAAAACGTACATATATGAGGCGGAAGGATTAAAAATTAGTCATAATGAATCTCTTTATTCAGTACTTGAGAATTCTGATAGATATTTACTTACAAAGTCTGCATTATTCAAAGATATTGAGAATGTCTACCACAGCTTTTTCACTAGTATGTCAGGGGAAGACGATCCTGATATGCTTGCCAAATGTTTTGTGGAATCAAAAGAAAGTAGAGAAGCCGATGAAAATTTACAAAAAATAACACGAAACTTATTGAATAGAATTGATATTGTTAATTCAGCGAAGGGTATTGAGCTACAAAATCAAATCCGTAATTCTGTATAATTACAGAAAGGAGAATTTGTTTTAATAATAGGTAATAAAGGAGCTGGTAAAACTACATTTATCGATAGATTTTTTCGTTTAATATTAGACAAGAGTCTTAGAGAAAATTGTTTATTAATTAGGGTTGATTTAGCTGATTCTAATGGGGAACAAGCTACTATTACTAGTTGGCTAACAGAGCAACTAAAAATTGAGTTAGAAAATGGCTTATTTAAGGGTGAATATCCATCATATAGCGAACTTCAAGGAGTATTTTATCAAGAATATAAAAGATGGAGATTTGGTGAGCGTAAGCCTTTGTATGAAAGGAACAAAAATGAATTTAAGGAAAAATTTGGAGAATATATTGCAGATTTTATTGAAAAACATCCAGATGATTATGTAATGAAATTGATTAAAAATGCTACTAAAGCAAGAGGATTAATGCCATGTATAGTTTTTGATAACACTGATCATTTCCCACAGATATTCCAAGAAGCAGTGTTTCAATATGCACAATCTATATATAGAAAAGTTTTTTCATTTATTATTTGTCCAATAACAGATCGAACGATTTGGCAGTTGTCAAAGTCAGGCCCACTACAGTCATATGAAAATCAAGCTTTTTATCTTCCTGTACCGTCTACAAAAGACGTTTTAGCTAAACGGATAGAATTTATAAAAGAAAAAGCAATAGAAGATTCAGAAGGGAGTAAAAAATACTTTACTAAAAAAGGTATTCGCTTATCAATTCCTAACATTAGTGCTTTTGCTTTTGCTGTAGAAGATATATTTATTAATGAAGATTACATAGGACGCGTAGTAGGGTGGCTCTCTAATCATGATATCAGAAGAAGTTTACAAATTGCTCGAAGAATTATCACTTCACCTATCACTGATATTTCTTTACTTGTAAATGCTTATGTAATTGGTAAAAAGTCTCACATCAGTCATTGGCAAATAAAAAAAGCACTATTAGTTGGAGATTATAATCACTTTTATCAAAAAGATAGCAATTTTATTTTAAACCTTTTTGAAGTTCAACCTAGCAGTATTACAAGCCCACTACTGAGGTTATCTATACTACGCTTATTATCTGACACATATTCTGAGAACTCAGATGCAGAAAAGAATTATCTGTATATTGATGATATTCTAAATTATTTTGAGCCTGTGACAATCAACAGGATTCTAGTTAAGGAACACTTAAAGGCTCTTCTGGATTATCGCCTCATTGAAACCTATGACCCAACTGATGCAAATATTTACGAATCACAAAGAGTTAAAATTACTCCTTGCGGACGTATACATTACGAATTTGCTGTTGAAGAAAAAGAAGGAATTTATATAGGTCAAATGGCTTTAAATACGCCTATCGCTAGTCAAAGTTATCTTATGCGTGTGCGTGATTTTCTTAAAAAGAAAAGAACTCGACAAGATTGGGTAGTTATTATTAAATTATTTGTTGAATATTGCTTGCAACAAGATAGTCTATATATTTCTTTACCTCAAAAACAAATTTATGATAGCCAAAAAAAATTACGAGAACGCATCAGTCAACGTTGGACTTAAGTAAAAATTCATTATCAGGATGCTAAATAACCAAACCTCACCCTATGCTTCCCCCACCATCCCCCACCAACTTAGATAAAATCACTATGGTGCTACTTAACCCTAAATCTGATGAAAAGCGATCGCCCTTCTTCCCAACTCTCCCTTCAACGCCCTGAACTACTCGCGCCAGCAGGTAATTGGGACTGTGCTAAAGCTGCTGTGGAAAATGGGGCAGATGCGATTTACTTCGGTTTGGATCGCTTCAACGCCAGAATGCGGGCAGAAAATTTTACTGAGGCAGACTTACCCCAATTGATGACATTTCTGCATCGTCGCGGCGTAAAGGGTTATGTCACTGTCAACACACTAATATTTCCCAAAGAACTAGCAGAAGCCCAGCAATATCTCCGCACAATTATTGCAGCAGGTGTGGATGCGGTGATTGTTCAGGATGTCGGAATTTGCCGTCTCATGCGTCACCTGTCGCCCGATTTTCCCATTCATGCTTCCACCCAAATGACGATTACCAGTGCGGCTGGGGTGGAATTTGCCAAGTCCCTCGGCTGTCAATTGGTAGTGCTGGCGCGTGAATGTTCTCTTCAGGAAATCAATAAAATTCAGCAGCAGATTGCCCAACAGGAAACTTCACTGCCCTTGGAAGTCTTTGTTCACGGTGCTTTGTGCGTGGCGTATTCCGGTCAGTGTTTGACTAGCGAGGCTTTAGGCGGACGTTCTGCAAACCGAGGTGAATGTGCCCAAGCTTGCCGGATGCCTTACGATTTAATCGCCGATGGGGAAGTTGTGAATTTAAAAGAACGCAAATATTTACTTAGTCCTCAAGACCTAGCAGGATTAGATGTTCTGTCAGATTTGGTGAAATCAGGAGTAACCTCTCTCAAGATTGAAGGTCGCCTGAAAGCTCCAGAGTATGTTGCCAATGTCACCCGTGTTTATCGGCAAGCCCTGGATGGGGTAATGACGCAATTGGAAAGACCTAATTCCTTAACCCCTTTGTCTACAAGGGAAGGAGAAAGAGGTCAATCAGATCAAGAACACTACAACCTAGAAATGGCATTTTCTCGCGGACTTTACACAGGTTGGTTTGGCGGGATTAATAATCAGGAACTAGTTCACGCCCGTTTTGGTAAAAAACGTGGGGTTTATCTGGGTGAAGTTACCCGCATTCACAACGAACAGGTAACAGTCAAATTGCAAGCGCCCGTAAAACCGGGAGATGGAATAGTATTTGACTGCGGTCATCCAGAGGCGAAGGAAGAAGGCGGCCGGGTTTATGCTGTGGTGTCCAAAGGTAAAGAAACCATGCTGACCTTTGGTCGAAATGACTTGAACCTGCGCCGAGTGCATATAGGCGATCGCATTTGGAAAACCAGCGATCCAGAACTCGATAAGCAACTACGTCAAAGTTTTGCAGGCGAGAACCCACAATTTCAGCGTCCGATTGACTTGGAGGTTTATGGAGAAGTTGGTCAGCCACTAACTGCGATCGCTCGCGATCGACTCGGTAATATTGTACAGGTCGAGTCTGCAATTTCCCTGGTGGAGGCGCACACCAAACCCCTAGATACAGACCGTTTACAAGAACAATTCGGTCGTCTCGGTAACACCCCTTTTTGTTTGGGAACACTAACCAACCACCTCAGTGGTACCTTTATGCTACCCGTCAGTGAATTGAACCGGATGCGGCGGGAAATTGTCGTGCAGTTGGAAGAATTGCGGAGTCAACCCAAACGCTGGCAATTACGTTCTAATGTCTCTTTCCAAGACCTACTACCCTCCTCATCTCCCTCACTCCCCACCCTGCGGGAAGCTAAAGCTACATCTCCTTCACTCATAGTCTTAGTACGAAACCTCAAGCAACTCCAAGCTGCCCTCAAAGCTGGTATTGAAACCCTATACTGTGAATTTGAAGACCCCCGCGCCTACCGAGAAGCGGTGCAAATGGTGCGCCAACAACAGCAAAAAAATAAAGCAGACAATTCTTCACTCCTAACTCCTAACTCCCAACTCAGTACAGACGCGATTAATCGCGTCTCTCCCCACTCCCCACTCCCCACTATCTGGGTTGCACCTCCCCGAATTACCAAACCAGGGGAAAATTGGATTTTGCAGCAAGTACGTGCTTCTGAAGCAGATGGCTATCTAATACGCAACTATGACCAATTGCAATTCTTTGCTCAAGACCGTTGTATTGGAGATTTTTCGCTCAACGTTGCTAATCCCTTAACAGCAGACTACTTTCAGCAACACTTCGGTTTAGAAAGGCTGACGGCATCCTATGACCTGAATATTACCCAACTACAAGACCTGCTCACCAGTTGCCCACCTCAATGGTTTGAGGTGACAATCCATCAACATATACCGATGTTTCACATGGAGCATTGTGTATTTTGTGCCTTTCTATCAACGGGTACAGACTACACTAACTGTGGACGACCTTGTGAAAAGCAGGAAGTGAAATTGCGCGATCGCGTTGGTAGCGAACACGTCCTCAAAGCAGATGTAGGTTGCCGCAATACTGTATTTAACGGCACTGCTCAAACTGGAGCCGAGTACGTACAGCGCCTCATAGAACTGGGATTACGTCAGTTTCGCATCGAATTTGTCAATGAAACACCAGAACAAGTGAGTAAAACAATACATTGCTATAGTCAACTACTGCAAGGCGAAATTACAGGTTCTCAACTCTGGCGCGAGTTGAAACTGCAAAATCAATTGGGCGTAACTCGTGGCCCTATGGGAGTGTCTGCATTGCGGTCATAATTGATTTTCTGAATGCCCAGCTTTAAAAATTTGTTCAGCAGTCAAGTCGCTTCTCGAAATTAAAAATTAAAAATTATTAATTAAAAATTGCAATCAGTGCTTGCTCTGAACCCACCACTGATTGTAGACCACTGAAATCTTTGATTTCAGTGCTTGCTCGTACCCAAAATTAATTAATTAAAAATTATTATTCTGATTAATTTTTAATTTTTAACTTTTAATTTTTAATTAAAAAAAGGTCAAGTTTAGTTCTGGGAATGTAGGGGATATGATGCGTTCCCCAAAGGGGTTGCCGCAGGCATCGCTACCTCGAAACAGGTTAACTTGATACTCACCATCCACCAAATAGTCAACGGAAATAGTTGGTTGTTTTGGATTACCTATATACCTTCTACCGCCCAAAGCTAAATAGTCAATAATCCAGTATTCAGGAACGCCAAAAGTTTCGTAGTAAACATAGAAAGATATGCCGCAACTCTTAACCAAAAATCTGATATCCATACATCACAGGGAGATTATCACCAGGCTTTAGAAATTTATAACGAAGCATTAGATATTGCATGTTTAACAAAAAATAAAAATCGTTGAGCCAATATCGCCTGCTGCTGTTCGCCACTCACGGCATTTTCGACCCTGTGAACCCAGCCTTATCAGGTATAGTGCTGTCTCTGGTAAATAAACAAGGCAAACTCCAAACCAGAAGCTTCCTGCGGCTCAACGATATTTTCAACCTCGACTTACCAGCAGAGTTGATAGTGCTAAGTGCCTGTGAAAGTGGTCTAGGGAATGATGTCCAGGGTGAAGAGATAGTGGGCTTGACAAGAGGCTTTATGTATGCAAGTGCAGCTAGAGTCACCGTGTCTCTGTGGAACGTGAACGATCAATCTACCAAGGAGTTAATGATTGCATTCTACAAACAAATATTGGCATAAAAGAAATCTCCCGCCACCGCCCTTAATTTCGCCTAACGCCAAATGTGGCAAGGGAAAGATTTTCAAGGAAACGATTTGAAAAATCCCGAATGGAAACATCCCCGTTATTGGGCGGCTTTCACCCTCCAAGGTGAGTGGCGCTGAATACTTAATTGACCTTCTCCTAAAAGGCTACCGTGTACACACAAGTCTTTTAGAGTGGCTCCACAGACTTTTAATCCCCCCAACCCCTCTTGAAAAGCAAAGCTGTTTCATTCACTCATTGGCTTAAAAAAGACTTGTGTTGTGAACGAAAGTACTTGTGTTGTGAACGAAAAGACTTGTGTTGTGAACGAAAGTACTTGTGTTGTGAACGAAAGTACTTGTTTTGTGAACGAAAAGACTTGTTTTGTGAACGAAAAGACTTGTGTTGTGAACGAAAGTACTTGTTTTGTGAACGAAAAGACTTATGTTGTGAACGAAAGTACTTGTTTTGTGAACGAAAGTACTTGTGTGTACACCGTAGCCTAAAAGGAGAGAGAACTGGAAGAAAACGCAATTTAAAGCCTATCTCCTCCCAGGAGAGAGGTCTAGGGGACTTCCAAATAAAAAAATATCCAATTATTTCTTGTGGGGCGGGCAAGATGCCCACCCCACAAGTAGTAGCTATTTCTTGGAAATCCCTAATCTCAAATTTTCACTTTTAACTCAGGAGTAAAATCAATGCGTAAACCGTCTATTTACAAACAACTGCTTGCTTTCTCGCCGGAATTGTGGGTTTTACCACTTTAGGTGGTTGAATATCAGTCCAAGCACAAACAGAATCACCCATATCGCCAAATACAGAATAGCTAAATTTGGTAGGGGACGGTAAACCCTTTAAACCTGATGATCTCGAACAGTCGGAAAAACTTTATGAAGGCGATCGCGGTATCCCCACAGGTATAGATAACCGTAGCCCTATGTTGAGTAGATATTATCCTTGGTCAACTATCGGACGAGTCGAAGGCACAGCAGCCGATGGTAAAAGCTATTATTGCACAGGAACACTGGTTGCTAGTGATATAGTTTTGACAAATGCTCACTGCGTAATTAGCTCTGAAACTCATCAACTCAGTAAAGAACTTCGGTTTATACCCAATGTCATTAATGGCAAACCCCAGAGTCTAGGAGATATGGGCAAAGTAAAGAATATTGCAAAAAGTGTGCTTTATGGCACAGACTTTAAAGATGGCGGCTTCGATAACATCAAGAATCAGAGTAATGATTGGGCGTTGATGATAATTAATCAACCCTTGGGTCGTAAGTATGGTCATTTAGGATGGAAATCTATACCTGCTTCTACTTTGATTAAACAGAAGCGAGGAAAACTGTTCTTTGTTGGTTACTCTAGTGACTATCCAGACCCCAGCAAAGAAGGCTATGAATCCTTGACTGCCGGTAAAGGATTCACTGCGGGTTACGAAGATGGTTGTAGCATTGTTGGTGAGGAGTCAAACCATTTTTATCATGATTGTGCCACCGCAAGCGGTTCTTCAGGAGGCCCAATTATCGATGTAATTGATGGTCTGCCGTATATTGTCGCCTTGAATAATGGTGAGGCTACAAACTCTATCACAGGGCAAGATATTATCAACTTTGCAGTGAAAATGGATTTCTTGGATAAGTTAACTGGTAGAAAGTAAACTCTCATCTGCTAGATTCCCGACTTCTTAAACAAATCGGGAATTTAACCATCACAAGAAAAAGGTTTTATTATATTCAATTAAAAATCACCATAGTTATTCATGAATAATATTTTGACAAGCAATAATTGGGACACTTCTCTTTACGAAGATAAACACGCCTTTGTCTGGCAGTATGGCGAAGACTTACTGAAATTACTCAACCCTCAGCCAGGAGAATCCATTTTGGATCTTGGCTGTGGGACTGGACAACTTACAGAAAAAATTGCCCAAGCTGGGGCTGAAGTCATGGGAGTTGATTATGCACCCGCGATGATCGAAAAGGCCAGACAAAACTATCCCCATATCCGCTTTGATGTTGCTGATGCGAGGAACTTTCAAGTAGATAAGCCATTGGATGCTGTGTTTTCCAACGCTGTATTGCATTGGGTGAAAGAAGCAGATAGCGCGATCGCTTCCATACATCAATCCCTAAAACCCGGAGGCCGTTTTGTGGCAGAATTTGGTGGTAAAGGAAATGTGCAAGCGATCGCCACAGCTTTATACAGTGCTTTAGAGTCCATTGGTATCCCTCAAGTACAAGTAGAAAATCCTTGGTATTACCCCAGCATTGGCGAATACAGTAGCCTATTAGAACAGCAAGGCTTTGATGTCATTTATGCTATCCTGTTTCCTCGCCCAACTCCTTTAGCAGAGGGAGAAGCAGGTATGGCAAACTGGATTAAAATGTTCGCCAGCACTTTCTTGGCCGGACTTTCACCTGAGCAACAAATACAAATAATTCCCGTCGTCGAAGAATATCTGAAGCCAACACTATATCAACAAGGAACTTGGATGGCAGATTATCGAAGAATTCGCATCGTTGCCATTAAACTATAATATGTACTATTTTTTACTAGTGCCTTAATTACGAATTACGAATTACGAATTACGAATTAGTATCAGCTATGCATATACCTAAATTGTGCGATCGCCCTACAGCCCTTCTCCTAAAGGAGACGCTACGCGAACGGGCATCTTACGGCAGGTGTTGGCGCAGGCATCGCCAGAGATCACTTTCATTATTATTAACCATTAGCCTTACCACTTTACTAGTCCCGCCCTCGCTAGCGCAAACCCCCCCAATACCATCGCCTTCTAATGCGCCTCTGGAACTAGACTTATTGACCAAGCCAAAAAACTATGTAATCACAGCTAACACCATAAATCCAGAACGATTAACCGTTCCTAGTTTATGGTGGGCACAAGCAAACTCGGAGAAAAAGTTATTGGATAATTGGATAGCATATCCAGCTTCTAAAAAAGAATCGGCACGAGTAGACTTGATTGTGAATCAGCAAATTTGGAGCTTACTAGACTATATAGAGCGTTACGACTTCGTAAATCGCTTGGGTAGCACTGCACGAAACTTTGGTTACAACGTCCGGGTATTTAATTATCAAAAAGAACCCTTAGCAACCTACACCTGCAACTTTAGTACAAGTCCAGCTTTATGCAGTATCCAAACGACTGTTAAGAACAAGATAGGGTTAGAGCGTTCTTTGTAGGGACTGGGTACTGGGGAACTCGGGGCCCCCACGGAGGAGCCAGCGCTGTGGGCGGGTTTCCCGACTTGAGGTGACTGGCGTTGGGGATTAGGAGCATGGGGACTGGGAGAGATTAAAAGAATAAGGAGAATAACCGTGCCAATGCCCAGTTAAACCTTAATTTTGGCGAATAAAGACTCGTATTGTTTTATTGCTGATGGGGGTAAGGGAAGCAAAAATTCGCTTTTATCAAAAACTTCGCGATCGCTCTGTAAAATGCTCCGTAACGCTTCTTGGATATCGGAAGCGGCAATATTTGTAGAAATTGGCGAATTACTTTTGGTCAGCATCGAAATTTGTTTAGCTGTGCTTGGTTTCCAACAAAAGTCAATCCATTGATCTGAGAAAGTACTCTTAGTAGTAATACCTGCGGGACGTACCCACAAGTCTGCCCAGATTGCTGTTCCTGACTGGGGGATAACTGCGCCAAGTTGGGGATAACGTCCTAGAACTGGCAATATGTCGCTTGACCAACCAACCGCTAGCCAAGTGTCTCCCATAATTAGAGGTTCTAAGTAGTTATTGGAACTGTAGAACTTTACCTGTTGGTTTAATGTTTGTAATTCTTTTTCCAAGTCTGGTACTTGGTCAAGATTCTCTGTATTATAAGATTTTCCTAGCTTCTTTAAGACTAAACCAATAACTTCTCGTGGTTGATTAAGTAGCGAAACGTGCTGCTGCACTCCATCTCGCCACAAATCACTCCAATCTTTGGGCGTCCATCCCAATTTTCGCAACTTATCACGGTTATAAACAATCACCGTGCTACCCCACCGATAAGGCGCACCCCACACCTTCCCTTGAGTATCCAAGTTACCTTGGTCGTTGCGCGTTACCAGTTCTTTCCACCTTTCGTCTAAAGCAGACCACTGCTTTAATTGGTTTCCTTGTACCTCTTGGAGTGGTTGAATCAGTTTCTGCTCAATAGCTGCTTTTAGCCAGTAATCTCCCAATGTCACTAGGTCTACGTCAGCCGCTTTTTGATCTTGCCCAAAAGGTATTAAACGCCTTAAACGGCTCCATCCCTGCTCATCACTAGCTTTTGGTTTCTGCTGCCAATTTTGTAGTTGCTGAAATAAATCTTGTATCTGCCCGACTGGAGCAAACTTTAACTGCACCTGTTCCTGCAAAGCTTTGTGGAACTGATTAACTACCTGACCAGGTATAGAACCTTTTAATAACTGTACTTTTAGTTGCGTCTGGTTGTTTCCACCACAGCCAAAAAGCAGTTGTGAAAGTGCCAGTGTGCTTGTACCTAGCAAAAAAGACCGTCGATCCATTGATTTTGGATTTGAGATTTTTGATTATACCTAATATTAAGCAGAGATTCACCAGAGGCTGACTAACAGAAAAAGTGTAGTTAGAAAATTAGCGGTATTTTTTGTTGCTAATAGGGATAATTTGAACTATTTGACTCAAAATAACGATTTTTTGGGCAAATAGCTACCTAAATATTAATTTTTCTCCATAAATTTCCTCATTAGTACTTATAGTCAAATTTTACTTATATTTGTAAGTAATGATTTAAATGTCACATTTGCACCAAAAATTATCAATACTTAAATAATCCATAAGTATAGTTAAGGTTGAGAGTAAATTGAATAACATAAAGAAAATGTACGGTTGAGGGTATTAAATGGAGCCATTACAGAAGCAAATCCTGACTTTAAGCGAAAAACTGGATGCGCTCTGCCAAGTGATTGAGCAGCTTGATGGTAAAGTCGCTCAAGCTTTTTCAGAGTGTTCTTTAGCGAATACACAAGCAAAGGATAATTATCAGGAAAATGGCGCAGCTAGTGGCTACCAGTTCAAAGGACGTAACAATTTAAATCCAGAAATGGAACACAAGGATGTCTTGATAGATGGCATTTATCTAGATATGCATCGTCAAGGTGGAGATAATATAACACCAGAAATTCAAATACAAAGACTAACAGCCCAATTAACAGCAGCATACAATCGCATTGCTGCCTTGGAAGAACAATTACTCAGAGAAAGAATTCATTAAATTTCACCTAAGTTCAATAAATTAAAAAAATGGGTAGTAGTGCATAGTAATGATCAACTAAATAAGTGTTGTTTAATACATTAACTATGCATTGCTTTAAATGCAACTCGAAAAACATTGTTAAAAACGGATGTACTCCCTACGGAAAACAACGTTTAAAATGCCTTTCATTGTGGACGACAGTTTGTTGAAAACCCAACCAGACAAGCAATCAACCACTCAACACGTGAGTTAATTGTTACAGAGATTTTTGGGAGGCTTACAAACTTGTTTTACCAAGTAAACGGCATTGTGCAGTCGGTAAGGATAGTGGTCAGACAAGTTATATTGAACGATTAAATAACACTGTTAGCCAACGAGTTTCACGCTTAGTACGTAAAACATTGTCATTCTTAAAATCACTTGACAATCATATTCGGTCAGTCTGGTATTTTGTTCATCACTATAACGCTAGTTTACGAAGTTAAATCATTACTATGCACTAGTACCAAATTTAATTCGCATGAATTAATGAAATGCTGTACTTAGCCGTTCAAGTTGGGCTTCAATGGCTGCCAAAAGCTGGTGTTGCTGCCAATTTTGGCTAAGATGGGCGGCTATGCAAGCGGCTCCAGCGCCCATACCTTCTTTTACAAAGCCCTGCTCATAAGCTCTGAGTTGGGGATAACGAGAATCAGCAAAGCTTAGATGAGTTGCTAATAGGGGAGGAGTTCTTCCACTCTGAGTTAAGCTGGCTTTTTCTAAGCTGAGGGCTAAGTCAACTGTAGCGCCAGTAAGGTCTTCTGCCACCCAGCGAGTTGTGCCTACAACTACTTCTTCTGGTTGCCATGATAAGGCGTAAGTTTGAGCGATCGCACTGATCAGCGCATAAACCGCCAGCATTTGCGTCCCACCAGCAAGCATTACACCACAACTCCGACTAGCAGCGATCGCCATCCCAGCTACCACCACTTGCATCGGATCACCCACGGCGGCGACGAGTTGTAGAGGATCGACAGAATTTTGGATTTTAGATTTTGGATTTTGGATTTGAGATTGGAAGTTTATCTCCCCCTGCTCCCTGTTCCCTGCTCCCTGCCTCCCGTTCCCCCTCATCTTCTCCAGCCCAGCTTGCACTAGTGCCCACTTTTGCGCGTGGTTACAAATAGGGTGACTACTGTTAACTTTTCCGGCAGCATCTACACCCAAACCAGTTAAGATTGCCAGGGCAGTTGTAGTGCCTCCAACGACGCACTCACCCAGAATCACATACTTATGTTGGTTATTGGCAGCAAGGCGTTCTCCCCAAAGTAGCCCTTGTTTAAACAAGTGGTGTACTGTTGTGATTTCCATAGCAGCACCACTACTTAAACACTGAGCAGCCGTGCCGCCCAAATCAATTACTGGCACAGCCGGAGGTTGGGGTAAACCAGCATTAAACAAATGAACTGGTATCTTTAGTGACTCAAAGACAGATCGAGAAATCAGCACAGGCGAAGCCCCAGCCGCTAATGGTGGTAAGGGATATTGGGCTTTATGTTCTGGGCCATAGTACAAAAACTCGGCATCGGCACAAGCAGTATATTTCCGATCCTCTGGAGTGCGGCCGGCTGCTGAAATCCCTGGAATTAAACCAGTTTCAGTAAATCCTAAAACACAGGCAAATACGGGTAGACAGCCACGATACCGTCGTAGCCATTCTTCACCCTGTTCTTTTTGCGTATAAATGCGAATTTGGGAATTGAGCATTGGGCACTTGTACTGAGCGAAGGCGAGTGCGTCTCCAAGAGTTGCCGTAAAGCCTGCGGCATAGCTACGCTTAGGGCGCAGCCTAAGAAGAGAAGTATTGGGAATTGGGCATTAGTTAAAACTCATCATTTAACCAAAGACTAATGACAAATGACTAATGACTAATAACTATCCTTCATAATCCATGAGGACTTGTACCCAGCGTGGTGGAGGGGGAATGGGGTTACCCAGACGATCAAAAAGCAACCATGCTGCCAGGTGTACCACAAAAAGGTAGATAAAGTTGTTGAGTACAATTAAAGCGATCGCTCCCACTTGAATCAAAAACACACTGGGACTTGCCAACAAACTCATCTTCAAAAATACCCACTCTATGAACTCAGTCACCTGAGTAATTACATAAATCCATAGGTCTTCACCTGACAAAACAGACAGCAACCACAGCCGAAAAAAGACTCCCAAAGTACCCAACAGCGTACCCAAGGTGATGGAAGTAATCCAGGGAACACGACGACGATACCACGTCGCTCCCAAAAGCACACCCATGAACCCGTAGGGCATGACAAACAGCAAACTGCGGGCTGGCCCCATCAGTACCGTCAGCAGTAACCCGGAGGTGAGTGCTGCCATCCATGCCGCACGCCTGCCCCAACGCAGATAAACTAGAGCGATCGGTACCGGAAAAAATATCCGCAAAACTGGCCCCAAGGGAAAGTAGAAATTAATAAACCAAATCAAGCTAGCGGCACTTGCTAAAAACGCCGTTTCCACCATCCTCAAGGGTGCATCAGCCTTGAGTTGAGGAGGCATTAACTGCTGTTCTTTATCTAACCAATGATTGTGGGGAGTTGGAGACTCAGGGGATGGATCTTTCTCCGGCTCATCTGGCAGAGAATCTAAAATACTCATATCTGACAAGTTTTTAAACGATCATTCTTTCCAAGGCTGACAAATCGGGAATGCAAATAGTGTCTTGATCCCGTTTAATCAAGCCTTTTTTTTCTAGCCTTGTCAACACTCTTGTTACAGTTTCCCGTGCCAGTCCGCTCAAACTACTCAATTCCCGATGAGGTAAATTGGGGATTTCGGTTCCTGTTTGCCCTTTTTTTCCCTGTCCTTCTGCCAAAAATACCAACGTATCTGCCACCCGTGACTGGCTATCAGATTCCCGCAACCGCAATCGGCGATTTACTTGCCGCAAACGTCGTGCCATTAGTTGCGCCAATCGAACTCCCGCTAAGGGTTCTATCTGAAGTAACTTGACAAAATCCTGAGCAGGCATACTACCGATTACCGTTGGGGCCAAGGTAATCACATCTGTGGAGCGAGGCACTTCATCTAGCGCCGCCATTTCACCGAACAATTCCCCTTTGCCAAGAATATTCAGCGTTACCTCTTTTCCCTCCAGATTGTAGGTGCGAATTTTTACCCATCCGTCCAGAATAAAATACACAGAACCGCCCCAGTCATTTTCCAGCAGAATTACCTGATTGGCTGGGTGAGTGCGGGTAACAAGATGGATGAGAGCTGATTCTACAGCAGTTTCTGGCAACCCTTGAAAAAAGGGAGCCGACGACGTGATCATCCAGGAATTAGCCTGTGCTTGCAAGCTATATCGGTCTTCCATTACGACATCTTTATTCAAGCGGCTATATACACACAACAAACAAGAGCGCCATTTTCTGCTTAAGCTATCATTGCACAGCTCCCTTTCAAAAAGAAAACTAAACTATGCTACAGAAGAAAGCGACAAGAACGTTTTTCTAAATAATCTTTACCTATAAGTTTAAACGGGGTAAAAGTTTTGCAAAAAGTAGTTTATAGCCGGCAATTGTATTGCTTAGGGGCTAGCTGCACTGCAAACTTGATTAGTTCAGAATATAGGTAAACAACATCAATGATACTAAAGGGAGTAAATTATTGCTCAGGTATTTTAGCGATTTTCAAAAATAGGCAATTAATGATCTGTAAAACTAAGCTTCTCACACAAAAGCTGACTGAAGATTGCCACGACTCCCGGTAATCCATAACATAATGACAGTCACAAGTCCAAAGCGGCTTTTGCCACTCAAAACTTTTCCTATGGGGAAGCAAGCTACATGCAGCGTCGCCCATAGAGGTACGGTAATTGTAAAGTAATTGTCAGATTAGTTGACATACATCTCTAGGTAAGGTGATAAAAGTGACTTCCAGTGCAGACGAAATTCAAAAGCTGATCGCAGACATTGACAACTTACTTGCCAGTGGTGGCAAGCGCGTGTCTAGATTTCTGTCTGGTCAGGCGCAAGAGCCTAAAGAAGTTTTAGTACGAATTCGCAACTTCTTGGTGAGGCTCGAAGAAAAAGAAGCATTAGAGAACGGCATCCCAAATCAGTCTTCTGAAGAACCGCGCTCGCCTTTATTAAGAAAATCTATTGACCGAGGTAATAACCAGTATCCACTACCCCAGCCCGAACCCAATCAGGAACATAGTACTGTTGGGGCAGGACAATTAAAAAGTGAATTTTCGAGCTTGATCCAGCCATTGCGATCGGAATTAGAGTTGCTCTTGCAAGAGCGAGCCACTCTCATACAGGAAATTAGGCAGCTAGAGCAGAGGCGATTGCAAAATTACTCCTTAGGGCAACAGTTGACAAACCAGGAGCAGATAATTACCGAGTTTTTACAGGTACTCATGAGTCGTCTTGTGCCAACTTTAACGCCACTGCTAGCACAGACGCGGGAAAATTACGCCAGTTCTTCAGGAGCAAATAGTGCAAACTCAGAACCAGCAACCTCTGCAACTCAACCGTTATTAGAATCACCAGACCCTGCGGAGCGTTTAACTCACCTAGCCAGGGAGTTGGATCAACGTTTATTATCACTAGATGGGACTGTGAATGTAGTCTTTGAGGCACTACAGCGCAACATTAATACTTATCACGAGTCCCTGTCGCAAGCATTGGCAAGAATGCATAGCCAGGGGATGCAAGGCGAACAGTTGATGGCCAGCTTTCTCAACAATTTGACCCAGCATTTGCAGCAGCGATCGCCTAGTTCCCAGCTATCTTTCCTTGAGGTCGAATCTGATACATCACCATCATCGGCTGATCCAGCCGAGATTACTGCTGGAGTTGCACCCCCCTTGGAGCTTATACAGCCAGAAACATCTTCACTCACAATTGATCTTAAGCAACAGGATACTACGACCGCAAAAGATTTAGATACAGTGCTGTTGCAGCTTGGTATAGACTCGTCTCAATCTTCCCAGCAGACCGAATTACCGCAAGATATTTCTGCGTTAATTGGTAATGAAGTAGACCAACTTTACGCCAGCTTGTTTGGTACTGGTGATGTTAATAATCCAAGTCTTGAGGTTTCCACAGCCTCAGAATCAACGTTGAACATCGCTGAGGGCGCATCTGTCCCTCCATCTGTGGATACGGATCTGTTCGATCTGAGCAACGTTAACCCACAAACAACCCAACAGACTCTAGTAGAAACTACAGATTCATCAGATTCACAGGAAGAATTATTTTTTGAAGAAGATACAGACCTAGAGCTTGTTAATTTCTCTACGCCACAAGCAGTTTCCGCAATAGACATGCAGCTCGGCAATCAGCCAGCTAGCGCTGATACAATTAATACTTTAACTGAGCTATTGCCTGATACAGGTAATGAGCAGGAGCTGCTGGAAGTGTCATTTTTTGCGGATAATGGCACAACTACAGCACCAGTTACTCCCGAAGTAGCGGAAATTGCGGAAATTGCATCCTCTGTGAATAATGGCACAACTACAGCACCAGTTACTCCCGAAGTAGCGGAAATTGCGTTGGC
>NZ_CAXTNP010000045.1:0-11379 GCF_964245575.1 uncultured Nostoc sp. | reverse complement strand
ATAATGGCACAACTACAGCACCAGTTACTCCCGAAGTAGCGGAAATTGCGTTGGCAAAGCCTACCGTTCGCGTAGCGGACGCACCAGAAGGTATCGCCAAACCGAAAGTATTAATTAACGATGATCAGCCAGAACCGTTTTTAGATAACTACATTGCTGCTTCGCCACAAGAAAACTTGCTTTCTGTTGAGTCAAACCAGGCTCCAGCCGTACCTGATATTTCTTTAGATGAAGAACAGTTGCAGCAATTAGATCGGGATTTGGCTAATTTTGATCGGCAGCTAAATTCTGAGTTGCAGCCAGCTACCAACTTGGATATTTTATCAGAACTACTTGATGAAAATCAAGACATAATCCCTACAACTTCCCCTGAGCCGCTAACAGAAAATCTCCAAATAGTAGAAAATACCTCAACTACTGCTTTCTCCAGTTTGGCAGTTCCCCAGGTAGAAACTGAACAACAAAAAGAAGTCACAACTCCTGTTGAAGAAAGTTCTTTACCTCCAATTTCCAACTCCATCAACAATCCAGAAGTTTCGCTCAATGTTCTACAATCAGTCTGGTATTTAGGAATTGATTTAGGTACAACAGGAATTTCTGCGGCATTATTAAATCGCTCTACTTTTGTTGTACATCCTATCTACTGGTCAGCAGAAAATCCGCCAGGAACAACTTCCTTCCAGCAATCATTTCGTTTACCAACAGAGGTTTATCTGCCTACAGCTTCTGTACCTCACGGAGAGAACGAAAGTATCGAAGTACATGAGCGGACTGCACCTGCGGCTGTTGCCCAAGATAAAGTGCCCGATCGCTCGGCTCCTACAACACGGACAACAACAGATGCGACGACAAATAATCTCTACTCGGCGCAGTTGAAGCCTTATTTACAAGTGGCCATTCCCTACAAGAGTGAACGGCAGAAATGGGAACCTGTTTTGCAATTAAATGAATTTTCGGCAGGCCCTTTGATTTGGATTGTACGATCGCTCTCTAAGCTACTATTAACCCTCAAATCCGAAAAAACTTGTACCACCCCTAGTTTAATCGCTGCTGCTATGGGGATCAGCGAACAAGATTTCCCCAAAATTATCAATAATATTGCTGGTGTAATTTGCACCTGTCCATCTAGTTGGTCGGAACAATACCGCTTTAACGTACGGGAAGCTTTACTCACCAGTAAACTCATCCAACATCCGCAGCAAGTCTTTTTTGTCGAAGAAGCGATCGCTAGTTTACTCCCAGAACTTGATGCTGCTAACGGTGAGCAAGTAAAATTAAGCGAACATCAGGGTTCTCATCCGGCAAAAACCAGCGAACATCCCATTGTTGGCAATACCCTTGTGATTAACATTGGAGCAACTGCCACAGAAATGTTGCTGGTCAATCTCCCAGAAACATTGCAGCAATTGACATACAATGATTTCATGCTCCACAGTTTTGCTTATGCTGGTAAGGGAATTGAACAAGATATAATCTGCCAGTTGCTATTGCCACCGAAATCTCGACAATCACGCCCACAAACACCAAGCGATGCCTGCGGCGGGCTACGCCTACGCAAAACTACCACCAATAATCCTTGGCAATGGCAACCGTCAATTCCCGGTTTAGACCAAATGCGTTGGCAGAGTTTAGGGTTGGAACAATTAGAACTACCCAGAGTCGGAGAGCCAGATATCACCGCTCGGATTCGCCTCCAACAGCGTCTAGAGAGTTCCCTCTTGGGACAGGCGGTACTAGATGCCGCACTAGCTCTAAAGCTGATTTTGCAACACCAAGACTCTTTCACCTTAGAATTGGCCGATCAGCAATGGATTTTGTCGCGACGAGATTTAGAAAGCCAGGTATTTATCCCCTTTGTGCGTCGCCTGAACCGAGAACTCAACAAGTTGTTGGTAGCTCGTGGCATCCCCACAGAATCCATTAATCAAGCTATCCTGACTGGTGGGGTGGCTTGTGTCGGGACGGTGAATCGTTGGCTACGGCAAAAACTCCCCAGCGCTAAGATTATTCAAGATTTATATCTCGGCGAAAACAGCGCTCCTAATTGCAGTCGGGTTGCTTATGGTTTGGCGATGCTGCCTTTGCATCCCCAGATATTAGATATACCCAGGCAAGAATACACTGATTATTTCCTATTTACAGAATTGCTGCGGCTGCTACCAGATCGACCCTTATCTTTCGGTGAAGTTATCCAGTTATTTGAGGGTCGTGGGATCAATACTCGCACTTGTCAGCAACGCCTGCTGGCTTTTTTGGAAGGTGAATTGCCTTCCGGTTTGATACCTTCAGTTACAGATTCGGCTTGGCTGACTCAGAGTTCGCAAGAAAATCCTGACTATCACGCGATCACTACAGCACCACTTTTTGAAAAACAAGGCAATCTCACATATCGTCCTAATTCCCAACAACTGTTGTCTTTGCATCACTATCTAAATGCAATCAAGGCTAGTAATCAGCAATCACTGGAGGAAGCATACTTAGTCAATTTCGCTGTAGAGGTTAATCATTGAGATTAGTACATCACGGATGTGTCTTTCTGAGTCGGTCACATCCTGATGGGCTTTCTGCTCTCAACAATAGTGTAATATTTTGGATGTGTACCAATAACACTTTTTATTGGATGCTATGAAATAATGTAATTTTACAATTTTCCACCTTAATTAAAAGATTCTGTAAACTTTGGGTTTTCAGTTTTTATATTGCTTGATTTTTGCGTATGTTAACACTCAGTGGTATTGACAAAAGCAGTAAAAATCGCCGAAGAATTATGTTCATGTCTACACTACTGATTCAAAAACTCCTATTGTAGATAAGTTAGTCGTTGTGAATCATCTTTATCTTTATTCAGTTAATTGCTCGCAACAGCCTTTCCACCCGTCAACCTTAAGCGTGAGAAAACGATTAATTGACATTGTTGGAGCCATTTTGGGGCTGATAACTACATTTATCATAGCAATTCCTGTAGCAATTGTTACTTTTATAGATGCTCCAAGCCCAATATTTTATTCCCAAATTCGCTGTGGTTTAAACGGAAAAACTTTTCGCATCTGGAAATTCCGTTCGATGATCGTCGATGCCGATAAGTTCAAGCATTTGGTCGAAAATCAAGCCAAAGGTCACATCTTTAAATCTGTTGATGATCCTCGCATTACTCCTGTGGGGAAATTTTTGCGGCGTACTAGTTTAGACGAATTTCCCCAATTTTGGAATGTTCTGGTTGGGGACATGAGTTTAGTTGGTACTCGTCCACCCACTCCTGATGAAGTCAGCAATTACGATCCACACCACTGGGATAGATTGCGAGTTAAACCAGGCATTACTGGAGAATGGCAGGCAAATGGACGTTCCAGCATTACAGACTTTGAAACCATTGTCAAGATGGATATAGATTATCAACGTAAGTGGTCTGTAATTTATGACCTGAGTTTGATTATTAAAACTATCTGGGTAGTCTTGAAAAAGACTGGTGCTTATTGAATTAGGCATTGGGCACTTGTACTCTCGCACTCGTGCCGACGACTTGTGCCGAGCGACTTGTACTGAGCGTAGTCGAAGTAAGTCGAGGTAGCAAAGCCGAGGTAAGCTGAAGTATTGAACATTAATTAATTATTTCTCCCTAATCTCCCTAATCTCCCTCATCTACCACTTTCTTATTCAGAATAGCTGAATTCTTCTTCAACCCTTGACCCCGCTACCAGTTTCCGTGGGAACAATATAACGTTGTAAAAAGAAAAACAGTAATAAGACTGGGGCGATCGCAATTACTGAACCAGCAGCTACTAACCGCCAGTCAAGGGAAAATGTACCTGCTAGCTTTGCGACTCCCAAAGGAAGAGTGTATAAATTTTCATCTTGGATGACAATTAAAGGCCATAAAAAGTCACTCCAAGCACCAATGAATACAAAAATAGCTAAAGTTACTAATGCTGGGCGAACTGCTGGTAACATAATATGCCACCACAAACCTAACTCCGAACTGCCATCCATGCGGGCGGCTTCTTCTATCTCTTTGGGGACACTCATGAAAGCTTGGCGCAACAGAAAAATGCCAAATGCAGAAGCTAAACTCGGAAAAATCATCCCTAAATAAGTATTTATCAAACCCAACTGGACTGTCAAAATATAAAGGGGAATCATCACGATTTGGAAGGGAATCATAATCGTAGAGACAATCGCCACAAAAATCCAGTCTCGCCCGACAAATGATAATCTTGCCAACGGATAGGCAGCTAAAGCGCAAAATAGCAGATTTAAGCCCACAGTCAGCACTGAGACAAGAGTACTATTATACAGGTATTGTCCAAAAGGTAAAGAGTTCCACACACTAAAGAAGTTATCTAGTGTGGGTGATGTAGGCAATAACTGTGGCGGCGACTGCAAAATATTTTCTGTAGGTGATTTCAAGGCTGTACTAACTAGCCACAGTAAAGGAAAGAGCATCACCAGTGCGATCGCTCCTAATAGCGCATACATTAGCAGAATTTGCGATCGTGATTTTTTAAAGTTCAGCATTTGATTGATTACAAGTTTTCCATTGTAATTCTAGAATTTGGTTAAAGCAATTCTATATCGTTCATTATAAACAAGCTAGCCAAATTTTTTGATAAGTCGAGAATCTGTGACTTTTAGAATGCAAGAATGTCAATCACAATTAATACTAAAGTAAATATTAGCTCTTCTATACTACTACCTTGATAGGCATAACATTATAAATGAGATGAATATTAAACTTTACGAATTTGATGTTTTAGAAGCAGAATTAACAGAATTATCACCTGTTCATAGACTTGTATTTGCTGCTAGCTGTTGCGAAAGGCTTTTACCTAACTATAGTCTTGTAAAGCAAGAAGATGGTTGGGGCGATCCTTCTATCCTTAGAAATGCACTCAACGAAGTATGGTCATTTATTGAAAGACAACTAGTAAATGCCAAACAAATTCGTCAACTATTGAAAGTATGTCAGGAAGCAGTTCCCAATGCTGATTGTGTTTCAGGATCGCAATATGATGTTGAAGCACAGGAAGCTGCTTCTGCAATTTGCTTCACTTTAGAAGCCTGTCTTGATCCAACACCAAAAAATATTATTAAAGTACCAAAGTGTGTAACGAACACGATTGATGGATATCTCTCTGCTATGAAAGATATTGAAGATCCTAATTGGTTGGATGAAAAGTCACTTGAAGAACAAAAAGAAGAATTTAGTAACCACATGTTTGCTATACGAGAAATCGCAAAACAAAACGAAGATTTACAAAATTTAAAAACCGTTGATAAATTAAATATTAATTTTCTACAATGCCTTCGTACTTCATTTACTAATCAGCGAAAAAGTCTGATTGATTTACCTTGAGTTATATAATAATCCGCCTTGATTTTTGAAGTTATTTGCGTAGGTAGCGAGTAGGGAATAGGGAATAAGCCTTTTCGAGATGTACGGAATTTTTTCAAAAATCAAACAAATTCTGCCATATCTATAGCATTGCTAAAAAGATTCGTTAAAAACCAATATGCTTGGGTTAAGTCTAATTGTAAATTAGCTTTAACTTAGGGATTTTGGCACTAACCCAAGCGTATTGCCTTAAAGACAGTATTTGTTGAGCTTGGAGGCTAATTGCGATAATATCGTCTAATTATTGCTTCCTGCTCAATGGTAGATGACGTTGGGTTAGTCATAAAACATTTGATGATGTGTCTTCATCATCCTGAATCCTTTAGCCTTTCTGAGTCAATCCGGTTTCCGTAGAAACAGCTTGTAGTGGTTTATCCCAATACTCACTAAGTATTTCGGACAAATAGGCAAACTCAAAGACAATTCCGATAGTCGGCTTTGTCTGCCACTGCGGTAAACTGAGTAAGCGATCGTAATATCCGCCGCCATAGCCCAGGCGATATCCTTGATAGTCGCAAGCGACACTAGGGACAAGAATCAAATCTACTTCAGCCGGATCTAAGATTGGAGCGTCGGGGTATGGTTCAGTAATGCCATAAGCGCCGCCTTGGATAGGATCACTCGGTGTCCAAAGATGCCAAGATAGGGATTTTTTATCAATGCAGCGAGGAAATCCCCAACGGTATTTGGTGTTTGCAAATAGTGGACTGAGATCGGGTTCTTGGCGAAAGCTGAAATAAGCGAGTATTGTTTTTGCTTGGGTAAACAAAGTAGAGTTTTGTAAATGAGAGCATAAGCGATCGCTTTTTTCTCTCCACTCTCGAACAGGCATTGATTGACGGGTTTTAAGTAGAGTGCGCCGTAGTTCTGCTTTATTTAATTGATAATTAACTTTGTCCATGAAAATTTATAGCTTCAAACAAATAAGCTGGGCAATGCCCAGCTTATATCAGCCTACACTTAGCGATACATTGTTATACAGCGTGTTGACGATACCACTCAATGGTATTCTTTAGCCCTTGCTCAAAGCCCACCTGAGCCGTGAAATTAAAGGCTTGCTTTGCCCGTTCAGTATCTAAACAACGGCGGGGTTGACCATTAGGCTTGTCAGTTTGCCAAACAATTTCACCCTTAAACTCCATCAATTCGCAGATTAGAGTTACTAAATCAAGGATGGAGATTTCATAACCTGTTCCCAAGTTAACTGGTTCCGATTCATTATAGAATTGAGTTCCCATAACAATCCCCCGCGCTGCATCTTCTGAATACAAAAACTCACGGGTGGGACTGCCATCACCCCAAACTGGGAGTTGCTTTTCTGCTTTAAATTGAGCTTCGTGAACTTTGCGAACTAATGCTGGAATAACGTGAGAACTTCCTGTGTCAAAGTTATCTTCTGGGCCATATAAATTCACTGGCAGTAGATAAATCCCATTAAAACCGTACTGCTGGCGGTAAGATTGCAATTGGACTAAAAGCGCTTTTTTAGCAATTCCGTAGGGGGCGTTGGTTTCCTCTGGGTAGCCATTCCAAAGATCATCTTCTTTGAATGGCACCGGAGTAAATTTAGGATAGGCGCAGATTGTGCCAACACAAACAAACTTTTCTACTCCAGCTTGATAGGCAGCGTGAATTAGCTGCGTTCCCATGATCAAGTTATCGTAGAACAACTCAGCGGGTTTTTCACGGTTTAGACCGATACCCCCAACATGAGCTGCTAGGTGGATAATTACGTCTTGCTGGTCAACTGCGCGTTGGCTATTTTCCCAAACACGCAAATCACAATCGCGCGATCGCGTTACTGTAATCTTCTCACGTTCAGCCCCTGCTTTACACAGTTGCTCTATCACCTGACGACCTAGAAACCCCGACCCACCAGTGACAAGAATGCGTTTATTTTTTAATTCTAAGCCGGTCATATTTTTATCCTCTGTGGTGCGAATCAGAAGTGCAAAGCGCCCAGTTGTTGACGAATAGTCGCAATATCTAATGGAAATTGCGAACCATTTCCATTGGGTGAAGTGTGACCCAATGCTTGTAAATCTGCTTCTACCATTAAGGAAACTAGTTCTTCAAAGGTTACGGATGGTGTCCAGCCCAACTTCTGCCGTGCTTTGGTAGAATCGCCAATCAACAACTCTACCTCAGATGGACGAAGGTAACGCTCATCAAACTCTACATAATCTTCCCAATTGAGATTTACGTAACTAAATGCCAGTTCCAAAAACTCGCGCACCGAGTGGGTTTCACCTGTCGCAATTACGTAATCGTCTGGCTGGTCTTTCTGCAACATCAACCACATTGCTTTGACGTAATCTTTTGCGTAGCCCCAATCTCGCTTTGCGTCTAGATTACCCATGTAAATTTTTTTCTGCTTACCAGCAACGATACCAGCCACTGCTCTAGTAATTTTGCGGGTTACAAAGGTTTCACCCCGCCGTGGTGACTCGTGGTTAAAGAGTATGCCATTACAAGCAAACAAATCATAAGACTCACGATAATTTATAGTTTGCCAGTGGGCGTAAACTTTCGCACAGGCATAGGGACTGCGGGGATAAAAGGGCGTTGTCTCAGTTTGAGGTATTGCTTGTACTAAACCGTACATTTCTGAAGAACCCGCCTGGTAAAATCGCACCTGAATTCCGGTACGGTGTTGATAGTCCCGAATTGCTTCCAGCAGACGCAACGTTCCCATTCCGACAGCATCCACCGTGTATTCTGGTGAATCAAAGCTTACTCTGACATGGGATTGAGCGCCCAGGTTGTAAATCTCTACTGGCTGGACTTCTTCTAAAATGCGTCGCAGCGTCGTACCATCTGTCAAGTCACCATAGTGAAGAAACAACCGCACTCCCTCTTTGTGGGGGTCTTCGTAAATGTGATCGATGCGGTCTGTATTAAAGGTAGAAGTCCGGCGAATAATACCATGAACCTCATAACCTTGTTCCAACAGAAACTCACTTAGATATGAACCATCTTGACCGGTAATTCCAGTAATCAACGCTCGCTTCTGTTGCGTCATGCTCAATTATCCCTTATTGTCTTTGATTAAAAAGTTACAGCTAATCTGATACAACTTAGCAGCTAATTGCTCAATTGCCTAATGGTAAACCTACGAGTTATTGTTGTTAAAAGACTTTCTCCGTAAATAGATATACTTAATAAAAGGTAATTTAACATGTAAATTCAACTTAGATATATCAAAATTGTTTAGTTATGTATATTTTTTTACTAAATAGTTCGAGATTCTTTTTGTGTACGTTGTTTGTTTGTCAAAACTTCATATATATATGGTTTTGTGAAGACTGATTAAAGAAGAATTCAGAAGTCAGAATCAATTCATTTGGGGTCTTAAACCCACTTATTCAGACGCGACGCTCGAATACTCGCTAACGCTGCGCTATCGCGGACTCGCTCATAGCGTTGCCATGCCGTACCACTTCGTGGATCTTGCTACGCGCCGCGTCTCCTTCGCGTTAGCGTCTCCTCTTGGGAGAAGAGAAGGCTTTACGCTACGAAGCACCGCTTTTTCGGTCAGAATACCCAACTGAATTTTGAGGACTAATTCTTGAATTCTGTTTCGATAAAATAAATATTTTAAATTAGACTTCTGGTAAAAATTCAGAATAAGAGCAAAGCGAACCACACGTGCACACTCAAAGAAGTCTAAGCTAAGTAGAAACGCATAAATTATAGATAACTATATAAATAAAGATGAACAATCGTTTAATCTTAGGGAAAGAATTGGTATTTAGGGGCATTAACTGCCCCACAGAATCGACCCTAAGTAGTTACTCAGTATGCCCCGTTATTTTTGGGTAGAATTACCACATCAACAGTTTTTAAGATGATCCATAAATCAAGCCAGAAATTCCTAAATTTGACATAATGCAGGTCTATTTGGACTCGCCGAGGGTAGGGAATGTCATTACGCCCAGACACCTGCCACAAACCAGTAATTCCTGGACGGATTGTTAAAATCTCATCAATGTGATAACCGTATTTTGGCAGTTCTTCTGCTACTAAGGGTCGGGGCCCGACTACACTCATGTCCCCTTTTAGAACGTTCCAGAACTGCGGAAATTCGTCTAAGCTAGTAATTCGCAAAAATCGACCAATTTTGGTAATCCGGGGGTCTTGTTTCAGCTTAAAACTGCTCTCAAATTCTTGTCGCAATTCGGGCGATGTTTCCATCATTTGCATGAGGATTTCGTCCGCATTGCTTACCATTGTTCGGAATTTAATACAATTAAACGCTTTATAATTTTTCCCTACCCGTTCTTGGACATAAAAAATTGGGCCTTCTGAGCTAAAGGCAATCAGCAAGGTCAAAATTAAGTAGACGGGGAAGAACAAAATTAATACCGACAGCGAAAACACTATATCGAACAGTCGTTTGACAAACTCTCCGTTTAAACCCTGAAAAGATAAACCTTTGGGCTTAACTTTTGGCGTCCTTGTTTTTTGACCGCGTTTTAAGAAACGCGTAGACGCTCTAGTGTCTTGCCGTACGCCTCGCTTGCCGGAGAGGAGTGAGCTCTGGGCAGTCATCATACTCCTTAATAATCCACACCACACATAGTCCCAATATTAAAGCCAAAATGAGGTGCTTCTGGGGGAAATTGCCAAAAGCCTAAAAAAATAAGACGTTATTCAATACCATCATTGCAAAAATGGTCTTTTTTCGTTGCATTTGTTTACAAAATCTAGATAACGATCTGCAAAAATTTGCGGTGAGAACTGCGCGGCGTGCGATCGCATATACTCGGAACTGAACGAACCCTCATCCGCTTCAAACTTTTCTACTGCCTCCACTAAAGCCGCCTCTGTTTGCGTCCTGAAGAATATACCTGTCCCTGTATCCGCAAAAGAGCGGATATCTCGCACTGTTTCTAGAGCACCCCCTGCACCGTAGGCAATCACTGGCGTGCCACAGGCTTGTGCTTCCACTAGGGCGATACCAAAATCTTCACAAGCTGCATACACAAACGCCTTAGCCCTAGACATATATTTTTTTACCACATTATCGGGTTGCCATCCCAATATTTGGATATTCGAGTTTGCCATCTCACGAATCTTGTTCATTTCATCTCCTGTACCAATGACTACTAATGGTCGTTTTAGTTGATTAAAAGCGTTGACAATTAACGATACTTGCTTGTAACTCACTAACCGGGAAACTGTCAGGTAAAAGTCCTCTTTCTCAGACAGGAATGGAAATTCCGCAATATTCACTGGTGGGTAAATGACTGTTGCTTGTCGGCGATAGCAACGCCAAATCCGCCGAGCTGTATGTTGCGAGTTAGCAATGAAATAATCAACGCGATTGGCACTCAATACATCCCACTGGCGCAAACGATGTAATAAATATCGCGTCACCCACCCAGCTAAACCACTACCCATTTTGCTGTGGCGCAGATAATCAAAAGTCAAGTCCCAGGCATAGCGCATAGGGCTGTGACAGTAGCAAATATGAATCTGTTCGGGAGTGGTAAGAATTCCTTTGGCAACAGCGTGGGATGAAGACAGAATTACGTCATAATGCCGCAAATCAAGTTGTTCAATTGCCAAAGGCCACAAAGGCAAGTATTTTTGTACACCGTTGCGGGCATAGGGAAAGTTCTGGAGAAACGTCTTGCCAATTTGACGCTTGTATAAATAACTTTCAGCATTACTGGATTCAAAATCGATGAGGGCATACAAATCAGCATCAATGTGATTCAAAATTTCTCGTACAACGAGTTCTGAACCACCGGTGGCTTTGGGTGTCAGCCACTCATGAACCAGAGCATATTTCAAGGGCACAGGTAACTTGAATAAATGGAAATTACAAAGGGCAACTTGATGAGGTTAACTGAAAAGTCTCCCCTTGTGATTAATTAACGGGAAGCGCCCCAGATTAGCACATAAGACGCAATCTTACCTTAGAGGTTCCAGATGGATGCTGCAACCTGATAATCTCAGAGTGGGGAGTGGGGAGTGGGGAGTGG
>NZ_CAXTNP010000044.1:0-34427 GCF_964245575.1 uncultured Nostoc sp. | reverse complement strand
TGTAGTTCATTAGCCAGAGCAACATCATGTAAACTGACGACTAATTTTAAGTGCCTTGCCTTACGGTGTGGCAGATGTGCCAATGCGCCCAATAAAGTCAACAACGCATTATTGACTTTATTTTCATTATTGTCTGTGTTCCGGTCAAAATAATTCCCTGTACGGTAAGCTGACTCTCCAACTGTGTAAGCAGTGCCGTTAAAAACTACCCGTCCTGGAACATCTTCCATCTCGGCATTAGTTATATAGCTGGGCACACGAACTACTTCAAACCCTTCGACTAAAAGTTTGAGACTTCCGTAACCGTTATCGAAACCCGCAGTCAAAATTTTTTGTAAGGTGTGAATGTTTGACATAGGCTCCAAGTAATACACTTTAATTTGTGAAAATTATCTGTTCAGGTAATTTGGGGGAACAGGGGAGAGAAGAATAAAATAACTACCCCTTTTTCTCCAGACTCAAGAGTTTATCATAACCCCTTGGGGGCTAAGTGGGGTACAAAATATCAACCAGTCAAATATACCCTACTTAGCACCTATATATACCCTATATAGGGGTCAAAATCTCCCCAAAGTCCTGAGATATTCTTGGGGTATATATAGCCCCCATATAGCCCCCAATAGTCATTTTTGAAATCTTTTTTATCAACGTAGTAGAAATTAAATTAGATCGTTGTTGACTCTTTGATTTATACTTTACTGTCAATCTTTTGTTGAAAAGCAATTCAGTCTTAATCTCTAACTTCTTGCTGACTATGTAACGAGTGCGTTATTACTTGCTTACAGGTTCAGCTTTCTCAACTGAATTATCATTCACACCCAAAGTCAATTCCAAAGGAGTTCTTTTGGGGTACGCTTTTACTACTTGTCGATAAACTTCATAATTAGTAGGTAGGGTCTGCTGAGTATTACCCACTCCATAGGTCAGTTTGTACTTTACATCTTTCACCAATTCAGGTTTGCCTGCCTCTTCTTGAGGTCTTTTACGTTGTTCAACTTCATTAACACCTGGTCGTGGCGGTAAAGTAGGCCACCATAGCCCTTGGTCATCTGGCCCAACAACTGCTCCTGGCGGTTTCAATCCATTCCGATTCACCACTGAAGTATTCGTTCATGTTTCAATGCGTGGCTGTGGTTGACTAGTTAGGTTATTAGCATACAAAACAAGCCAGGTGTAACTGGTGAGTGCTGTAGCTTCATACTGCTCAGTAGTAGCAGTGCTGCAACTAGTTAGTGTCAGTGCCGTTAGTGCAGTTATTATTGAGGGTAAAAATCTCATTTGCATTATCAATCGTTAATATCTCTTACCAATCACTCTTGATCTTGGTGTGTACCATCATTGCTGCCAAGGTGAAGGAATCGCCGTAGTCGAAAGTACTTCCCTTGCTTGCAGTCTAATCGCTGTTTGCTCACAGTTGGGGCATTTTACTTTTGTGAAAATTACTGAAGGTCGTCCTTTGTACTCGCCCATTACGGGTTCTCCGGTGTACTCACTGATTATCCCCTGCTGGCAATGATAGCACTCGAATATCACACGCCCTACCTCCGAGTTGCAATCCAGGAATTGCATGTGCTGACAGGGTTCTGGCGGTAATTCTTCTTCTTCATCGCTCTTTGTCAATTGACCCTGTTGCTTGGGCTGTTGCGGTAATTTGGATTTTCTCTTGTCAACAGAGGTACGTTTGGCTTTACTTTTCTCTAAATGTTGCGGTTTTTCAGCAGCGTTTGTCTTTGACTTTATAAGAGGTATCACCTCTGCTTGGGCTGGCTGCTCAACTGACGGCAGATCATCACTGGGAGTCATGTCAGGCTGAGAGGTTGGTTGCTGTTTCTCTACTGGTTTATAAGCAACAAGGTCAAGCTTTGGGCTTTGGTCGTTGGATTTTGATTGTTTTTTAGGTAGCTTGGGCGATCGCTCGGTAGACTTCATTAGAATTTTCTTTCTTGAACTTTGGGAAATGAGTGTATTTTAACCGCCAATTTATTTCACTAAATCGCTCCTCATCGCCAGAACGAAAGTATAGTTAGCTTTTTAAGTAACAAGCAATTTGGAGCATTAGTTTTTCATTACTTTGGTGTAAAACTTGTGAAAATCTTTGCGGTCTACTTAAATTGTCATAGAATCAGTTCATTCTGTAACTAATATATATATGTTTTTTCATCAAAAATCGCATAGTACTAAGAAAATATGATTATCGCAGTTACTAATCAAAAGGGAGGAGTAGCCAAGACAACCTCTACTATTGCATTAAGTGGATTGCTGGCAGAAAGTTCCTCCTGCCTTGTAGTTGACTTTGATCCCCAAGGCAATTTAACCACAGGTCTAGGAATCAAGATTCAGCCAGGGCAGATGACTGCCTATGAAGTACTTACAGATCGTAAACAGAGCGCATCTGAAACTATTATTGACACCGAGTACGGAATCAAGCTGATTCCGGCTGACATATCTCTAGCATCTGGAGAAAAGCAAATTTTGACCTCGGCAGATAATAGCCGAATCCTGAGAAAGAAATTGAATCCTTTACGGCAAGAATTTGCTCATATCCTCATTGATTGTCCACCTAGCTTAGGAATGTTGACTCTAAATGCACTAATGGCAGCAGATGCAGTCTTGATCCCCGTTCAATGTCAGTTCTTTGCTTTGGAAGGCTTACGACAATTATTGGAAACTATCGAAAGTCTTCGTGATGAAGACACTCACCCCAATTTGCAAATTTTAGGAGTCTTGCCTACAATGGCAGACCGTACACTCACGACCCAAGATGCTCTCAAAACTCTTAAAACTAAACTCCCTGGGGTCAAAATTTTTGAACCAGTTCCTAAGTCTGTTCAGTTTCCAGAGTCTAACTTGGCGCGTCAACCAATCCATCGGTATACCACAGAAAGAAAATTGATTGAACCTTATCAAGAAATTGCCAGGTCAATGGCAGAACAGGAGTAATATGGCGAAGCGGCGCTTGTCAATGGCAGATGAAATGGAATTTCCGAATAAAACCAGACAATTCCTTGACTTAGTAGGAGTTACCAATAATCCTCAACTCTCGGAAAACGAATCTATTGAACAATCTTTATTAATAACTCAAATTCACCTAGCTGCTCATCAGCCTCGGCATTATTTTTCAACTCAAGGAATGGCAAGCCTAATTGCTTCTATTCGTGAACATGGTATTTTGCAGCCACTGCTTGTCCGACCCTTAGAATCCGATAATTATGAATTGATCGCTGGTGAACGTCGCTACCGTGCTGCTCAAACTCTTGGAATGGAGCAAGTTCCGGTTATTATCCGCCATTTCAATGATCAAGATGCTTTCCA
Source organism: uncultured Nostoc sp. (assembly GCF_964245575.1). Classification (GTDB taxonomy): domain Bacteria; phylum Cyanobacteriota; class Cyanobacteriia; order Cyanobacteriales; family Nostocaceae; genus Nostoc. The sequence continues at coordinate 31,115 of NZ_CAXTNP010000044.1, read as the reverse complement.
AGTTGCCCTCCTCGAAAATTTGCAACGGGAAGATTTAAATCCGGTTGAGGAAACTGAAGCTATTTTGCAACTGCTATCTATCCGTTTGGAATGCTCTCAAGGAGAAGTTATTTCCTTACTCAATCATATTGCTAACCTTCAAAAGCAAAAAACAGAAACTACGAACAACGTTGTTCGTAACCAATGGGAAATGGTAGAAAAGATATTTTCAGTAATAGGTAGGGTGACTCCAGACAGTTTTCGTAGTCATCGCCTACCTTTACTAAATTTACCTAAAGATGTTTTAGAAACTTTGCGCCAAGGACAATTAGAATATACCAAAGCCCGTATAATCGCTCAATTAAAAGACGAAGATCAGCGACATCAACTTCTAGTGAAGACTATTGAAGAAAACCTTTCAGTTAGAGATATCAAAAGTTACATTCAATCAGTCCAACCTCCTAAGTCTTCTCAGCCGAATATCCTGACTAATCGGATGAAGTCAGCCTATCAGCGAGTTAAGCAAGCTAAAATTTGGGAAGATCCTAATAAAGCAAAAGTTTTAGAGAAGTTGTTAGGGCAAATTGAAGCTTTATTAGAGTAAAATCTATGGTTTTTTACAACATATTTCACTCTTACCAACCTTTGAAGCGTAGCTTGCATAGCTTGCGCTCTTAAGCATCGTCTGGTGAAGCGAAGCAGCATTTTCGACCTCATCATCTACTATTACTGTAATCTCGAAGATAGTATTTGTGTACTATAATCAACTGAATTCGAGTATTATAATGATGTGCGGCATCTGATCATAAGCAATGTCCACTCCCCCTAATCTTTCCCCTCAACAAGTAAGCGCCTTTCCTCAACAGGAAACAATCACCGGAGTCGTAGAACGTCTAACTTTTTACTCTGCTGAGTCAGGTTACACTGTGGCAAGACTGACCCGCCCCCGTAGCACCGAACTCACAACAATTGTCGGCAGCTTTGCCAATATTCAGCCAGGTCAAACTCTACAGCTAACTGGTTTTTGGCGTGACCATCCACAATTTGGCCCCCAGTTCCAAGTAGTCAACTACAAAGAAACCAAACCAGCCACTCTCACCGGAATTGAGAAATATTTAGGCAGTGGACTCATAAAAGGTGTTGGGCCAGTAACAGCCAAACGCATCGTAGCTCACTTTGGGCTTGAAACCCTCGATATTATTGAAAACCAGATAGAGCGATTAATTGAAGTTCAGGGCATCGCTAAAAAGCGGATTACTTTAATCAAAAACGCTTGGTCAACTCAGAAAGCGATCAAAGAAGTAATGGTGTTTCTCCTTTCTTCATGGCGTTTCTACCACTTATGCTGTGAAGATTTACAAGCAATATAAGGATGAAGCGATCGCTACAGTAACCCATAACCCTTACCAGTTGGCAGCCGACATCTACGGTATTGGTTTCCTAACGGCTGACAAGATTGCGAGAAATATAGGAATTGCACCGGACTCAGAATTTCGTTATCGTGCGGGGATTGTCCACTGTCTAAGTGAGGCCGCCGAAGATGGTCATTGTTACCTGCCACAAAGCGAACTGATTGAGTCAGTAATCAAACTGCTGACTACCGAATCTCACCAGCCCACAGAAGAAGCGGTCGCGCTCATTATTAAAGATATGGCACAAGCCGCCGAGCTGATTAGAGAGTGGGATGAAGAAAAAACGCTACTTTGCTACAAGCCAACTTACTTTCATACGGAACAGAATTTAGCTCAACTGATACGCCAACGCTTGGAAAATCCTGTTGGTACTGACATTGAGCGTGTGCGTGATTGGATTGACCGCTTTACTGCTAGCCGTAAAATTCAGCTTTCAGAACAGCAACGCCAAGCTGTAGAAACAGCAGCCTATTCCAAAATCATGATTTTGACTGGCGGCCCTGGCGTTGGGAAAACTTTCACTACCCATACAATAGTTAGTCTATGGAAAGCAATGGGTAAATCTATCGCTTTGGCTGCACCAACTGGACGGGCTGCTCAACGTTTGGGTGAAATGACTGGACTTGAAGCAAAGACTATTCATCGTTTGTTAGAATTTGACCCCCGCTCAAGGGGTTTCAAGCGCGATAGCGAAAATCCTTTACCCCACACGGCAATTATCGTTGGGTGTTGCTTCGATGCTTGATTTATTTCTGGCTTACTCCTTGGTTAAAGCAGTATTGGCTGGCGCTTTACTATTGTTGGTGGGTGACATTGACCAGCTACCATCTGTGGGCCCAGGTCAAATACTTGCTGATTTGATTAATTCTGGTCGTGTGCCAGTAGTGCGGTTAACTCAGGTATTCCGCCAAGCTAAAACTTGTGCAATTATCACTGCTGCTCATCAGATTAATCGAGGAATTTATCCCACGATTGAACCGATTTCTGACAATCCTGTGTCTGACTGTATTTGGCACGGCGGCGGACATCAGCCTGAACATGGTGTACAGGCAATCTGCGAGTTGATTACAGACTTGCTCCCTCACCTGGGCTTTAATCCTGCCACTGATGTCCAAGTGCTTTGCCCGATGACACGGGGAGTAATCGGGACTCGTAACCTGAACACAGTATTGCAGCAGTTGATCAACCCACCCAGCCCCAACAAGGTGGAGATTAATAGAGGTGGGAATTTGTTACGCGAGGGCGATCGCATTATCCAGTTGACCAACGACTACAACCGCGAAGTCTTCAACGGTGACTTAGGAATTATCCTCACCATTGATACTGTCGAGCAGGAAGTTGCAGTGCAATATGGTGAGCGGACTGTGGTTTACGATTACGCTGACCTCAATGAAATTGCGCTAGCGTGGTGCGTGACTATTCATAAAAGCCAGGGTTCAGAGTATCCGGTGGTGATTCTACCGATCTATATGCAGCACTATATGATGTTGACCCGGAACCTGTTTTACACTGGTATAACTCGTGCCAAGAAGTTAGCGATCGTAGTTGGCGCAAAAAAAGCGATATCTCTAGCCGTGCGCTCTACTGACGACCAAGAGCGCTACACAAGGCTGAAGCAGAGGTTGCTTCAGGCAGGACTGAATTGGTGAGATGTTTTGGTTCTTCAAAATAGAAAACTTTATTGAGCTATTTGATTTATACTTTTAAATTCCTTGGTTTAAAAAAACGTTGAGTTTGTATGTCCAGCCTCAGTTCAGATATGGTTCGCATCTATTTGCAGGAAATTGGTCAGTATCCTTTATTAAAGCCAGAGGAAGAAATTGCTTATGGTAGACAGGTACAAGAAATGATTGCCATTGAGCAATCTAAAAATGAACTCACTCAACAGCTAGACCGTGAACCAACAATGACAGAATTAGCCAATGCTGTTGCTCAAACCGAAGCACAAGTCCGAGCAGCACTACACCTTGGTCAAAAAGCTAAACAAAAAATGGTGACAGCAAACCTGCGGCTGGTAGTATCTGTTGCTAAAAAATATCAAAACCGCAATTTGGAATTCTTAGATTTGATCCAAGAAGGAGCAATCGGTTTACAAAAAGGTATAGAAAAGTTTGATCCCAACCGGGGCTATAAGCTATCAACCTACGCCTACTGGTGGATTAGTCAAGCTATAACCAGAGCAATTGCAGAACAATCCCGCACTATTAGATTACCTGTTCACCTGACTGAAATACTTAATAAAATTAAAAAAGTGCAGCGAGAAAGCTTTCAAAAACTCGGTCGTCATGCTACTGCTGAAGAAGTTGCATCAGCATTAAACATAAGCCCCCATAAACTTCGAGAATATCTCACCGCTTCTCGCACAGCCATCTCTTTAAATAAACAAGTCGGAGATGAGAAAGAGACAGAATTGGGCGAAATTTTAGCAGACCTTGGCGCTTCACCAGAAAAACTGCTCACCCAAGAACTTCTATCGCAAGATGTCGTTAAATTCTTAGAACCATTGACACCTATACAGCGTCAAGTGTTGACTTTAAGCTTTGGGCTAGAGAACGATCAGCATTTCAATCTCGCTCAGATTGGCCAACAGCTAAACCTCAGCCGAGAGCGGATTCGTCAAATCCAGGTCAAAGCTATAAGTATTCTCCGCCATCGAAAAAGCGACATGCAAGAGTACTTAATTGATTAAGAGGATGTTTTAGTCAGATGATGCACGGATCTTACAAAACTGATATGAAAAACTATATTTTAGAAGTAAGGCTACATAGTAATCAATGCCCAGTAAAACAATTGATGTCCGAGAGTACACCGTCAGAGCGCACAAGCGGGAAATTCACACCCGCGTTTTTAACTTTGTATGTAAGCAATGCGAACAACCCACACAACGAGAAACCTTTGGAGTTCGACCTCTATATTGCGAGAAATGCCGTCCGCCACAAGCACCCAAGAAATCAGTAGTCCCTATACAGAAGAGAAAACCCAGAGCTATGAATTACTTGAGTGATGTCAATTTGGCAAAATAATCTGAGAACACTTTTAGAGCAAACAAGATGCCTTCTAAGTAGTTATTCTAAAAGTATCTTGGATGTGTTTTTAGCAATGAAAACGATTTCATTGCTATTATCGATGTATTGATCCCGTGATGTTGTACATATTTAGCTAGCAGCAGATTTGACGAGCTAGTTGCATCAGGATCAACAAAAAAATGTAGTCATGGTACAAGGGATAGCGGTTTTGGTGAAATTAAAAGTTTATGGATAGTCAATCACAATTACAGCCTCCTCCTGAAACCTTTCTTGCTCCCCTGTTGTCATTACGAGACTACTATGCTCCGATTGTGGAGAAGTACGAAAAGTTATACATGCAAGCTAGTGAAGTTGGTAGAGCCGAGTCAGGCTGAAGCCTCACAAACAAATAATTTAGAAATAAATGAATCATCCTCGACATCTGGTGAACCCGACGAGCTACCAGCGCCAACATCAAAAGAGATAGAGACACAACAAGAAACTTTAGAGAAATCCCTCTTGTGGTCAGAAATTCCAATGTTGTTGGAATATCAATCTCTCAACCGCACAGAAGCGATCCTAAAGGTATTGCAAAAATATAGGGGTACTGTATGTCACATAGAATTTGTGGTGCGATCACTCTATGGTGATTTAGAACCAGATATTTTCAAACTAGTAAAGGGCAGAGTTCAATCTACATTAACTTATGGCAGAGAAAGCGGTAAATGGTCGCTTGTTCCTGGTAAACCCGGTTCTTTTACCCTAGATTTAAAATTGCTTAACTCGAATCGTACTAGTTCTTTTAAGAAGAGCAAAAACAGAAAATCTGACCCACAGGCACAAACTAATACTATACCAATGCAAGGAGAATTTTCCGGGCAGTTTTTGATTGGCTGACCCTTCATCGTGACGTATTTGCCGCTTATAAAGCCAGTTTGTGCTTAATTGTTGTCTAAGTCCCGCTATTTATAAAAAGGTTATTTCTCAATCTCTCATTTGTAGACTTAAACGTTTCTTCAATCAATACTAGATTATATTTATATTCTGCTAAAATCTTAAAGTTCTGCTAAGGCGATCGCCACTCAAAATGGAAGATTCGCAGACTCAAATTTGAGCCAGGATTCAAATTAATTGTTGGCCTAACTTAACCGACAGGATTCCACAACGGCTGATGCACAATGCAAATGTCATACCATTTGCCATGTCATTTCCTGCCCCGCCCCCAAAGGTACAAGCCCAGATTCCATAAATGGAACTTCATCAGGAACGCGCCAAGTCGTTTTGGACAAGGTAATTCGCTCGGTATTACGCGGCAGTTGATAAAAATCTGGGCCATAGAAGCTAGCGAACGCCTCCAGTTTATCCAGGGCTTTCACGCTTTCAAATGCTTCGGCATACAACTCAAGGGCGTGCAGAGCCGAAAAGCATCCCGCGCAACCACAGGAACTTTCTTTGCTGGTGCGGGTATGGGGAGCGCTATCGGTACCTAGAAAAAACTTCGGATTCCCCGATATTGCCGCTTGCAACAAAGCCTGACGATGCTCCTCCCGTTTCAAAATGGGCAGGCAATAAAAATGGGGGCGAAGGCCACCTTTGAACAGGGCATTACGGTTAAACAACAAATGTTGTGGCGTAATTGTTGCCGCGATGGTGTTGGCAGACAGGACATACTGCACCGCATCGGAGGTGGTGATATGCTCAAGCACCACCCGCAGGTTGGGAAATCGCTGCTTGAGGGGGATTAAATGTCGCTCGATAAACACCTTCTCGCGATCGAACGTATCAACATCGTTATCGGTCACTTCCCCGTGCAGTAATAACGGCATGTCCACCTGCTGCATCGCTTCAAAGACGCGATCACCCTTCCGAATATCCGTCACACCGGAGTCTGAGTTGGTCGTTGCACCGGCTGGGTAATACTTGACCGCTTTGATAAACTGGGATTCTTTCGCCCGGAGAATGTCGTAGGGGCTGGTGTTGTCGGTGAGGTAGAGCGTCATCAATGGCTCAAACTGTTGTCCCTCTGGAATGGCGGCGAGGATGCGATCGCGATAGCAAGCCGCATCTACCACTGAGCGGATAGGGGGCTTCAAGTTCGGCATGATGATCGCGCGGGCAAACTGACGCACCGTGTAGGGCAGAACCGCTTTCAGTGCTGCACCGTCGCGGAGATGCAGATGCCAATCGTCAGGTCGGGTGATGGTAAGCTTTTGCATCCTTTCATTATAAAACGGCAACAAGGGCCTCATGAAAATAGGGGCGATCATCCAGAGCTGGTATAGGGTGATCGCTATCTATGATACTGTACTCAAGTTTGCTCCTAATGACCTCAAAACTGTTAAGCGCAAGGGTTTCACTCTCGAAAAGCTGTCCGAGCTACAGTTATCTCAACAGCAGTATACAGAGGCTATTAAGGCTTTAAAGCAAGCGATCGCCTATGATAGTGCCTTTTCTCGATACCACAGTGATGCAATTGATATTAGTTATCACGGAATGATGATTGAAAGATTAGCCGAACTATACTTAACCAACAAGCAGTATACAGAAGCATTCGCAACTTATCAACAAGCACTTGCTACTTATGAAACTGCCATTCAACATCTTGAAGTGGCAGACACACTTCGCAAGCAATAGTTTATTGGTCTAATACCAAGCTTGGGTGTAAATCAAGCCATCCATTCAGTCCAATGCGGCGCATCTGTCACCAGTTGAGCAAATTTGTCATCTCCACATCTCAAACTCCAGCATCGCGCCTCGACGCTCACCACTCTTGCCCTAGATTGGCTGTACGCTGTGAGGTTACAGGGTTTACAGTCTATCGACCAATTGCGCTGCGCTTCAATCTGACAGCTAGCATCTAATGCCCAATCCTTTTGGGCCCCACGTTTTCCTGTCTCGCGGTTAATGCGAATCAGAAACTTTAACATTTAACCAATTTTGCTGCTCCAAACGTTGCCAAGCCTTGCGAATGTGTTGAGGCTTAAAAAGAGTACGTTTTCTCTCATTCCACTCATGCACTAAGGATATAGCCTGTTCGCTATCTTGGGCAGGGCTAGCTTCCTTGGTTGCAACCCAATGGACTGTAGCCAGCAATTCCATACCATAGGGTGTTTCAAAACCATATATGAGCTTGCTAACTTGCTCTAACCGCGCCTGGGCATCTGGTGTAGTAGCTAAAAATACTTGTGCTGCAACTCTTGCTGCTGGTAATACATAAATTTCAGCACTGTCAGCTTTGCTAGTCCCATCACCGTAGCCCCGAATGTAGTGTCCTTCGATATGTTTTAAAACATGATTCAGGTTATGAGCGTAGGGGCCATATCTATCTTTTACATAATTCAGCTTCAAGGTTTCCCCCGCTTCTTGCAAGAGATAGCCTAGTTTTTGAATTTCTAGCTTGGTCAATTCATAACCCGGAATACCGTACAGTTCTAAGAGGTGGATGATGATGGCACGTCCACGGGTCATGTTGGGTATTTTAGTCGCAACAGGCATTTTTTCAGCAGTTGGTGCGCCTGTCGGTTCAAAAATAATTACCTGCACTTCTGGGAGTTGGGCAAAGGCTGATTCTATCAAGGGTTTCACTTGTGTCCAATCTAAACCACCGTTACCGCATCCTAATGGAGGAATGGCAATTGAGGTGATGCTTAGTTGCTTTACTTGAGTGACTAAAGCCAGCAGTCCACTTTTGATGTCTTCTATTTTTGATTTTCCTTTCCAGTGTCGCTTGGTAGGGAAATTAATGATATACCGGGGATTAAATAGACTTCCTGTGGCTACAGTAAACATTTGTCCTGGTTGTACTTCCTTGGCACGACAGGCTTTTTCGTATTGGCGAAAGTTTTCAGGATAGGCTTGCTTAAATTGCAAGGCGATACCTTTGCCCATTATACCGACACAATTAACGGTATTAACTAGGGCTTCGGCGTTTTCTTCTAATAGGTTGCCTTGCTTAATTTCAATCATCTCTCTTAACTGTCTTAACAGTAATATAATTTTACAATTTAAGGAAATAAAATTAGTAGTACCAATTAGAGTAAACGTTAATTGGGGTCTGAATATTAAATTTCTGTAATATTTCTCTAACTTTTGTTTGGATTGTCAAGTTGATTACACCAATTTCTTTAATTAGGTTCCAATGGCAAAATTCATGTACTAAAAACTCAGCTTGTCGCTTACATTTACGGTTAGGATCATCTGGAGTATCAAACCAGTATTTTGACTCCATTAACTCCCAATCGATTACATGACTTAAAGCATAAAGATCATCATAAAAATCAGTATAAACCATAATGCCATGTCCATCTGTAAATGCGAAAGCTATTTCTGAGTTTTCTATTGCTTCTATTTGAGAAACCAAATGAATGATTGGCTTTTGTCCTCCACTGTATCCATCCACATTTTGCTTATGAATGGCATAAAGCATGGGAGAGCGTGGAGCAAAATAAAAAGGTACGTAATCATGTAAATATCCACCTGCTCCACAGGGAACTTCAGTTCTAGCTCGTCTATCTTGAATATTTTCATGAGCAATATCGAGATAATTTGTTTGTCTCTGTCTAAGCCTACTGTTTGCTATCAATCCTCCTGATTTGAGAATGGAGGGTAAATTATCAATATGGGTAATGTGATAAATAGACGTAGGCATGAATTTATTTTTAATGATTGTTTTAAATAATCTTTAAAATCAAACTGGTTAAAATTTTTGTTTGGCACTTTACTAGTCAGTAAATCCTACATGAATTATTGTTCTTGTCATTGGAGTAAAAGAATTCCCAATTAACACAGTTATCTCAGTCTCTAATACAAACAATTTCAAATGGATAATTCTTATCATCGATTACCCTACACTGGATACTCAAATATTACAAAGCATCCAAAAAACATTACGGTAAGCGAAAGTACCCGCAGCGCAAATTTCGTGAACATACTTTGAGTAAACCTAACTATGTATTAACTGGATTGTTAGCTAATACGCTTATATTAATCAATACCTGCACTAAAATCTACACATCAAGTGTCCTGTAGTGATTGCTCTACACCGCCACCAACCAATCGCACACCACAGACCTACACTCGTCTGCAAATTTAACCCAAACCTGCCACTGCCCCAAATACCCATTCCAGTAAGGCTCCCCATCAGCAACACCGATAGCTTTGCCGATTGTGGAGACTAGTTGTTGGTAGAACTGACCAGCGCTGTCGAGTCCAAGGCGCATTTTCAGGTTTAGCCCCTTCCATCCTTGGGTAACAGGACTTTCCACGGGCGTGAGTGTTTGAGGAATATCCTGGGGAGTGGTGTCAATGACTGGTGTAGTTGTACTTATATTATTGCTGACTGACACCAACTCATTTTGAAACGCTTCATCTCGATTTAACCACTGCCCAAAAATTGAATTACGCTGATCATCAGGGGCAACAAACCGATAGACGCACTCCCGATTTTCACGCTTACCCAACCGACCGACGTAATCGAGTTTCAAATCAATCTTGGCAAGTAATTTCTGTGCGATCGCCACGGGAGTGAGTTTTTCCGAAATGGTGACGTTTAAACAAGTTTTGATGAGATACCGATTCTTCATCGCCGCCTTCTTCAACTCCTGCATTGCCTCGTCAGAAGAGCGTAACCGAACGCCTGGCGTAAGCAACTGCAACAAGTTCAGTCTCTCCAATAATAAGACAGCAGTCAATAGCTGCCCCTTGTTAAAATCCGGCTTCCAGATAGCATTATTCCCGGCTTCGGCTTGTGCCTTAGCCCGTTTTGCATCACGAGTTGTCAGAAATTCCCGCCCCAGCGTCAAATAGTAGTGCATTTTCAGTTGAGGATACCAGCCGTCGTCATCCTTCTCAACCAAATCAGGCGTAACCTCAATTTCATAGCGACGGGATAATTCCGCTTTGCGCTGCTGATGTCGTTCGGTTTTCGTTTTCGCCCGTTTGTCTTGCAGTTTCTTCAATTCGCTTGGGGAGAGTTCATCAGAATTAGCGATCGCCTGACATTCAGCAGTATACAATTCAACAGATGCCGCTTTAACCGACTCGATTACTGCCCCGCTCTCATCATCGTCGGCATCCAAGGCATCGATAACGGTGTACCCATCCTCGATCAAACCCGCAAGTACCGATTCCCGATAGCGCCGCATCTCAACGTTAATCACGGAACCACGCTTGCCCCAAGTCTGCAATGACTCTGGCTGAAAGTTCTGGTCAACATAGCTCAAATCCGCATTATCCGCCGCCGACAGCAGCGCAATATTAGCCTGTGTCGCAACGTGTTGACTTCTAAGCAATCCTCCGATGGATGTAGAACCATTGCCTACAACCGACATCCCCCACTCTCTCACCCAGATATGACGGTCAACAGTTTCCCTAACCCTTGCCAACATCTGCCGGACGGAGTTAACCGGCTGCACACCCTGAAAAATTCCCCAAACAGCAGTGAAATGCCCTAGAATATCGATAGATACGCCAGTTTCTAAACTTGGAGAGGCGATAACTAAATCGTACTGGGTAAGAATTTCGTTCAGATGAGCGATACAACCAAAAGCCGGATGAGAGGGATCAGCAACAGATTCACTGTCAATTCTCAGGATTCGCAGGTGAGGGAATTTGCGACGGAACCGTTCTTCCAATGCTTGCGTCCCCCATTTTGACTTAGCCTTTTGAGCAGAGCAGCATAATAAATGATGCCCACTTTTAGCTATCGCTTTGTCCAGTGCCGCGATGAGATTCTTCGGGTTACTGCCAGAGTAGTTGTAACAATTGCCAGATACGTGCCGATAATTGTTGACAATTACGAACGGATTAACTCGATATTCACCAGCGAGTGATAAAACATACTTCACATCAGTATCGGAAACATCGGCACTAGACAAGTAAATCTTTCCCTGACTACTCCCTAGAACATTCTGCACTAACTGCTTGAGGTTTTTGAGAACAGATACCCGACGCTTTTGCACTTCAGTACCAGAGTTGAGCAAATGCCAGAATACTTGGTCGCACTCGTCAATAATAATGACATCATTTGACCAGTCATTGGGATTGAAACGGGCTTGGCTCTCATGATGCAGTGAATCAACGCACACCCCATATCCTAACAATGTGCCTGTTCCCGAAGTGCGGACTTCGGTAACATAGTTAACACCAAACCGATTACACAATGCCTCACCTAGCTGGATACGATGAGTGATAATTAATACCCGTCTATCTTGGTCGTGTGCTTTCGCTACCTCAGTTGCCAGCCATTCGGTTTTACCAGTGCCTTTGGGGGCCTTGAGGATAATCAGCTTTTCGCCTGATGGAACAAGCAGATGGCCCAAGAATCTTTGATTAAGTGCGATTGCTGGCGGGTAAGTCAGCAGGGTAAACAGTTTAATTTCCCACAATTCCAAAGCAACGGCAGTATTGTAGAGCGCATCAAAAGCTTCCTGTCCCAAGGCATAGATAAAATCATCAACGCCTTTCTCTTGTCCAAAGGGTAAATCAATGACTCGCAGCGAACAGCCATCCGCAACAAGCAACCGACCCATGCGACTAATGGCGGTTCTGACTCGCTGTGCAGTTTCGGGCTTGTTATCTTGGTCAAAGCAAATATTAACTTGTCTGCCGTTTGTGGCAAAATGTTTCAAGTCAGGGATAAGATTTGGTTTACCAATAGCAGTACCGTACTCATCAGTAGGTGTGCGGTATCCAGCGTTGACACCGGGGATAGCTAGAGCAGCATAACCAGCTGTTAATAATGCCCCCGCTTTCTTGACACCTTCGACAATTGTCACTGGCACATTATGCCGCCAAACCCAGTGCCAGAAACCGCCAGGATGCTGTAGGTCTTCTTCGGTGATGGGGATGCCGCTACGTAGGGAGACTTTCACCCAGATGCGATTCGGTACTAAGAGGAAGAAGGCGCGTGTCTCTTCTCTGTAAGGATGCTCGTACTTGATGAATTTGTGGATCTTCTGGCGATCTCTTCGGGGGTGGTCAGGTTTGAAACAGCCCCACATCATCAGCACGTAGTTGTTGAGGGGGTCAATGCCATTGCACCACCAGCCGCCGAGTTCAATGTGTTGGTACTTTTTCAAATCACGATCGCGTAATCGTCCATCGTTGCGGCGGGAGATTTTGGGACTGTAGAGCAAGTATTCGTAGGGTAAAGTCCCGTGGAGCGAACGCACATTCAAGTGAAAGATTTCTTCGTCAACTCCGCTGCCTCGCCATTCTTGTAAATGTTTAGCTTGAGAATCGGATTCGATTATACGCATATTCCCTCTGTTTTTTGACGCATGGTGCAGGGTGCGGCACTTGAGTGTGTGCCGCCAGTTCAAACTTTTTGCGATGCTTATGCTATGAAGTAGTCACTAAGCCAGCTAGAGTGTTATCTCTCACCTCCGGTATGCGGTCGAAACGTGAGATTAATTCGCGTGCTAACTACTTTGTTTGTTTTGGGGACTTGATGTAGATGTGTTGATTGACAGCCAGGGTGCATCACAAGCAAGCTCCCGTGTTCCAGCCAGAAGTCGGTTGGTCTGCCATTTCTCGGTTTGATTTGGAATTTGCGACATGAACCCAGGCTCAGAGAAGCGATCACAGGGTTGAATCCCATCGATGGTTCATTGTCGGAATGCCAGCCGATGCTGTCTTGTCCACTGCGGTATTGATTGCCGATGACAATACGGAATTTGTAACCAGTCAAAGCAGTTATGCGATCGCGCAAGCTAGACAGAGCTTCTGTCCACCATAGTGGTTTCAAAAACACGCTATTCGAGTAGAGGTAATCGCATCCGGCATCACCATAGATGCACTCAAGGCGCGGGACAGGCATTGTTTTACCCGCGATCCTGATTTGATTCTGTTGCCACTCCAGTTTCAAGCAGTGTTGGTAGAGTTCATTTGCTTGTTCAAGAGTTAAGAAATTGGGGTAGTAAGTGACTGGTAAAACTGGGACTGATTCAGCAAATAAATTGAGTTGTTGCATGGTAATTTTCTCTTACTATTGAAAGTATTCTGAAGACAATTGCTGTTAGTTTTGACCAGTAGAGAAAACCTCAATCAACACACTTTCTGGATATAAACCAACTTTTCCAAAACGTGGGTCATGAATGCGTTCTATTTCTATGCCTTGTTTCCGACACAATGCACTTGCCTTTCTACCTTTAGTACCGGCTTCTTTCACCGATATTTCTAAACCTTGAAGATTGGCGAATCCAACAACACTATATTTATGGCCGCATGGGGTGTTTACTCTGTCTTGCTCAACTTCAACGGCTTTTAGTCGGTGCAAAATTTCGGTCTGTTGCTGTTGTTGTTGAAGTAAATGTTGTTCTTGCTCTGCCAATTGTTGTGCTAAAGCTGCAAGTAACTGTACTTGAGTCATGGCTTTTAACTGGGTTTGGGTTTCGCAAGCTAGCGTTTTCACAACAAAATAACTTTGCGCTGCTGCTATCTCTGGTTTTCGTGGATCACCATTCATCGCGGTTAAATAGCAACCATAGCGACTGAGTTTGAAATCGTCTCTAGGTCTACCTCCGGTACTTTTTGCGGTCAGACACAAAAAGTGTTTTTCGCTCTCTTGCTCTATGTTTGAACAAGCTGCGATCGCTCTAGAGATGGCATCTTCAAATTGTCGCCATTGCTGATATCCCAGTATGGGCATCAATTCACGAGCTAACCAATATTCATTGCCATCTGTATCAACCTGCTTGATTTGGTCAAATGGGCTGGGCTGATTTTCACGCTTTATAATTGCATCCATACTTCCTCTGAGTTTTTGATATGTTATGTGAACCGGCTTCGCTATTTGCCTTTTACTGTGGGTGGATCTGAATCTCTTGTTTTATTTGTCCGATGATTTCGGAAATTTCAATTTGCGACATAATTTCTCGTTGTGTGATTAGAAAGAATTAAACATTGACCCGCACTAAACTTTTCTCCCCAACTAATGAGAAACGATTCGATATAGTTGGTGTCTTAATTAACGTTGGTGACATCAATTCAACAAGGTAAAACCAAGAATTATGCACCAGCGCAATCCCCAGAATCAGCCGTTGTTTTGTTCCTCTATCGTGAGAACAGAGCATTACTCTTTCGCCCAAAACAAAAGCAGGTTTTTGCACTTTGATGGTTTCTAACTGTCCAGTCCCAATGATTTGATGCTGTGTTGCATGAAGGATTTCTTTACCGCAATCAACTGAATAAAACCAGCACTCATGTTTCCACTGAATACCGCAGCAGTAACCGAATGTTCTTGTGGTTCTCAGGTACACTCTCTCCAGTAAATTGACCTCAACGGGTGGAATTGTTCGACCCCAAGGAGGGGAGATATACCAGCATTTTTGGAGAGTAACAATTTGTTCTGTCATCCTAAACTCCCCACTAAATATTCGATAGCGTCTTTATCAATGGCAGCAATGCGGTTTTTAATACGTTGAGGTGGATTCTGAAGAAATCGTTTTAAATCTTTGCTTCTGATTTGGTGATATCTGCCAGAACGTCGGGTTGTTGTGCGTATCCAGCCCTTCTTTACCCAACTCCAAACAGTAGCTGAATTGAGTTGCAATACTCTGGCAATTTCGCAGCAGTTATAGTTATCAAGAATTGGACGTGCGGAGTATCCTAAAAAGCGCAGTTTGTTTTGAATAGCTGATGTTGAGCGTGTGTATCCTCTTTTTTGGAGGCGATGTGCTATCTGTTTAACAGTGTTGAGACATGCCATCTCTTCAACAATTGCTACTTCTTCATCAGTCCATTTTGTATGCATTTGATTACCTCCCATATCTATGCAGATTTAGCATCAGACTGTTCTTGGACAATTCGAGCGCTGATAGATTGAAAATCTACTTGAAAAATGTTCATCTCAGTCTGGATTTCCCCACTGTTGTAGCGGTCTACGATGTACTGTCTGATTGCGGATTGATTCAGCCCATCAGGGATATCGATGTGTGCTTCACTTATGATTTTTTCGACGACTGTGACAATGACTTTCATGGTTTTTATTCCTATCTGATTAATTCAGGATTCAAAAATAAAATTTCTTCTGAATCCTGACTTTTGATTTACACTGCCCCAGTCTTTACCGTTTGCAACTGTTGCATCCATGCGCTGATTGCAGCTAATTCATCAGCACCATTAGCAACGGCATCAACAACTTGTTTTTGGTACGAAGATTCAGCGTGACTGGGATATTCGCATTTGTCTGAAGCCCAAGCTAAACACATGGTTTTGATTAGTTCATTAATCTGGCTAATATCAAGTAAACTTGGGCGGTCAACGTCTTGAAATTGCAACCACTCTTTAACCAAATCAAGTGGATAATCAAGCAACGTGCGAATATTTTTAATTCGCAAATCTTGAGTCGGTACTGGTTGAGGGACTACACTGAGTTTTGGCGTGGATGGAATATTTGATGAAGTACCACCTAAACAGGTTTGAATATCATGAATGATTGTTGCCCAGTCTGCATCTTTATCCCACTCTCTACGAATACGTACACGCGTTACTGCATCATAAAGCCGACAAAATACTACGTTCTCTTCCCCAGCAGTCACAGCAATAATTAGGGGTTTCTCAAAATCTTGAATTAATGAGGCAGCTAAAAGAAAGCTTTTGGCGAAGTTAGTTTCTATGCCAGTTCTGACAATATAAACCTCATCTGCTCTCACAACGATGTCTAACTTAATGTTGTCCTTGCCTTTAAACTCTTTCGTTGTTAATCTCAGTTCTGATATGTAACCAGTTAGCCCTTTTTCTAAAACAGGAATCGTTTTATCCTTATCGATGTTGTAGTGATACCAAAGATAGGATTCACCACTTAACTCGGCGTTTTTGACGTAGAGATAAATCGGTTCAGGAGGGTTGCATAAACCTAGTTTGATTTCAGTAACCATGTTTCATTGATTAGTGTTTCGTGTGCAATAATGGGAATTCTGTAGCGGGAGAAAAACTTCCGTGCGTTCACCTAAAGTAATGGCATTCCTTTAGGTGAACGCTTTTGTACTAGACAGAAGATTCTCGATTGCGCTCTAACTCCCATTTCAAATAAGTCAGGGCAGTGCTAGCATCAGCAATGTTTAAATCAGGTTGATATCCCAAGCCCAGCAGTTGTTTGTAGTCTGGGTGCGTAGCAATTTCGGATATCAGATTTTGGGCTTGTTCGAGTAATTGGTAGAGATTGGGGCTAGACATTTCAATACCCAGCCGTGAACATAAATCTTCTGCTTTGACTCCTATTGTTCCTGGTTCAATCTCCGTCTCTAATTCTTCAAGCAGAGATTGGAAATTAGGGTGTTCATCGTTGATTTCAATCTCAATTAAATCTGCGCTCTGCGTGATGATGGTTGCCCAATCGGGTAAAGTATGTGGAATGGTTTTCGCGTAAAGTTTCATGATTGTGTCCTCTGGGATTAATAACCTAAAAATCCTCGGCAATCTCCAACAAAAAGCCGCGCCCAGTGTTCTGTACTTGCACCAGTTCTTTATCCAGCAGAGTTTGAATAACCTTGGCGGAGAATTGGAATTGCAGCCGATGTAATGGAACACAACCACCACAAAGCTGTAGAGAACGCAGCAAATGATTAGCCCTACGGTCAAAACTGTTTGTAGAATTAGCCATTGGTGCTACCTCCAGTCATTGCGGCTAACTGTTGCTTGAGAATATTTATCTGCTGTTGATAAAACTCAATCTCTGCGGTAATTTCTGAGAATAATTCTTCTGGGGAAAGTGGTTGGATTTGATTTTCCTGAAAGTGGAACAGTTCGTCAGAGTTTTTGTGAGGCATCAAGGCATAACGCCAACCACCACCAAATTGTTCAGCTAATTCTGTACCATTTGGGTAGTAATAAAACCCCAGAATGATGCCATCCTTAGTACGCTGTTCTAAGGCAAAGCGAGGGTAGCCCCAGTGTTGGGGGATTGATATTGTGGGTTGCATTGATTTAATGGAATTGGTGAATAAGCAAGTAGTTGATGAGCGATCACTGGAGTTGTAACAGTCAAGCGATCGCTCTCTTCTTTGCGAGAATTACGCCGTCACCAACTCCTGACTTTCTGCAACTGGCGCATACTCCCGTAACATTTCCCAATCAAGGGCAGTCAGCATCTCAAATGGGCGGTCTAGCAATTCTTCACAGTCAACCGCTTCTGCATGGGGCACGGTGTCCACCATCGACAGCCACCACACAGCATCCAACGCCGAGTCACAGGGAATGTGCTGCTGGGTTTCGTCTGTGGCGCGTGTGAACCACCAGCCGTTGTCAGTGCATCCGACTTTGCCCAGTTTCACGTCGTTGTTATATATTCCATCGTCAAGGATTTCAAAGCCGAATTTCTCACATTCAGTGAAAATCTGTGCCATGATTTCGTTACCAGTGGTACACGGTGTTGCTTCTTGTTTCTGCACTGGCAGTGTGCCATCTTTGTAGTGAGTGCAGATGAAACGATGACAGCGCATTACGGTGTTGGCACGAAATACTTCTTTATCGTTGACCATCACTACCCAGGGTTGCGTTAAGTGGTCGTCGTCATGGGTGATGCTGGCTATCATCTGATTACCAGCGTAATATTCGTGTTCGTAAAAAGAGATTTCTACAGGAGTGAGTTGTTCCGGTACGTTCGCCCTTGGCGTTGGCGCAGCCATCGCGTTGGCTTGGGCTGTGATTTGTTCATTGGGGGCAGCTTGGGCGATTTTCTGAGCTTGGGTGGCTTGATAATCAGCGATCGCACTAATCCAAGAATCCTTGCAGCGTTTGTCGCTTACTTCGACTGTGCAGGCGATTTCGCTGTAGATTTGCTTGAGCCGAGCAATAGATTTCAGTTGCAGCTGTTGATGGCTGTAGATTTGGTATGTCATGATAAGTAATACTCCATCTTGATGGTGGATCTTTTGAAAGGCGATCGCTTCGTTTTGCAGACTGGGGCGGTCGTCTTTTGTTTTTGGCAAATTTTATTTGCTCTAATACATATTAGTGTATGCGGTAGTACATACAGTTGTCAAGGATTAATGCAAATAATATATGTATATATACATATTTTGTATGCGCTAGTGCATAGCTTTGTGTTAATGTAGCCTACAGGTACGATGGAGGGATGAGCAAAAAAATGTTTTGTAGGCTAGCCGTGCTTATGGCAGAAAAAGATCCACAGCTGTCACAGAGACAGTTGGCAAAAGAAACAGGGTTAGATATCACAACGATTAACCGCTTGTTCACAAATAACTTCAGCCGCGTTGATGTCGGTACAGTTGAAGTTTTGTGCAATTACTTTACTAGAGAAGTAGGTGATCTTTTTGAAATGAGAAATCCAGAAGACATACCTCAACGCAAATCAAGAAAGCGTTCCAACTCAGAGGTTGAGGCTGCATGAGTGCTTTTGTCCTGGGAAAACTGAAAATCAACAGTATTGTTCTTACTCTCCTTGCAGTGGAACAGGTATGACTAGGGAAAAGAAACCAAAGTCACGACACGCTGCAACAGAAGAAGAAGTGCGGCAATATGGAGACAAAGTATGCTTTGAAGCTGCTACAGGTAAAGTCAGATGGAGACAAGACCTTAAAAGTTGACTCTTCAAGCACTGTTCAGTTAGAGGTGGAATAATGACTAAATCACCTCGTAAGCGCAACAAAGCCACCTCCTCTGCATTCAGTGACAGCACATTACCAGATGACCAAGACCTTGAGGATATCTTCCTTCAGGAAAACCCAGCTACAGCAACAATTACAGTTACTGCTGCTGAAGTAGAGGAGTTGTCCGAAACGGAACAACGCGATCGCCTGCATTTAGAGCGCCGTGTGGAAAGAGCGTTTTTTGAGGCGGGAAAGGCACTGGCAGAATTGCGCGATCGTCGGCTGTACCGTTCGACGCATTCAACCTTTGAAGAGTATTGCAAGGACAGGTTTGGGTTTGAGCGCCGTCATCCTTACAGATTAATTGAAGCTGCTGGAGTTGTAGATAATTTGATCAAAATGTGTCCAATTTGGACACAAAATGAAATTGAAGATAATCCTGCTACAGTCCACTCCGATCAGGTACAAATCTTGCCTACCAGCGAGGGGCAAGTTCGACCCATGACAAAGCTTGAACCCCAGGAACAGCAGGAAGTGTGGCTAAGAGCAGTAGAACTTTCTGGTGGTAAAGTACCAACTGGTAGGATTGTGAAAGACGTTGTGCAGCGTATCATGGAACGCACCCAAGTACCTAATACCTACCAGATTGGCGAAGTGTGCCAAATCCTTGTCAAAGACAACCCGGAACTCAGGGGCAAGGGCGGGTGCTGGGCGATTGTTAGCGGAGTAAACGACTTTAGCTGTACTGTGAGAACTTGGAATGGCGAACACACTGTTGGTTTGCAGCACCTTAAATCTTACAATTACCTGCCTGCCGAGTGTGAGCAGATGCGGGTGATTTGCGATCGCATTGCCAGGATATATTCCGATTCATTGGAGGAAACAGCCAAAAGTTTGTTGCAATTATTGGGAAAACTAAATCGACCTTGGTTAACTGCTGTAGAGGAGAAATTGTTGAGTGTTTTGGAGTCTGAATAAAGGGCGAGAGAATCCTTTTAAAAAATTTGTAAATTTATGTTTGATGTTTTTCTATTACAGTTTTTATAAATTTAATAAGACGATCTCAAACTCAGTCGTTGTCATTCATTAAAATTCTAATTGCAACTTATTGCTTTTAATTTAGTGCGGAAAAAAGAGCGATCCTATATTTTGTTCTTCCCTATTACGTTCGTTAGCTATTTGTCTTTCTAGCAAACGATGTGTATCCCTTGCCCAAAAAGACATTTCTGGTACTGAATGTGTGAACCATTTTTTCAGAGGTATTAAATAAGCTTCAAAGTATGGGATTATAGACCCCGACCATGAACTAGGATGTATGCGACGTGATAAGGCGAGACGAAAGGATTCAAAAGCACCAAATTCATAAGATAAGCTTTCCAAAGCAGGATGCCATCTATTATTACCCATTTTATCCCTATCAATTATAGGATAAAAAATACATAGGAACGGTACACGTATTTCTGGGTTAACTTTAGCCCATCTTTTACATTCATTATCCGAAACACCGAATAGTATACCTTCTTTATTGTGAGATTCTCCATCAAATAAGTGTTGTGAAGGCTCAATAAGAGCTTTTAAAAAATAGATTTCTGATGGAGTTGCAGTTTCAAAGAAACGTGAGAGAGCTTCCCAGATTAAACTTGGTTTTTCTTTAACTAACAATCTAATGATATTTCGGCAATAGTCATCTAATGCTGCAAAAATTTGGTAGTCTTCAACTTGGCACAGCCTTATAACTTGATTACTTAAACCAATTGCAAATTCATCTCCAATCCCATAATGTTTTTTTACTAAGAGAAGAAGCTGCTCAAACAAATTACCATCTCTTCTAGTTGCCTTTGTTTTTTCAAGAATTTCTTGTGAAGTGATTATTTCTTTAATCCGTTTAGCAAGTTCTTGATCGAGATTCTCTCTATTGTGTTGGTACATGGAAATAATTTCAAGAGATGTCCATACACCTTCTGCTCCGTAATTAAAAGCTAGTTCATCAATAAAAGGAAGAATTTCTTTAACACTAAGGTTTTGTAATCCTTGTCCATAGGATAAATACACACAACTTGTTACAGGTATATTTCCCTGTTTTACACTCTGAACAATTTTATTTAATCTTTCAACAGAAATCTTAGTAGCAGTGTATATATTTACCATCTGATCCTTGAGAGCATCTGATTGTAAAGCAATCTGAATGCACTCACTTGAAGCTTGAGTATCCTTTTTATCAATACCGACAATTAATCCACGGATAAATTGTATCCCCCTTTGATCGCTAGATGCCTCAAATTCGTTTACTGCAAATTGAAAAGCTTTTACAGGATTTTCCAATTTCATAGCTAACTCATGAGTAAAGGGAAACACATTATTTAATTCTTCTCTAAGCATTACTTGAATAGCTCTATATGTAAGCTGTTCGTCTTCTGCAATTTCAGCAGCAATTTCCTTGGCTTTTCTGCTTGAATATTCAAAATCTTGAGTGTATATATTATCTCTATCGTAGTTTAAGTCAGGATCGTTAATATCTACTGTCCAAAATTTCGTGTAGAGAAGTGCCTTCTGTATTGGCTCGGTTGGCATAAGTTTGTTATAAAGCTTTCTAACTTTTGCAGAAAACTCTTCTGGTGCATCTTTTCGATCAAAATATAGCCAATCACCAACTCCTTTAATAGCCTCAAACCAAACTCCCTTGTCCTTTTTTATTTTAATTAGAATCTTCTCAATGTCATCAAAGAGGTATTCACAAAGGAGTGAACGGATTGAGTTAGCAATAATCTTTTCACATTTGTTAGCAAATTGTTTATATTGGTAACTTATATGATACAGTCTTTGAAAACCTTCTCTATTAAAATTAAAAACTTCAGCCCAAATTTTTGGTATCCAATCTTTAAGAGGAGGTTGATTACCAATTTGATTAGAAATGCTTAAACCGGAGAAATAATCTTTCTTAAGAGTATTTTCCAATACTTCAATACAAACTAAAATAATTCTTTCATCGCCAGATGATATTCCTTGGTCAAGTATTGCAAATCTTTCAGAGGGTTCAGCTTCTGTTCCACTTAAATATAATTGAAAAAGCTGTTTGAATCGGTTATATACCTTACTTGAAGAAGATTGATTTTCAAGTGCAGCAAATTGCATTAGCATTAACCCAGCTATGTAAAACGAACTTCTACGAGAAACCAATATTGACAAAACTTGTACAAATTCTTGCTTGTAGGTTACTGCATCCTTTAAATTGTCTATAGGCAAGTCTTTATATAAATAACGGATAGTATCAGCCACGCTATCAGGTTCGATATGTACTATGGCATTTAAACACTGAGAGCCAATCTCTGTTTTCAACTTCTCTAACGAACCGCACCAAGCATCTCTTGCTAAAAGCTGTTGAGCGACTGTAGCAGCTATTTTTGAATCACCAAAATAGCACCATTGGCTTAAAAAAGATTTACGTAGTGATGGAGAAGCGTTTTCTATAAAATTAATGATGGTTTTTACTCGGAGAAAATCTAATCGCCTTGTTCCCAAAAATGCTACTATTGGCTGAAGTTTAAGTGCAAAATAGGGATTACGGTAATCTATAAGATTTTGTTTTGCCGCGAAAGCTAAATGTTCATACATTTCATCACCAGTTTGCCTGGCTAAATTTTCAGCAACAAAATCAATTTCATCACTAATATTTTTATCTGCACCTAGTTGTTTGAATAATGCAAGACACTCAATTGCTCGAACTTGTTCTGGTCTATTTATGTAACAACCTGACAGAATGCGTTCTACAACATCTTCAATAGACTTGAGAATTGGTAATCCCTCTGAATAATTATTCGTAGCTAATACTGCAATACGTGGATAACCAGCACTTATATTTTTAATAAAGTTAACATCTGAATAATCAGCATTAGGGTATCTTTGTCGAATAATGCCTTCAATAAGATAGTCATCAGCAGGAGTAACAGAAATATTGAGGCAGTTATCTTTTTCAATAGGTTGGTTATCATTACCAATTGTAATAACTTTGAGGTTGCTACCTTCACCTGTGACTATTTCACAAATTCTAACAGCAGTATCGCGTGGACATTCATCTACGATCAGCAGTGCATAATTTTTTGACTCAGCAATAGCCTGGACTATTTGAAATATCTGACTGCCAATATCCCTGAAATCACAATAAATGGTAGATGTTTTTAATGCATTTTTCGCTATTGTATTTTCATCTCTCAAGACCTCATATACAAACCGAGTTTTTCCTAAACCCGATGAACCAATAACTCTGACCGATTTTCTAGAATTAGCTAGGAAATCAGCAATCCGTTCTTTTACTTTATCGAAAGTCAACGAGTTATTTATACTACTTTCACCTCCGATAAAAAAACGGCTTGCTTTATCTTCGACCTGCGAAATTGATACTATATCAGCTTTCTGTCCCCATGTTTCAACTGTTTGAAAGCCTTTTAAATTCAGCCCAGATTGTTTTTCATTAAGCCAGATGGCGATCGCAGGATATAGTGATACCCAATCAGCAATCTTATTTGCATCATAAATGTTAATAGTCTTTAGTTGCTCAGGATCAGCCCCAGCTTCCCGAATACCTTCTTTTATAGCTTCAATTCTTTTAATAGTCTTTAGTTGCTCAGGATCAGCCCCAGCTTCCCGAATACCTTCTTTTATAGCTTCAATTCGTTTCTTATATTTAGAAGAGCCAATTAATACAGCAGATGTAAAACCGATATAAGAAGCATTTTCGGCAATAGCTTCAGCAACTGCTTCATTCAATTTCTTTTGTGTTAGACTCTTCTTCTTGCTACTTTTTGTCCAAACTTCTTGTTTCCAACCTGCTGGGCCTGGATCAGTTGCTTTTGCTTGAAATATACAAAATCTTGATGGCAAATAGTTTGTTTGCTCAAGACCATTAGTCCATGAAATCCGTGCATCTTCTCCTCCATCAGCAACAGTAATCTGAAGGGGTACAGAGACTCCTCTTAAGCTTATACCTGAGCGTTGAGCTTCAGCGTGTAGTAATTTTTTTAATAGTTCAACAAGTTCTTTACTATCTAATTTCTCTATCTGAGACGAGGAAATACTGAAAATCATGCAATAGTTTGTTCTTTATTAGGCTTTAATGCTAATTTTACCTTGCTTAAGCAGTAGTATAGTTTTTTGGTTTTTTGATGAAAAAGTTTGCCGAATCGTTGTTTTTGCCGAATCGTTGTTAAAGACAACCTTGAACTCAAGAGTATGGGCGGGTGCTAGTGCATCGTTAGCAATGTGAGAGAGTTCAGTTGCAGCGTGAAAATGTGGGATGGCGAGTACACCATTGGGTTGCAACACTTAAACTCCTTCAACTACCTGCCTGCCGAGTGTGAGCAGATCCAGGTGATTTGCGATGGCGCAAGCGCCCAGCGTAGCTGATCGCATCAGTCGGGTTTATTCGAGTGGGCTGGAGGAGTCAGTGCAGAGGTTTTTGGAGTCGCTGGGGAAGCTGAATCGTGCTTATTTGACGGATTTGGAAGATAAAGTGTTAAGTGTAATAGAAAAAGAATACAAGAGTAGCGATCAAAAATGATGTAAGTCTGTAAAAGTCTCAGTAGGATAAAATATTATAAGTCTAGTTACAGTAAGTCATTTTGAATTGTTTATGGGCAATAGTCCAGTTCGTTGAGTGAAGCATAGCAATTATTAAAAGGGCAGATAATAGTGTTATCAATTTATCAATAAGTAATAAGTTTTACTAACAGTAACACTTGCTTATTTGTTACTACGCCAATATCCTTCAACCCAAGTCCCATCTTTACGACGGTATCCTTGCACGTACACTTTTTCACTTGATCTATTTGATAAATTATTACTCCAGAAATTATGTATACTCCAAGAGTTATTGTTAGTTGAATATGGATTTATCTGTTTTTGCTGTTGTGGGCTATGCTTCTCCGTTTTTAACTTCTGCTCGGTTTTACTACGTTCTTTTTTTTGCCTCTCAAATTTCAAATGTTCCTCTTTCTGTTTCTCTTGTTTAAGTTTATCTTCTCGTAATTGTTGCTCAGATCGGAGACGTTCTTCTCTTTGCTTCTCTAATTTTTGACGTTCTTCTTGCAGGCGTAATCTTTCTTTAGCACGTTGTTCTTTCTTTCGTTCTTCTTCCTTTTGTTTCCACTCTTTGAATAGATGTTGCCATTCCTCGAAAGATAGTTGGGGGCTTCTAACAGGAAATTGAGAAGTTTCCCATTGAAAACTATAAAGTTCAGTTTCATAATTTTTATTAATAGCAGGACTTACGCAACTGGCACAATGCGATCGCTTGCCGATAGTACATAAGTATTAATTAAATCTGATTTTGAAAGTTTTGTCTTGGTAATAGAAGTCGCTGTCTTGGAAGCACTATTGAAATGAAATATTCATGAGAAAATAGGTAGAGGTTGTATTAGATAAATTTTGCTAAGGGTAATGAGATTTACTAAGCTTAGTTACTGCCAATATTTATTAAGTAGTCAAATTAATTACACAATTACCAATTTGGCAGAGCATTTAGAGAGTATTAGTCAT
Organism: uncultured Nostoc sp.; assembly: GCF_964245575.1. Lineage (GTDB taxonomy): Bacteria > Cyanobacteriota > Cyanobacteriia > Cyanobacteriales > Nostocaceae > Nostoc. The sequence continues at coordinate 5,636 of NZ_CAXTNP010000044.1, read as the reverse complement.
GATGCAATTAACTATTATTTGAAAACCGAAAAGTTAACACCTCGTTTACTATGGGATAACGTGAAAGAGGTAGTTGAACCTGATGACAATGATTACATAATATTTGATGATAGTGTTTTAGATAAAAGGTATTCTGAAGAAATAGAAATAGTCAGAAGACAATATAGTGGTAATGAGCATGGTGTCCTGAAAGGCATTGGTGTAGTTAGCTGCGTGTATGTCAACCCTACACTTCAAAGATTTTGGGTCATAGATTATCGAATTTTTAATCCTGATGTCGATGGCAAAACCAAGATAGACCATGTGAAAGACATGCTCCAAAGCCTTGTGTATCACAAGCTTTTACCATTTGATACTGTTTTGATGGATACATGGTATGCGGTACAAAGTTTAATGCTATATATTGATAGCTTAGACAAAATTTACTATTGCCCTTTAAAAAATAATCGTTTAGTTGATGATACATTTGGTCAAGAAAAATATAAACGGATTGAATTATTAGAATGGGAGCAAGAAGAATTAGAATGTGGTAAAATAATAAAAATTAAAGGGTTCCCAGCTAATAAAAAAGTGAAACTGTTCCGGGTTACTGTTTCTACCAACAGAACGGATTATGTCGCCACTAACGATTTATCTCAAAGTTCCACGAATGTTGTACAAGAGGTGTGTAAAATTCGTTGGAAAATAGAGGAGTTTCACAGGGAATTTAAACAACTAACTGGCATTGAATCTTGTCAGTGTCGGAAAGCTAGACTTCAAAGAAATCATATTGCTTGTGCAATGTTGGTTTGGGTTAGGTTAAAGAATTTAGCCTATAGAACTGGCCAAACTATCTATCAGATCAAGCATAACTTGCTTTCTAATTATTTAATTCAGCAACTGAAACGCCCAAGTATTCTTGTGTGCTTGGTTTGATTTAAATTGTCGCGTGTTAGGGCTGCGCCCTGCCCGCTATTTGTGCCAGTTGCGTAAGTCCTGAATAGTAGTAATTAGAGGCTGGTTTGAGATTTTATCGGCTTCATGAAATTGCTGAAGAATAAAATTTGGTAATGAAGAAGTAAATTCAGGGGTTGGAGATTTTGCCCCAAAAAGCCTTCCAAAGAAGCTAACCTTTTCAAACTCAATACGGTTCAGTTAAGGCTGAAAGACTGATTAGTGATATGAAATTTAGGAGTTTCAACTCGTTGTCCAGTACCTCTGTGTTTTGGCTTTTTAGAACGAAACTTTGATACAGGTTTTTTCACAACTCTGGGGTTATTACGTGAAACTCGTTCAGGTAATAACGTATCTAAAATCTCTAGGGTTAGCCAATCGAAAAAAAAGGGAATTCTTCTGGTTGTAAACGTTGAAACTTAGGAATGGCACGACGGATGACTCGTAATCTTCCTGTAAAACCCAGGCGTAATGGTGGAACCCCGGCAGTAGTTGCAGCTTGAAACATTAACACCCTGACTGACCAATGTCCCAACAACCAGCCGTATACCTCTTGCACGACTTCCCGTGGTTTTTGGGAACGAACGTGAGTTTTGCGCCCTAACAGATGTATTTTCAACTCATCAATGGTATTTTCTACTTCCCATCGCTGATGATATTCTCTGGCTAATAGTTCTGCTGGGAATTTTTCAATATCTAAGAGGCTAGTAATCAAGCGATATGTAAGTTGTTCACTAGGGTTTTCGGGATGTTCAATTGTGTATTCAATCACTCGTAGCAGTATTGGTTGACAACCCTTTTTTCTGAGCTTGCCCGATGGATGAATATATGATAAGTAAGAGCCGTCTTCTAACGCTTGTTCTGCAAGGAATTTTACATTGGCGGGAATTCTACCTAAATAATCACACCCCTTGGACGCTGTTGCCTGTACCATTGCATATGAGTGCAATCCCCTATCCCACATCAACAACATCCCTGATTGTACAGAGCGTAATAATTTCAATGCCCGCACTCGTTCTCCGATGCGATATGGACACATTAACGCATCGAAGATTAAGTGTGTTCCCGCTTCTATCAAGATTACTAACCTGACTTTGGGAAACGCTGCTCTTGTACCTGGACGGCTACTGGGGCGACCAAAAACTCTCGCATTTTCATCGCTGTCTGGGACATCGAAACAAGTACCATCAATGACTACAATTCTTAGTCCATTGAGAAACGCTCCCAATGTCTCCTGTGTCGCCATTGGTCGTATTAATTGATGAAATAATTGGCTCATTACCCTTGCACCCAGTCGCTGTCGGGCTTGTGTAATGGCTGACTTACAAGGTACTCGCCAATATTTACCAACCTTAACCCATGCAACACTAAGTCCATCAATCAAGTTTTTCAGCACATCACGCATCGAGTCTTTTGACCAAAGACTCATTGCTATTACCAGACTTACCACTAATTGCGCTGGTAGCGATCGCTTGCGCTCCTCTTGAGTTTGGGTATTAGCGATCGCCTGTTCAATGACAAAAGCTGGAATCGCCGTCTCGATTGTTTTAAGTAGGTCAGCACTTTGTATATCAGGACACACCAACGAGAAATCCTTAAGATGCACCACACTCAATTTTAAGCTTTGGGAACAATGCTTAATTTACATGATTTTCAGCCTTAACTGAACCGTATTGGATTATGTGGTGAATTTACAGTCAATTCCGCAACCATTTGAAGCTGCAATTAATCTACCACCAGAAATCTTTGAAATTTAGTCATAGAAGGCGTTTCCAGATCATATTGCAGGTTTTTACACGTATCTCGGCTCAATGCCTCCTAAAGTGCACAAGTGCCCGCTCTTGTTTATAAATAATGATTCGTCACTTGTGCATAGCTAACGGGCAAGACTCAAGCAGCACTTATGTATCACGATAGAACCCCCGACCAGTAAGCATTTGCTGCGTTAAAGTACCAAAAGTGTAAAGCGATGAGGGCACTTGCCAGTGCTACCGCACTGAAGTATCTTTAGTGCGCAGCACTAGCTAAACACAATGAGAGACGGCTAGCACCCCTTAAACCATTGCTACGAGCTACTTTCAGCGCTTGAACCCCTAAATCGAGCACGCCTCAAATGTTTACTACAGCCTGCTGTAACCCCGGTTTCAGCGCTTGAGACATATAAAACTGGGGAGTGCTCAAATGGACTTTCGTCGTTGCCAATCCATCAATAGCCGCTTGAGGCGTTCCGGTTATCGAATGTAAGGCGACCAAATGCTTGTGTGGCAAGCGTTTGAGGCGTTCCAATGACTGTTTTTGTAAGGCGCTCAAACGACACAATTGCGTTGAAACTTTGGAGTTCTCCGGTTTCAAACCGATAAACCCCACGCAGCAAGGGTTTCAGCCGTACGTATGTTCACAGATGCGATTTCAAATACTATACCACCGAAGCTTTGCTTCTGCTACATATCCCCGCAGACGAAACGTAAGCTGTGCAAGCACTTGAGTCATTTTACTGGTGTTTAGCCCCGCAGATGCCGCACCTTCGCCAGTCTTTCTATTTGTGTTGGGCTAGTGCTGTGCACTGAAGTATCATCAGTCCCGCAAGTGACACTTAAGTGGACTGCCCTCACCACCAACAAGAGCAAAACCTGTCACCCTCAAACGTATACAGCGAGCCAAATACAAGCGTTTTTACCTCAGTTATCCTATCACTCTAGGTGGTGCTTTCGCGGGTTGCTGCGACGTGTGGTTGGTTAGACGACTTGTAACGAATGGACAACTCTGTTATCATTTGTACATTGTTTTAGGAGGACAAATGGCACTATGAGAGTGTTATATTTTGCAGAGCACGGGCTAGGAGATACCGAAACTGACTCAGGTGTCTATCTCGATACAGACCGAGCCGAGGATCAAGCACAGATTCATGAGTTCGCAAAGAAGGGAGTTGAGGGGGTGATGCCAATGTTACTTTATAAAGTCAACGAAGATGGGAGCATAGAGGCTGTCCGTGGGTAGCTGCAATGCAGTAACAAAACTTCTGACCAGCTAGCCACGCTGGTTTTTTCTTTGGCGCAGTCCTAGCAACCTACGTTTTGTAAGCTCTTGGTGCTACTAACGTATAGCGTAGGTGTATAGAAGGCATCACCGTGCCAAAACGGGAAAATTGTACGCTAAGGCTGAAAGCTTTGTCCAACAAGGATCTTAGGCATTCATTTCTCAACAGCACCCAAGAGTTGCTGTTTACCCTCAGTTGATTGGTGCAGAGTAGTATGTATTCTCTGCACCTTGATAGTATGTTTTGACGAAAGTATTTTTTCTTGCCACGCTTGGGAAGTTATATACTAGTACAGGACGGCGGAAATAAGCCAAGTATTAGATGGCCAAGACTTTACCCTTATATGTCCACTTAAAAGGTTTGGCCATTGTTTTATTAAAATAGTCGATAAATTCAAGAATTCGAGTTTTGAGGTCATCCTGACTTTTGAAGCTGGCACGCTTGAGTAATTTCCGAACCAAAATACTGAACCAAATCTCAATTTGGTTGAGCCAAGAAGAATGTTTGGGTGTGTAATGGAAAACGATTCGATGTGTTGGGTCAGTTAAAAAAGCAGCACGGGATTTCATGGATTTGAGGATGCCGCTTTTGCCCTTAATACCCAAGTCAACATCCAAACCTTCTCTTTGTGTAACCAAACGAACCAGCGACTCAGACTGGTGAGTATTCAGACAATCCATAATTAAATGCCATTTTTTGGCATTGGGGTCACTTTCAATAATTCGACGAATATTGAGGAGATAATCGGATTCGGTTCGGGAATCTCCACAATTAGGCTCGATAATTTTACCAGTGGCAACATCAAAATTAGCTATTAAAGTTTGTGTACCATGACGAATATATTCAAATTCCCGTCTTTCAACTAAACCTGGCCGCATTGGTAAATCTTTTTCTAGACGCTCAGTAGCCTGAATCCCAGTCATTTCATCAATGGATATTGTCCGCTCTCTGTTTTGATAACGTTCAATGGCGTTGATGTATAAACCAGTAATATCTTCAACTTTTGCGTCAAATTCTTCGTCCACAGGGGGGGGTTAACCAGTAGCGACTCTGGTGGGGTTTAAGTTCTGCTTCTTCTAATAATCTTCCCAGATGGCGGACGGATATGCTTTCAATTATCCCTTGTTTCATAATTTCGTCTGCTAATTCTCTTGGTGTCCAATGACTTATTGGTCGTCCATAGTCTTCCGGTGGTGAACATGCAAGGGCGAATAATTCGATTACTTGCTCCATACTAAATTTTACTGGTGCGCCAATACGCTCTAAGTCTTGTAATCTCTGCAAAATAGATAACTCTTTATCGCTAGTTTCACACCATCGGTTTCGCCATAAACGAGCCATATCAAGACTTATATCTAATATCCGCGCAATTTCACCATGATTTTTCCCCTCTGACGCTAGGAGAATTATTTTTGCACGTAGTACTAGTTGTTGCGCTGTATTGTGTCGGTTTATCAACTGTTGCAGTTCTGAGCGATCGCTCTCGTTCAAATTTAATAGTTTTGGAGCTAATCGTGCCACACCTGATTCCCTTGTTTTCAACCTAAACTGCTTTGACTCTACTTTCTTAGTTTCTCACAATAATGCTTGGTTTATTTCCGCCCTCCTGTACTAGTATGTTGATTCAGATGTACTGACTTAATTAGCCAGTAGCTACTCCCTTTCA
>NZ_CAXTNP010000043.1:12989-35281 GCF_964245575.1 uncultured Nostoc sp. | reverse complement strand
GGGGAGGCAGGGGGAGAAGAATTAATAACCAATGCCCCATGCCCCATGCTCAATGACTAATGACTAATGACTAATGACTAATGACCAATGACTAATGACTAATGACAACGCTTTGATAGTAGAAAGCGCCATATCGCTTTTATTGCTACTTATCCAAGTACCAGCAACGGCAATCCTGTTTTCGCGCCTGCTAAAGGGGCCAAGACGGCTTCCTCCAATAGAACCACAACAGCCCACACTGGAGCTTTTGGGTAAGGTTAGCGTCGTCGTTCCCACGCTGAACGAGGCACTTCGCATTAGCCCTCTGTTGGCTGGTTTAAGTCATCAAAGCTACGAAGTTAGGGAAATTATTGTCGTAGACAGCAAGTCTGTTGATGGTACCCCCGACTTGGTAAAAGCGACACAGCAGAAAGATCCGCGCTTTCGCGTGATGACAGATGACCCCTTACCCTCTGGTTGGGTGGGGCGTCCTTGGGCGTTGCATAACGGTTTTCTATTTAGCTCTGAGGGTAGTCAGTGGTTTCTGGGATTAGATGCTGATATTCAACCGCATCCTGGTTTGGTTGCTGGTTTGGTGAAGACGGCCGAAGCACAGGGCTATGACCTCGTTTCCCTTTCACCCCAGTTCATTCTCAAATATCCGGGAGAGTGCTGGCTACAACCGGCTTTGTTGATGACTCTGCTTTACAGATTTGACCCGGCTGGGATCAATACAGAGCAAGCAGAACGGGTGATGGCAAATGGGCAGTGTTTTTTGTGTCGCCGCTCCGTTTTAGCTGCTGTGGGTGGCTATAGCAGTGCGAGTGGTTCTTTTTGTGATGATGTCACTTTGGCACGAAATATTGCTGTTCAAGGGTATAAAGTAGGCTTTTTAGATGGCGCAAAGGTGCTGAAAGTACGGATGTATGAAGGGGCGATGGAGACGTGGAAGGAATGGGGGCGGAGTCTCGACCTCAAAGATGCAACTTCTCGTTCGCAGTTGTGGGGAGATTTATGGCTACTCACATCTGTTCAAGGTCTACCCCTTTTAATTATCCTTACTTTTTTGTTGATTTCTCCCCCACAGACGCGATTAATCGCGTCTCTACCCACTCCCCCACTTCTTCTGCTAGGACTAAATTTATTCTTGGTGGTAATTCGCTTTGCTATGCTAATTGCGATCGCACCTTCTTACGATCGCAAAAGCGCTAAAGGTGGCTGGTTATTCTGGCTTTCACCTTTGGCTGATCCCTTAGCTGTGCTGCGAATCTTCTTATCTGCGTTCCGCAAGCCACGCGAGTGGCGGGGACGGAAATATAGTGCAAAAGAGGGGGAGTAGGGAGTGGGGAGTGGTGAGTGGTGAGTAAGTGAAATTCCCTATTCCCTACTCCCTACTCCTCTTCACCTCCTACTTGATCCCCGCGTTCCAGTTCCCAAAGAATTTGATTTCCTTCACGGCGTACCCGTGACACTATCCAGTTTCGCCAGCGCCATTGATCTCCCCGACTGGTAACAGCGCTGGCATGGACATCCATCAAGTCTGCTAACTCAGAGCTGGTGATTAAGTAGCCTTTTTCAGAAATTTCGTCCGCGATACGCAGAGTTTCGACCAAGTTGCGGAGTTGCGAAACCCTCATTTCTGGAGGTTTTTCATCGGTTGTGGCCGCAACTGGCCCAGTTGATAGTTCCATAACGGTTATTTCTGGTGCAGAAGTACTGACTTGTTGGGTATTTTGGTTAATTATTCGAGAGTTTTTTTCAGAATCAGCTACTTTTGCTACATTTAGTTCGCTGGCATCAGGTAAAGAGTTGTAAAAATCTGTGGGTGATAATTGTTGTAGTAGCGGGATATTACCACTTGCATAGGTGCGAGCGATCGCATCACAACGTTCGTTACCTATGTTACCAGAATGTCCCCTGACGTGTTGCCATTTTACCTGTTGGGTATTGAGTTCATCGAGAGTTTCCAAAAGGTCTTGGTTTTGGACGGGTTTACCATCTGACTTTTTCCAGCCTTTGTTTTTCCAGCCTTTAACCCACTTGGTAACGCAGTTAATTAGGTATTCGCTATCAGTATGAAGGATGATAGGTTGGGTTTGTTGAGATGTTTGCAAAAATTGCAGGGCTGCGATCGCAGCTTGCATTTCCATTTTATTATTAGTCGTATGAGGGGATGCATCGCCCATTTCGTGGATTGAGCCATCGCTGAAGTAGACGACAACTCCCCAACCGCCAGGGCCAGGGTTTCCGGTGCAAGCACCATCGGTGTATATGCTTTGGATTGTGGGTTGAGTGGACATGGTTAGGGTATCGAACCGCGAAGGACGCTAAGGACGCAAAGGCAAGAGTTATTAGCGGCAAATTTTTTTAAAGAATATCCAGGCTATTATACTGGTTCGCACCTAGCTAAGGTAGCTAAGGATGTGGGCGAGAAGATTATGTTAAAACTAAGGTGAGTTGCAGCAGTTTTCATGTATTTGAACCATATTTCTGGTAAAGGAACAGCATTGCTGTGCCCTTACTGCGTGATCTATTTAATTGAAAATAGCTGTAATTTTTGTAACCCGATGCAATGCCATTGTTTGCCGATACAATGCCATTGTTCGCCGATGCAATGCTATTGTTTGCCGATGCAATGCTATTGTTCGCCGGTGCAATGCCATTGTTTGCCGATGCAATGCCATTGTTTGCCGGTGCAATGCCATTGTTTGCCGATGCAATAACAATGCAGAAGGTTGTGTTTAAATAGCACCAGGCGACTGAAAGTCACGGTTACACAGACAAAAGCCGCCTTTCCCGGTTGGAAAGCATTAATTGTCCGTTAGTTCGTGTAAGCGGACTTTGTTTGAATGGTTCCGCGATTTTTAATCGCCAGGGCTACATACGTTTCAAATCTTGTAAAACTGCGGCGGCTGATTGATAGCGATCGCTAAAATGATAGCAAATCATTTTATCTAAAATTGCCGCTAATTCTTCACTCACTTGCACCGTTTGCCGCCAGATCACATTCCCCGTTTCTCGATCTGGGTGGAGTTCTTGCGGTGGTATCCCAGTTATGGCTTGAATGGCAATCATTCCTAAAGCATAAATGTCACTGCATAAGCGCGGATGACCGGCAAATTGTTCTGAAGGTGCATAACCCCGCGTCCCGATGGCTACTGTGGCTAATTCTGTTTGCTCACTACTCGGTGGTTGCATCAATTTCACAGCACCAAAGTCAATTAATACCAGCCGATTATCTTGAGCGCATCTAATAATATTAGCCGGTTTGATATCACGATGAATCACTCGATGTTGATGAACAAATTCTAGAACTTCTAAAACTTGTTTAAGCATCTCAATCACAAATGATTCGTTTTGTACATTCCGCACAGGTGGTAATTCTTCACTTAGAGTATGTCCCTCGATATATTCTTGAATCAAATAAAATTCTTGGTCATCTTCAAAATAAGCAAGTAGTTCGGGAATCTGATCATGTTTACCCAAACATTGTAATATTTCAGCTTCACTATTAAACAACCTACGAGCAACTTGCAAAAATCGTGTATCTTGACGGGCTGGCATTAACTTTTTAACTACGCAAATCGGATTACCTGGGCGTTGAGTATCCTGTGCTAAATAAGTGCGGCCAAATCCACCTGCACCAAGAACTTGAGATATTTTGTAGCGTCCACCCAAAAGCAAATCACCTGATTTTATTTCTTGTGAATCAACTGGGAGAGGAAAATCAAGATAGGAGTCGGGAAGTGCTGTTTTATCTTCTAAGAGTACATTTAATTGGGCGATCGCTTCTTGTTGTTTTTCAACTTGCAGAATAATCACCTGAGTTTGTCGTTGATTTTGGTAATTCGTATAAGTAATCACACAGATGCTACTAATCACCAAAGCCAGGCCAGAGGGAACTAATGGTATCCATCCGGCTTGCAAAAACAAAGCAACGCAGATTCCTATTAAGCCAAGTAGAGTTGTCCCTACTACCAATAGCAACAGCAACGGATTTTGCCACCGCCATGCTAAAACACTACCTAAAAGCGACCAGCCCCACACCCAAATAAGTTCCGCCCAGTCGGGCCAGTACCAAATTAGAGGTCGCCCATCTAACACTGTACTAATGAGTTGACTCGCTATCTGTGCATGAATAAACAGAGCAGGCATTTTGGCTGGTTGATCTGGCAAAGCGCTGTAGGGTGTATAAAAACCACCTGGAGGGAGATTAGCTGCTGTAGTGCCAATAATTACAAGACGGTCTTTAAATAAACTGGGGCTGACTTGTCCATTGAGGACTTGCGTCAGGGTTACTTTGTCAGCGAGGCTATTGGGGTGACGGTAATTTAATAATATTTGATAGCCATCTGCATCCAGATGTTCGTAACTACCGGAATTCGGTTGTAAACGCGGGAAGAGGATTTTACCTAACTGAAAATCTCCTTTATTAGTAAACTGGTATTCAATGCCTTGTTTTTCCAGATAATTAATTGCTATGAGCGCACCAAATGTAAATGATGTTGTACATTTCTTGTCTGTAGAGTGAGCAAATAACAAACTGCGGCGAATAATTTGGTCGTTTTCATTGTCAGCAACCACATCACTAAACCCAACATTATCTATAGGGACATTAGGCGGCGGTGGAATTTCATCTCTACCCAAGCTGCTGAACAAACAGGTGCTGATGATGTTATCTTGATTTTGCAAATTAGCCGCTAAATAGTTGTCTTCTGGTTGGAAAAGATATAAACCAACAATTCGCGGTTGATAAGACTCTATTTTTTTTAACAGCTGATTGATTGTACGAGGAGATAGAGTCCATTTCTCTCGTTTGAGATCCTCCTCAGTAATTTTTACCAGCAAAATCCGCCGATCAGGTGCTTGTGCTGGACGCGATCGCAACATCTGATCATAAACTCTCAACTCCCAAGGCTGCAACCATTTGAGTTCACGAACTCCCCAGATCAAGGCGGTGACTCCTACACTGGTAATTAAAATAATTTGCAACCAGCTTTTGCTCTTGGAAGTTTCACGGGAATCCTGAACTTTAACAAAGGGGACACGGAGTTTTTCTAATAGTCCACTAATCACGGCGTTGCGGCGGTAGCCTGAATTGGGTAGATGTTGCAGGCACAGAAGTTAATTTTCTGACTCTAGGCTAAAAGCTGATTAACCTGAGCTTCTATATTAATGTAGCAGTTTACTTGCTGCTTAGAGACTAGACAAGCGATTGGGCTATGCAGCTAATCATCCGTTTGAGATGTTTGAGCATCTTCAACAGCACTGGCAATTGGGAAAGAAATAGGATTAGTAGATGGGGTTAGTGAATCTAACTGGGATTGTTCGAGTGATGCCTCAATGCTTGAATCAGCAAAATAGGAGTCAAATATTTTATCATAGTTAGAAGCAACAGCTAAAAAAGCGCCACCCAAAATATAGATAGGTAATGGCAAATTAAATTCTTGCAACCAGTCAAACAGTTCCGCTAAGGCAAATAACACAAAAAAGCAGGCAAGCCAAACCCTCATATTTTTATTCCCTCGATTGAAACAGCTCTATTACTAGCTTAAATAGGTTGCATAATAGTTGATATAGTACATAATCACCAACTTGCAACCTCTATAACTCTAGATAGATGTAGTGAGAGTTATAGCATCTGCTATATTCCAATATCTACTAGAAAAATAAAAATATATTTAGCTGATGCCTCAGTCGAACAGCCAAGGATTGCATAGTTAGTTTGTTAGACTCGGCAGTGCCTCAAACTTTCACAGGTAAAACTGGCAACGATATTAGGGGTTTCGTTCCACAGTATAAACCGATGGCAAAACGGACGGACACGACCTTAGCCACTGGCTATGAAACAAATTAAAGAGCTATTACACTAAATGGGAGAACCCGGTGAAGCGCTTTTAGCCAGATACTTGAAAAAATGAGGAGCAGAGACTGTGATTAAAGAGGCAGGAGGCAGGAGACAATAAAATATTAGGTGTGATCAAATTTTTTAGCAACCAACTTTTAGAGCCTGACACTAATTTACTCCAAATGATGAGTGCGATGCCACTCAGATTGATCAGTTCATTAAGCAGCAGCGAAATTTGTCGTTACTGTAAGTAAAGTGAGGAAAAATCTCGCCGGATTTTGGAAACATTAGGTGTCTCGATTGGAAAAGAAAATTTTCCCCTTGTTAAAGATTTAATTGATCATCTAAAAGCTCAAGAGGTTACAGATTTGCGGCAATATTTGGGCGAACAGGAGCAAGTAGAAAAAAATCTGCGTCATAGTGAAGCACGCTACCGCTCACTGGCAGAAGCAAGCGCATCCATCGTTTGGAGTGCGGGGCCTTGGGGCAACGTTGTTGAAGATATTCCGACTTGGGAGGCGTTCACTGGGCAAAGTCCCGAACAATATAAAGGATGGGGTTGGGTTGACGCACTGCACCCAGATGATCGTACATCTGTAGCTGCTATTTGGAGACAGGCTTTTTTTGGACGCAGCGTTGCAGTTGCCGAGTATCGTGTTCTGCGGCATGACGGCGAATACCGTTATATGAAGATACGCGGTGTGCCTATACTTGATGAAACAGGCGAAATCGAGGAATGGGTAGGAATGTGCGTAGATATCAGCGAACGCAAGCAAGCTGAGGCAGAACGTGAGCAATTACTGGCGCTACTGAAAACAGAACAGACTCGCTTAGTTGAAGCTAACGTTCTACTTGATACCCTCTTCAATAACGCACCTATAGGTATTGGTCTATGGGATGAGAAATTAAGATACGTTAGGTTGAATGACGCTTTAGCTGAAATTAACGGTTTTCCCCAAGAGGTGCATATCGGTAAGACCGTCGCCCAAGTGCTACCTGGGGTAGATTCTACGGTCATGGAAGCTTTCCACCATGTGATGGAAACGGGAGAATCTATTGCCCAAGAAAGCAGTGGAGAGACACCCGCCGCGCCTGGAAAGCTGCGGCACTGGTCGGTAAATTATTATCCGATTAAACTACCAGGTGATATTACTTGGGTGGGCGCAATCTGCGAAGAAATCAGTGATCGCAAACAGGCAGAAGTCGAGCGTGAACAGCTATTTGAGCGGGAGCAAGCGGCTCGTGTTGAGGCTGAAGCTGCCAAAGAGCAAGTTACCAAGAATTTAGAGAGGATCACTGATGGCTTTCTTGCCTTTGACAGTGAGTGGCGCTTCACCTACCTCAATGATCAGGGAAGCAGAAATCTGGGGCGTTCCTGCGAGGATCTGCTCGGAAAAAATTTGTGGCAAGAGTTCCCAGAATTGGCTGGTACTAGCTTTGGTCAACTTTATCAAAGGGCAGTTGCTCTAGGAATACCGCTTGAAATTGAAGATTATTACCCACCCTTTGATGTATGGTTTGCGGTTCGCGCCTATCCTTCACCCACAGGGTTATCAGTTTATTTACGTAACATTAATGTACGCAAACAGGCAGAGGCAAAACGGAGCGAGAGTGAGGCGTGTTTTCGGCTACTGGCTGAGAATTCAACTGATATTATTTCACGCCATAGAGTAGATGGAACTCTTCTGTACATTTCACCAGCTTGCTACACAGTATTGGGGTATCAACCAGAGGAACTAGTAGGTCATCCCAGCCAGGAGTTAGTTCACCCTGACGATTTGGCAGAGATTGCTAGGAATTATCCAGTCAATGCCAATTTACCAGATATTTATACTACTACTCACCGCGTTCGTCACAAAGACGGACATTATATCTGGTTGGAAGCAACTCTTCGAGCTATCCGCGATCGCCAAACTAAAGAAATTTTAGAAATGCAGGCGTCTTCGCGGGATATTACAGAGCGTAAGCTGGTAGAGGAGGAGCAGCGTTTTCTAGCTGAGGCTAGTGAGATTTTAGCTGCATCATTAGACTACGAGACAACCTTAGCCAGTTTAGCGCGTTTGGCAGTGCCTGAAATAGCTGATTGGTGCTTAGTTGATATTATTTGTGACAATCAATTAGTCCGCCGGGTTGCAGCAGTCCATGCCGAGCCAGCGAAACAAGAACTAGTAGAACAGTTACAAAATTACCCACCTGATTTGACCCGAACACAAGGTGTTGCTGAGGTAATACGGACAGGTAAATCTCAAATTACTCATTTTATTTCTGATGAACAGATACAAGCGGTAAGCCATAATGCCAGTCATCAAAAAATCTTGCAAGAACTAAATCCTATATGTGGCATTAGTGTACCGCTCATAGTTCGGGGACGGGTGCTGGGAGCTATGACTTTGGTATCTTCTTCAGGTCGTCGCTACCATACCAAAAGCCTAATGTTATCTGAGGAGTTAGCTCGCCGTGCTGCCGTAGCCGTTGATAATGCCCGACTCTATACAGAAACACAGCTATCTCAACAGGCGGCTTTACGGGCAGCATCTCGCACTGCGCGTCTGCAAGCCATTACCGCCGCACTTTCTGAATCTATCACTCCGGCACAGGTTGCTGAAGTAATTGTAGAGCAAGGTATGGCAGCTTTGGGAGCTAGTTCTGCTTTAGTAGCACTAGTGACTAAAAGCGGCACTGAACTAGAAATTGTCCGTGCAGTAGGTTATGAACAGGAAGCGGTAGATTCATGGCGTCGATTCTCTATTCATACATCCGCACCACTGGCAGAAGCAGTACGAACCAAACAGCCTATCTGGCAAGAGCCAACAACAACAAGGGTTGCTCGTTACTCACATTTAGCTCAGGAGTATGCACGGTATAATTACAGAGCTTGGATTTCGATTCCATTGCTCATTGAGGGACGAGCCATAGGTGGAATGTCTCTAGCTTTTGCCGAAATTCAGGAGTTTAACCAAGATGACCAACCCTTTATCCTGGCACTAGCACAGCAGTGCGCTCAAGCGATGGAACGGGCCCGCCTATACGAGGCAGAGCAAACGGCACGGGAAGCAGCAGAAAACGCTAACCGGATTAAAGACGAGTTTCTAGCAGTTCTTTCTCATGAATTGCGATCGCCACTCAACCCAATTTTAGGATGGTCAAAGCTACTCCAAACCAAAAAACTTGATGAAAAGACAATCCCTCAAGCGCTGAAGACTATTGAGCGAAATGCTAGGTTACAGGCTCAACTGATTGAAGATTTGCTGGATATCTCCCGAATTTTACAAGGTAAACTTAGCCTGAATATCTACCCAGTTGATTTGACATCTGTGATTTCGGCAGCAATGGAGACAGTGCGGTTATCGGCAGAAGCGAAGTCCATTGAGATGCACATCAGCCTAGAACCACATTTGGGACAAGTTTTAGGTGATTCTGGCCGATTGCAGCAAATCGTTTGGAACCTGCTCTCAAATGCAGTTAAGTTTACACCTGCTCTGGGACGGGTTGATATTCGACTGGAACAAGTAGGGAGTAGGGAATTGGGAGTAGGGGGTAAAGAAATACCAAACCACTCCCCGCTTTACGCTCAAATTATCGTCAGCGACACAGGGAAAGGCATCGATCCCAATTTTCTGCCTTACGTGTTTGAATATTTTCGCCAAGAGAACAGCAGCACCACCAGAAAGTTTGGTGGACTGGGGTTAGGGTTAGCGATCGTCCATCACTTAGTTGAACTGCATGGCGGGACAGTCCAGGTAGAAAGCAGGGGTGAAGATATGGGGGCAACTTTTACCGTGAGACTCCCGTTGATCCAAAATCAATTAGAGATTAAACAGGAAAGTAGTGACTCAGAGACATCCTCTAATTTAAATGGTGTCAATATTTTAGTAGTGGATGATGATGCAGATACGCGAGAATTTATTGCCTTCTTACTAGAGCAGTATGGGGCAAATGTGACAGCAGTGGCATCAGCAAATGAGGCACTAGCCGCTTTAAGCCAATCCTTGCCAGATATACTTTTAAGCGACATTGGGATGCCAGAAGTGGATGGATGTATGTTCATGCGACAGTTGAGAACACTGCCACCAGAGCAAGGAGGGCAAATTCGAGCGATCGCACTTACTGCCTATGCTGGAGAAATGAACGCCAAGCAAGTACTAAAAGCCGGATTTGACAAGCATCTTGCCAAACCAGTAGAGCCAGCCGAATTAGTAGATGCGATCGCTAACTTAATAGCTGAATAAACCTGTCTTTAGGTACTTATCGTTACTTGAGACGAACAGGAGTAATAGCTACATCTAGTTGAGTAGGAAGGATCGCATCTCTAATATCTATTTTACGGGGAATGATTTTTTCTTGGAAATAAAAGTCAGCAACGCGCTGTTGTTCGGCAATAATGCCAGGTGTTAGTCTTCTCAACCTAAAAGTACGTCGGCGTGCCACCTTTTCTAAAACTGATACATCTAATTTAAGTTCAGGAGCAAAAGCTTTAGCAACTTCAGTTGGATTTTTTTCAGCCCATTCTCCTACCTTGTCTGCTTCCTCTAAAAATACTCGCACCAATTCGGGATTTTGGGTGACAAATTGACGCCTACCAAGATAAAAGCCGCCTAGAGTATTAATTCTTGCTGCATTTCTCAGATTCCGAATTGGGATAATTTTTTCCACAAGAGCCAAAAAAGGGTCACTACCTACCCAAACTTCAACTTTGTCTTGAATAAAAGCGTCACGGGCTTCAGATGGAGTCAAACCAACAATTTTAACATCCTTAATTTTTAACCCCACCTCTTGCAAAGCTTTTGCTAATAAATAGTGTGCATTCGATCCCCTCTGAAAAGCAATTTTCTTACCTTTAAGATCCGCTATCTTCTTAATTGGAGAATTAGCTCTGACTATAATACCTTGGTTTGCACCTTTGCTGGGTGTGCGTCCAGCAATATAGATAACTTCTGTGATACCTGCGGCTTGGGAAAATATTGGCGGTGTCTCTCCGACATTGCCGATATCCACCTTACCTGCATTCATCGCTTCTATTAGTTGCGGCCCGGCGGGGAATGGCCCAACCCAATTTACAGTCACATTTAATGCTTTGAAACGTGGCTCAACAACTTTTTTGACTTTGACAATATCTCCTGAAGTTTGATATGCCAAGTTGATCACTTTAGCAGTAAAACTAGCTTTTTTTTGTGCTTGAGCGTTATTGACTAAGCTACC
Organism: uncultured Nostoc sp.; assembly: GCF_964245575.1. Taxonomy (GTDB): domain Bacteria; phylum Cyanobacteriota; class Cyanobacteriia; order Cyanobacteriales; family Nostocaceae; genus Nostoc. The sequence goes on along the minus strand of NZ_CAXTNP010000043.1, from coordinate 24,255 downwards.
TATTAAGGGAGTTGATAGAGTAAACAATCCCAATACAGAAAATTGGATAATGCGTTTTAAAACTGTGCGGCGTTGTGGAATAAATGGTATTTTCATTACTGGAATATTTTAGTTACAACTAATCGTCAGTCCCAAATCACATCTGTAAAGAGGTTTGCGATCGCCTGTTCTTTTGTTCCTGACTCGATTTTTGCTAATCTACCTATCATCCATCTCAATTAACCAGACAATAGGCTTAACAAGTTGCTCAACTAACTTGTTAAGCCCGTTGTTAAAGGTAGGCAAACTTCCGCTACAGTGTAATAGGTGCTTTCAGCATGATTTCACAAGCATCTTGCCAAACCAATAGAGCCACCCAAGTTAATAGCTGAATAAACCTGCCTCTGGGTGCTTATCGTTACTTGATATTATCAGGTATGATAGCTTTATATACTAGATCAGAAAGAATCCCTTCTTTGATATCTATCTTACGCGAGATGACTTTTTCTGCAAAATAGAAATCAGCAACGCCCTGCTGTTCGGCAATGATAGCAGGTGTCAGTCTTCTCAATTTATAAGTACGACGGCTTGCCACCTTTAGTGCAACTGATGGATCTAATTTCTGTTCATCAGCTAAAATTTTGGCATAATCGCTTGGATCTTTTTCAGCCTGTTCTCCTACCTTCTCTGCTTCCTCTAAAAACACTCGCACCAATTGCGGATTTTGGGTGACAAATGCACGCCTGCCAATATAAAACCCGTTGAGAGTGTTAATTCCTTTTGCATTTCTCAGATTCCGAATCGGGGTAGTCTTTTCCACAGCAGCTAAAAGGGGATCACCACCCACCCAGGCGTCAGCCTTGTCTTGAATAAAGGCATCGCGGGCTTCAGTTGGAGTCAAAGCAACGATTTGAATATCGCTAATTTTTAACCCTACCTCTTTCAAAGCTTTTGCTAGTAAATACTGTGCATTCGACCCTACCTGAAAAGCAATTTTCTTACCTTTAAGATCCGCTACTTTCTTAATGGGAGAATTAGCTTTCACCACAATACCTTGGTTTGTACCATCGGTGGGCGTGCGTCCAGTAAGATAGACAACTTCAGGGATGAGGCCTGGGCGTGCGGCTTGGTCAAATATTGGAGGTGTCTCTCCGAGAGTACCGATATCCACTTTACCTTCATTCAGCGCTTTTATCAATTGCGGCCCTGCTGCAAATGGCCCAACCCAATTCACGGTTATACCCAATGCTTTGAAACGTGGCTCAACAGCTTTTTTGGACTTGACAATATCACCAGAAGCTTGATACGCCAAGTTAATTACTTTGGCTGTCTGCGCTTGGGTGCTTTGCACAAGGCTACCCACCAAGGAAGATGATAAAGTAAACAGTCCGAGTACTGAATATTGGACAATACGCTTTAAAACTGTACGGCGTTGTGGTTGAAATGGCTTGATCATGAGTTGTGATTTTCCTTGTAAGTTTTAGCTTTTACGTTGTCAGTCTTACTTTCTTTCAGCAAGTAAGATAATAGGAAGTTGCTATTTAAACCTCCTAAAACACCAATTTATGATTAAAAATTGAGATTATGCTAATTCAGCAAATCTCCTTTTGCATTTAGGAAATTGGTATTCTAGTTTGTTTAAAAAAACAAACTTCATATTTGATTATTCTCTACTTTTCACTTATCAGTGTTGGTGGAGTAATAGCTGCATATTCTTGAGGGGTGAGCAATGCTTCTTGAACATCAATCTTTTTGGGTAATATTTTTTCGTTATAAAATAAATCTGCAACACTTTGTTGAGCTTTCATCAACTCTGGAGTAATTCCTTTTATTCGATAATTAGCGCGTCCAGAAATTATTTCTTGAATGGGTAGATCAATTTTAAGTACCGGTGCTATGAGTTTGGCTACCTCTTTACGATTTGCTTCTGCCCATTGACCGTTTTTATCAATTTCTTCCAAGATAATCCGAAGTAATTCAGGATTTGCCTTAGCAAACTCGCGTGTTCCCACATAATATCCGCCTGGGGTTCCAATATTTGTGGCATCTCGCAGTACACGCGCACCGTGGAGTTTTTCTACCAAAGCTAAGTGAGGATCACCAGTTACCCAAACTTGAATAGTGCCCTGAATAAATGCACCACGGGCTTCGACATTGGGCATACTCAAAACTCTAATATCACTATATTTTAAGCCTACTTCTTCTAAAGCTTTGATAATAAAATAGTGAGAAGCAGAACCTTTTTGAAAGACGACTTCTTGACCTTTGATATCAGCTAAAGTTTTAATTGGAGAACCTTTAGGAACTGCGATCGCACTCCCTTTACCTGAAGTAGCAGTAATTCTTCTACCAGCAAGATAGACGATCCTGGCACCAGCCGCTTGGGCAAAAATGGGAGGAGTTTCTCCAACTAAACCAACATCAATTTTACCGACATTCATCGCTTCCATGAGTTGCGGCCCTTGGGCAAATTGCGCCCACTCAACTTTTACACCCAAGGGTTCCAAACGTTTTTCTAAAATTCCTGTCACTCTAACTAAATCACCAGAGCTTTGATACCCCATTCGCAGCACTTTTGTTTTAAAAGTAATAGCTTTTGTTGCTGCTGTCTCTGCTTTAGTGCCAGCTGCATTATTTGTATTATTGCTGAGTGACGTACAACTTATTAAAGTGGTAGATAAAGCGAAAAAACCAGGCATTACAAATAATGCAATTTTACTGATTAGTGTCGAATTATTTTTTAGAGTCTTGCTAAACATTTTTTTAACTCCAGGCTTAATCAATCTTTCATGAAAACTACATTAATCAAACTTTTAATAGTTTGATTAATGTAGTTTTCAAGCTAGTTATGAATGTTTTTAACTATCAATTATCGTCTATATATTATCTAGTTTATTGTTCTAAATGAAGTATTTATAAACACTATTTTTAGCAAAAATATAATTACTCAATAAAATTTATATAGTTGTTTTAGGGAAGCAATAACAAATATATTTATACTTTTAAAAAGAAATAATATATTGTTTACTATAGTTACTTTAAAATAATTAAACGTAGTTCTTCAAGCTTTTTGTCTTGTCCTGTTTAAAAAATATTGCAGATAAATTTTACTTATAACTCTAGCTTTTTAGAGATGCAATTTCTTGCATCTCTACTTCAGATATAGAGGTTAAAATGGACGACTACCTGCAAGGCTAACCCGTTTCAAGACCCTTCGCTCATTCGGATCAAATGCTTGACGGTAGTGCAAGGTAGCTTGATTATCCCAGTAGACAATATCACCTATAGACCATTTATGTTGGTAGTAGAACTTGGGTTGATTTAAATGCTTACGTAACTGTTCAACCAATTTAAATCCTTCTTCCGGCTCTAATCCGACAATTTCCACTTCTGTAGCGGCATCTAAGTAAAGATGCTTTTTACCACTCTCTGGATGTGTCCTAACTAAAGGATGGGGAAAGATCGGACTTATTAAAGGAATACTCTTGTCTAAACGATACAAAGAGCGGGGTGCATTCCGGTCTTGCAAAAATGGGTTATAAGTAATTAGCTGTAAATCTGCAATCCGTTCTTTGGTGGTTTCATCTAATGCCTCATAGGCTAAATTAGTATTTAACCAATAAGTATTTCCACCTTGAGAAGGTATTTCCAAAGCATAAAGAAGCGAACCACTAGATGGAGTGGGAGTCCATTTGTGGTCAGAATGGAAAGTTAATTCTCCAGTACCGGTGTAGCCACCATCGACATTAGAAATCGGAATTACCACCGGAGTTTCTCCTGGTTTAGAAGCCAATACTGGAGTTTCATCAGATGGTACAAAGAGTGCGCCAAAGTATAAAGCGAAGTTCAAAAGTTCTTGATCAGAGAGCTTTTGGTCTTTGAAAATTAAGATGTGGCGATCGCGCAAAGCTTGCTTAAGTTGTAATATGACTTCAGGTGCAATAGGTTGACTGGCATCAAGATTGGTAACTATGGCTCCCAAAGGAGCATCAATAGACCTAATTTTAACCTCTGTCAAAGTTAAGGTCGCCATCACATTCTCCTGTATTTTAGTTGATTCTTGGGATAACTACTTATTCGCTAACACCTCTGAGGGAGTAATTTTGCCGTACTCTTCAGGCGTCAAAAAACCATCTCTAACATTCACTTTTTTGGGGATAAGTCCTAAGCTGTACCACTTATCTGCAACCTCTTGTTGCTTGGTAATGGTTTTCTCTGTAATCGGTAGCAGCCCATAGTCATATTTCTTATGCATTATTTCTAAAGTAGGTGGATCTAGCTGAGTTACAGGAGCAAGCAGTTGTGCTACTTCTTTGGGATGATCCTTAGTCCACATTTCTGCCTTTTCTAGCTCCTCTAGAAACACTTTAATTACATCAGGATGAGCCTGATAAAACTGGCGTGAGGTTGAGTAAAAGTTGCCAGTATCCCGCAACTTACCACCATCTGCTAAAACACGAGCTATTTTATTTTGTACATTTCTGGTAGCGAATGGCTCCCAAATATACCAAGCATCCACCTTGTTCTGACTGAATGCCACATTTGCATCTGGCGGCGGTAGAAAAACTGATTGGACATCACTCAGTTTCAATCCCGCATCTTCTAATGCCTTAACTAATAAGTAGTGACCGATAGAGGCTTTCTGGAAAGCTACTTTTTTGCCCTTTAAATCGCTAACACTTTTAATCGGTGAGTTTACAGGAACTAAAAGTGAAATAGCTTTACCACTAGGGCGTGTAGTAGCTAGATAAACAAGAGGCGCTCCTGCTGCTTGTGAAAATACAGGAGGCGATTCGGCTGTAGATGCGATATCCAGTCCATTTGCATTCAAGGCTTCTAGCTGTTGTGGCCCAGCAGCAAACTCAGGCCACTGTACTTTAAAACCTAGAGGCTCTAATCGCTTTTCTAAGGAACCCTGCTTTTCTAAAACTGCCAAAGCGGTAAGTTGTTTTGAACGCACAATCCGTACTACTTGCTTCTCTGTTGACTTCTCTGTAGTGCTAGATGAAACTACCGACTCAGGGGAAGCTGCCGACTGCTGAGTGTTATTTTTTGCTTCACTACAACTTGATAAGGTCGTCGATAGCATTAAGCAGTAACCGAGAGCAAACAACAAGGAACGACGTGTTGTTTTCTGGCTTTTTCTGAATTCAAACTTTCCTTTTAAAGCTGGCATGAGTTGTTTTATTAATTTCCCTCTAGGTGGTTAGAACAATGATGATTAATTGCAATGTAAAAAACAAAAAATCTTATTTACTAAGTTATTTAAAATTTAAAATTTAATAAATAATTTTTTTAAAATTAAAATTATTTATTAAATTAGGTAAGAGAGTGGGTATTACCCACCCCGCAACGACTCAATGAACTGAAAGTTTAATAGTTAGCAGGGAAAATTTAGGAACTGGAGTGAGAAAATCCCACTCCAATATGGTGCTATTGGAAGATTGAAACTTGTGAGTGAAATTCTGTCTTGTTCGTGTTCAATTTTGCTAGTACAGCGCGGCGTCAATCAAGCCACCATTTTAAAACTTACAAAAGCCTTGATATACAAAACTTTTGACTTCCCCGTTCGCGCAGCGTCCCGTAGGGAAGAGGCTGACTTCCGCCCTGCGGTACTAGTGCTTCCAAGCGACTAGAATTGTAGCTTTGAGTTCTTCTGTAAAATGTCCAGATGGCTCAACTGCTAGTAGCGCTTCTTTGAGATCCGTTTCAAATGCTGGAGCGTTATCGCCATAGAAAATTTTCAGAGAGAAGGCTGTAGTGTATAGGTAGCCGAGATAGCTATCGACAGTCCAAGCTTTTTCAAATGGCACTTCATAGGTTTCTTGACGAGCAAAAGCCGAATTGGCAATTACGACTTCATGGGGAGGATCGACTGGCTTGCGAGTACCTTGTCCTCGTTGTCCAGTCCGCCGCTTATCACCTAACCATTTCTTTACTACTCCAACAGCAGCTTGTTTCCAAGGTAGATTGCTTTCCCAAGGGTTGTCACCAGTCTGAAGCAGTGCTAGTCCACCATCATCAGTAAGTAATTCATAAAGGCTCTCAAGGACTAATTCGCGTTCCATCCAGTGGAAGGCTCTACCAATAGTGGTTAATTTAAATTTCCCTAAACTAGAGTCGATTAACTCTGCTCCTTGTTCTAACCAAGTAATATTATTTGCTCTGACTGCTGCTGCTTGTCGTTTAGCTTCTGCAATCATTTCTGGATCGGGATCGATCGCAACAACTTCCTCAAATCTGGTTCGTAGAGGAATTGAAATTAATCCTGCCCCAGTACCCAAATCAAGGAGTCGTCCTTGACCATTGAGATTAAATATTTCCGCTAGTTTGTCGAATACAATCGGTGGGTATTTGGTTCTATATTGAGCGTAGCCCTCTGCGGCTCCCTCAAATAAACTTGGGTCGTAGGTAGGAAGTGTTTTTAGTTGAGTCATATCAATTTTGGATTAAGGAGCATGTACAGACGCGATGAATCGCGTCTGTATGGATGAGGGAGTAGGAAAGGCTCTTAAGGTGGAAAGAGAAATAACCAATGCCCTAAGAATATTGCGTAATTACGGGTAGCTGATCGTTAAGTACCCAATCGCCGATCGCTCGCAATTTGTAGTCCACAGGATCGTGGAGGGTAAAGGTTCGCAAATCCCGCCAGTAACGGTCAAATCCATATTTAGTTGCAGTGGCACGAGTTCCCGTAACTTCAAAGATGCGGTTGGTAATATCTATACCTACACGGGTAGCTAATGCCTTGGAAGCGGAAACTGCAATCGCTACTTCTCCTCTCTCTTGATGAGTGAGTTCTGCATCCTTTTCCCATGCTGCTTGCACCTTCTCGGCTGCTTGGTCAGCTAGAGCGATCGCAGCTTGAATTTCTACCCAAAAATCTCCGTAATGATGCAGAATATATGGGTCTTGAGTAGCACTATCTACGCCTGATGTAATCCACGGTTTAGTAGTAGTTTTAGTGTACTCACGAGCGGCGGCGAAGGCTTTTTTAGTAATTCCCAGATAAACGTTGGTTTTTGTTAGCTGGGCAATAATGCCAAGAAAAGTTGAGAAGGCACTATCAGGGGGATTGGATGGGCCCAAAATCTCATCTTTCTCTACTAGAACATTGTTAAATGTATAACTACTGCTATCAGTGCGACGTTGCCCAATATTGTCCCAATCTTGATTGGAAACTAACCCTTCTCTGTCTTTAGGAATTATAAATATAAAGGGCAATTCTACGCCATCTTCTAAAGCCGAGAATACCCGCAAATCTGCAACGGAAATACCCGTACCAAAACTTTTAACACCATTAACACGAAAATTATCGCCTTCTGGGTTAATTTTTAGCCTTGTATCCCGCGTATTAATGGCGTTTGCCCAAAATAAGTTATTCTTAGCAGTTTCTCTATAATATTTTTCTTTTTGGGATGGCGTACCGGAAACGTGACCCAAAGCTGTCAAATTGAGATGATTACCATACAACTGACCAATTGAACCATCTGCTTTTGATAGCTTTCTGACAATTTTTAAGGCATCAATCCAAGTTGCACCAATTCCACCATATTGCTTAGGAACAATCAGTGGTAGCAGTCCACTCTCACGTAGTTTATTAATTTCCTCTTCTGGAACTCCGGCTTGGGCATCCCGTTCAACTGCGGATTGAGCAAGTTCCTTGGATAGAGAAGCTGCTAGGTCAATGTAATCCTTTGGTTTTGTAATATCTAGCACCATAATCAAATCATCCTTGGTTTTGTTTCAGCAGTAGGCAGCAATCAGACGCAGAATTTAGGAGAAATGTAGAGTGGGCAAGGCCCACGCTACAAGTGAACAGAGGAAATGGAACATGGAACGTTGTAAAGGGGGGAATTGGTGACTGGGTATTGGGGATTGGTGACTGGGCATGGATTATTCTCTTTATCCCCCTAGTACAGCACGGCGTAAAAAAACCACCCATTCCAAATCGCCAAAAAGTCTGTCCTATAAGCTTTTTGACTTTTGACTTTTGACTTTTGACTTCCGCCTTGCGGTACTAGTCCCCAGCCCCTAGTCCCCAGTCGCTAGAAATTTATCTGCGGCTTTCTCAACACCTGTACCCTTGAAGAAGTCTTGATTGAGACTGGTGTACAACTCCAAGGGATGGATTGAGAGGAAGTAGCGGAGGTCTTCTTCGGTGATGATTTCGTGTTCTGCCATTGAGTAGGCGTTGGCAGTAACGGCGGTGATATCAGGCACATCCCAGTGACCGGAATCGGAACCTAAGAAGGCTTTAACTCTATCGCCAAAGGGATTAGCTGCCCGATTAAATGCTTGAGATACACGGGTATCGTCTGATTCCGTACCGAAGTAGAAATGATTCAAGAAGCGATCGCGCACATCTTCTGGCTTCTCTATTCCTGCGAGTTCAAATTCATCGAGTTCGCCTGGATCTTCTGGAGCCAATAGTTGATGGTGGAATCCTAAACCGTCACCAATTTTATCTAAGCGTCCATCTACAAGTTCGCCACCGTAACGAGTATACAACTCTACCAGTGCTTCCTTGTCAATAATGGCAGGATTGTTATTTGACAACAAATGTTGTTTGTTGCGGGTTTCCCAGTGCCAAATAATATCAGCGTATAGACTAGCACCCCAAGCTGAACCACCTTCTAAGAAGGCAAACTTTAATTGTGGGAAGCGGCGGGTAACTCCACCAAAGAACAGCGATTTGCATAATGCTTCTGCTGCAAAGGCAAAGTGATTAATGTGATTGTACTGGGCGTTGGTGACAGAACGCTGAGTTGTCCAACCTTGGCTAGAAGCATGAGTTGTGGGTACAACTTTCAGTTCTACGCACTTAGCCCAAAATGGATCGTAATCATACTGGCTATCTAAACCAAAGTTATCAATCCAAACCACTTCGTTAGCCACTTCTTTGCCATACTTTTCAAAGGCAGGAATTGGACGACGGACGTAACCAGGAATTTGAATTGCTTTGAGTCCGAGAACATTCACTGCATATTCCAATTCTTCAATCCCTTCTTCGGGAGTGTGCAGGGGAATGGCGGCGATGGGTGTTAAGCGATCGCTATAGGGACGGAAAATGTCAGCATGGTAGGTGTTAACTGCCCGACAAACAGCCCGCCGCATTTCTTCGTTGCCGATATTCGGGGCCATTGTTGCCAAGTTGGGATATACAATGGCAAAGTCTGTACCTGCTTCTTCCAAACGCTCATGCAGTAACTTGGGCAAGCTAATGGTAGCCAAATTCAAAGTATTTTTTGTGGGACGACCCCACCAGTTAGGGCGATTGCTGCGATAAGCAAAACGTTCTTCCCAAGTTTGCTTATACCACTTAAAACGGGAAGATCCTGGTAAATTCTCTTTGAAACGTTCGACAAGTGCAGTTCCACCAACTTGCTCTAAATAATCCAAGACTGCTGGTTCAAATTCCTGGGTATGTACATCGGTGTCAATGATCGGATAACCAAGTTTTTCCCGAATCTGAGCAGACCTGGTTTTTTGTGGGCGGTCTAGAGCGATCGTCATGATAGTTTACCCTCATCAAATGTTTATAGGCATTGGCAAAGACGCGATAAATCGCCGTCTTTACAAGAATCAATCCTTTGTAGAGACGGCGATTTATCGCGTCTCTTAAACCGAACCGTATTGTCTACTCCCTAATGCCTTTCCCAGCCAAAAATTCATCTGCGGTTTTCTCGACAGCCGTACCTTTGAAGAAGTCACGATTCAGGCTGGTGTACAACTCCAAGGGATGAATTGACAGGAAATATTGCAAATCTTCTTCGGTGATAATCTTGCGTTCTACCATTGAATAGGTATTAGCGGCGATCGCAGTAATATCAGGTACATCCCAGTGACCGGAATCGGAACCCAAGAAGGCTTTAACACGGTCGCCATAAGGATTAGCTTTACGGTTAAAAGCTTGAGCTACACGGGTATCATCTGATTCTGTACCGAAGTAGAAGTGATTCAAGAAGCGATCGCGGATATCCTCTGGCTTGGTAACTCCCGCAACAGCAAATTCATCCAAATCACCTGGCTCTAAGGGAGATATTAAGTCAGCGTGGAAACCTAAACCACTGCCTAGTTGATCCAGACGACCATGTACTAATTCACCACCATAACGGGTATATAGTTCTAGCAGTTCTTCATAATTAACATTGGCAGGATTGTTATTTTCTACCAAATGGTCTTTATTGCGGGTATCCCAGTGCCAAATCAAATCGGTGTACAAACTAGCACCCCAAGCTGAACCTCCTTCTAAAAAGGCAAACTTGAGTGTGGGGAAGCGATGAGTTACACCACCAAAGAATAGAGATTTACACAGTGCTTCTCCAGCCGATGCAAAGTGACCAATATGGTTGTATTGGTAATTGCTAATGGAACGCCGATTGATCCAACCCATACCGGAAGAGTGAGTGGTGGGTACAACTTTAAGTTCTACGCACTTCGCCCAGAAGGGATCGTAATCATACTTACTATCCAAGCCAAAGGTATCAATCCAGATGGCTTCGTTGGCTACTTCTTCACCGTACTTCTCGAACGCGGGAATCGGGCGGCGGATATGTCCGGGGATTTGAATTGCTTTGAGTCCCAGCACTTTCACCGCATATTCCAACTCTGCGATCGCCTCTTCGGGCGTATGCATGGGGATGGCGGCTATGGGTGTTAAGCGATCGCTATAAGGACGGAAAATATCAGCATGGTAAGTATTCGCTGTACGACAAACAGCCCGCCGCATCTCTTCATGACCGATGTGTGGTGCCATTGTTGCCAAGTTGGGGTACACAACGGCAAAGTCTGTACCTGCTTCTTGTAAGCGTTCGTGCAGCAACTTTGGCAAACTAACGGTAGCTAAATTTAAGGGATCGTTAGTGGGACGAGTCCAAAACGGAGGGCGGGCGGTGCGGTAAGTGCGGCGTTCATCCCAAGATTGGTTGAACCATTTAGAGCGAGATGCACCGGGTAAGTGTTCTTGAAAACGTTGTGCGATCGCAGTTCCAGCAACTTGCTCTAAATAGTCTAAGAATGCTGGGGGAAATTCTTGGGTATGTACATCAGTATCGATGATCGGATAACCCAGTTTTTCCCGAATTTGAGCAGACTTAGTTTTCTGTGGACGGTCTAGTGCAATAGTCATAGCATTTTATTTGAATTTTCAAATTGATTAAACAATTTTGGATTTTAGATTTTCGATTTTAGATTGATTCCACAGATACTTGCTCTGTACCATCAAGGAATTATTGGTTAGGAGGGAACTAGGAAGCCTTTGAGCTTGGAAGTTGAGCCTTTGAGC
>NZ_CAXTNP010000043.1:0-12889 GCF_964245575.1 uncultured Nostoc sp. | reverse complement strand
TGGAAGTTGAGCCTTTGAGCCTGGAAGTTGCACCTTTGAAAGACTTAATTACAGAAATTTGTTTTTCTTGTTCAGAAAAGTTACTGATTTCTGCCTCCTTATCTCCCCCACTCTCCACTCCCTATTTTTCTTTAACAGCCCAATCAGTTAATTTAAAGTCCGACTTTGCCAAACCCTGCGAGACTAAAAATTTCTTTGTCCCTTCTAAAAGTTTCACGCCCTGGGCTGGTAATGGTTCTTCTGATATTTGTTTGAGCGGTAACGATACTTTAATGATATTGAGGGGATATTTAGTAGTTTGAGCATGATACTGATAATATTCTTCAGAATTAGCTTTTAAATCCTTGGCTGCTTCTGTGAGAATTGCATTAAATTTCTGGGGGAAATCAGGCTGTTTCGCCAGAAAGCTTTCGGTCGCTATAACTAATGATGTTCCAGATAAACCCTTATGATTCGCCGAAGAATCAATCACTGGAAACCCTTGTGATTTCAGAAAAGGCCCTAGATCGCTTGAGGTTGCATAAGCTGCTACATCACCACGTTCTAAAGCCGCTTTTGCCTCAGTAGTCATCAAGTGGACAACTTTTACATCCTTGGGAATTTTAGCTTCAGCTAATAGACCCAGCAGATATCGATGCATATAAGAACCTTTTTGGGTAGCTATTTTTTGACCTTTAAGTTCAGCAAGCGATCGCGGGCCATTCTTTTTTGCTACTAACCAGGCGGTTGTATTAAATTGACTGATCCGCAGCAGTCGGGTTTTCTGACCCCTTGCTCTCAAAACTATGGCTGGTGTATCACCTAAAGAACCAACATCTAATTGTCCGGCAACAAGCGCTTCATTTAGATCCGGCCCGTTAGGAAACCTGGCAAAAGTAATGTTTTTAAATCCCACTTTTTGCAACTCACGCTCTAATATTCCCTTCTTCTTTGCCCAACCAAGTGCTCCTGTAGGTTCTGAACTACCTACATAACCTATTCGTAGGGTAGAAATGTTATTGGAAACATCAGTGTTATTGACATTAACAGCCTCAATGGATTGAGCAGATTTAGTTTCGCCTTGACTACATGCTGTAGTTAGTAGCAGTAGGACACAAGCCACTGAAGTTGATAATCTTGAAGTAAATTTATTTTTACTGATAGAACCTGTTCCTACTTTGAACGACAGCATGACTATTTTCTCCGTCGCATTATTTCATCTGCTTCAAAATCTGGAATGTTTGATCGGCTTTTGCTGTTGAAGTGCGTTTATGTCCCCAACCGATGTTTTCCCGATAACTACCCAGTAGCCCAACTTCTGCCAATTCTGCTTCGTTAACTGAAGTCGTTACATCGCTCTCTGGAGCAACATAAAGCGCATCAACTGGACAATACAATTCGCACATATAACAGGTTTGACAGTCACTCTGTCGGGCAATGGTTGGCGGTGCATTTGGTACTCTGTCAAACACGTTGGTTGGACAAATATTCACGCAGATATTACATTTTATGCACCGCGATTCGCTGACCAACTCAATCACACTGCTGCTCCTATTTTAGATAAAGACTTTTCTGTACTCTGTAAAGGCTGACTCTTTACCCAGACTCGATCTAATCCGCCACTAATTAGGTGATGTTGCTGATTCGCATCAACTTCTGGATAGTCTTGATGTTTGTGCATACCACGAGTTTCTTTACGTTCAATGGCACTGCTGTACATCCATCGTGCTGTGGCTACCATCGCCGCAGCTTCTCGCGCCCGGATTAGCTCTTTATCTGATGTTACCTGGCTACTGCGGAGTTCTTGCCAAAGATGATTTAGCTTACCCAAAGACTCGGTTAAGCCTTGTTCTGTACGGAAATAGTTCTTTTCGTAGGGAAATACTTCGGCTTGGACTGCCTGAATTACTTCATCAGTTGCTAAGGAGCGATCGCTCCCACTTTGTAATACTACCTCTCCAACACCCTTAACTCGTCGTTGAGTTTTGTGTTCTCCGAAACTACGGCTATATTCAGCAGCCGATTTCCCCGACCAATAGCCAGAAGATATTGCCCAAGCCGCATTATGACTACCACCGCCAGTAAATCCGCCACAAATTAGTTCGCGTGTAGCGGCATCTCCCGCCGCATACAGTCCCCGTACAGAACTCGTACAAGTCTCATCAACAATCCGAATTCCCCCCGTACCGCGTACAGTTCCTTCTAGGCGCAAGGTGACGGGGAAACGTTGAGTAAATGGATCGATACCTGCACGGTCAAAGGGTAAAAAGAAGTTGGGCTGTGCTAAACGCATAGATGCCCGCATTGATTCTGCTGCTTTGTCTATGATGGCGTAAACTGGCTGTTGTAGTAATGTCTGGGCAATTACTGACCGTCTATGAGAACTTGCCCCCGGAATCACAGTACCGTCTTCGTAGGTGAAGGTTGCCCAATTATAAAACAGGGTTTTGGTAACTGAAGAAAAGGCGGGAGAGATGCCATAAGCATTAGAAAATTCCATACCCGACATCTCGGCACCTGCTTCAGCCGCCATTAGATAACCATCCCCTGTCAGGACGTTGCATCCTAACGCTTTACTCAAGAATGCACAGCCACCTGTTGCGATAATTGTGGACTGCGATCGCACTACCCATTTCTCACCAGTTTGACGGTTTACACCTGTTGCACCAGCAACAGCACCATCGTCATCTACCAGTAATTCTAAGGCGGGACTGTTGTCTAAAATCTTGACTCCTGCTCGTTGAATTTGCCGCCGCATCAGCCGCATATATTCCGGCCCTTGCAGCGATCGCCGATAGGGTTTACCTTCATCGTCGGTAGGGAAGGGATAACCCCATTCTGCTAACTGATTAACGTTGACATAGGTCTGATTCAGTACCCGATCCATCCAGTTGCGATCGGATAAAAACCCACCCAACGATTCCCGACTTGCCTTTGCTGTTTCTCGTGCTTCTGGGTCAGGTGGCACATACCACACACCATTGCCAGATGCAGCAGCACATCCAGTTGTACCACAATATCCTTTGTCTACGAGAATCACCCTAGCTCCACTTGATGCAGCACTCCATGCCGCCCAAGTTCCAGCTGGCCCTCCTCCAATCACAAGCACATCGCCTTCTAAATCGAGTTCAAAATCGGTTGTTAACGTCTTCAGCATCTACAATTTCCCCTCCATCGACAAAGTCTCAAGCATCAAGTCTTCACCCCATCAATGCTGCAAAATACTTATAAATCTGTTTGCCTATCTACTTAACATCGCAATTCGCAATTACGTTTTGTAACGGGGATTTAACCCCGACACAAAACAACAGTGCCTCTACAGGCTCTTGACTTAAACCCCCACAACTTGTTAAGGCAGGTTACCATCAGATTGGCATCTACAACTACATTATCTTGATAGATTAACCGTAGTTTGTAATATAACAAAGCTTTTCACAGTTTTCGACAAAAAGCAAGCTTTTTAACAAATAAATTTAAACGTAAACTTATGTCAATAAATTTTATTATATTTCCCAATAGTCTTGCTTTTTGTGGTGTTTTGTGGGTTTACTCAATGTGAGTACACAAAGTGCTTAATTTTGATAAATTTGCCGTAGTTAAATAAAGTTTTCCAAACCAGAGCAAGGAATCCCATTCCGGCTCAAGGCATCAACCAATATTTTTCAGAGTTTGAGCAAGAGTGAAAGTGCCAGTTTTAGCTACTTTTAGCGATCGCTCCCTTAAGACTCAATAATCCCCAGACTTTTCGATTAAACCAGCGTAAGCAAAGTTTTGATCAACTGCGGTTTAAGTCCCCCACTATATACAGTTATCAGTAAACAGTTAAAAGTTTTGATAAGTAAGTCGGTGCGAATAAATCAAACTATGTTAAGCAATGTAAAATTATTGTAATCGAGTTCGTAGTAAGGACTTCAGTCCTTATTTGAAGACTGAAGTCCTTACTACAAACCTTTAATTATTCACGCCGTTTTACTTAAACTGCGGTTTAAATACGCAGGGTAACTGATAACTGTTGACTGTTCACTGATTTCTGTCAAAGGTTAAAACCTAAAGACAGTACGAACCCAAGCAAATAAACTATCAGGATTGCTGGCATTTGAATCCGGTGCAGTAATCCAGATCAAACCCGGTGTAACCTCAATATTATCTCCGATTTTATATTGGTAGAATGCTTCAACATGCAGGGAAGTATCTTTATCGGCTTGTCCCGCGCCAGCTCCCAAATCTACATTCTTACTAAGACTGATGAGTTTTGGCTCCATACCAACTAAAACCCCCCCTAGAGCACCTTCACTAAAAAGATCCGGGAATGCCAGTCCTACCGCCCAATCCATAGCTTCGCCATCTCCGCGCCCCAAATAGCGGTGTGCTGCATAACTTACCCACGCATTAATCGCGAACTTGGAATTAACTTGATAGAAGGCCTGTAAACCATAAAGGTTGCCTAGAGTTGCTACTTCAGGCACGGTGCTGTTTACCAAGTTACTCCCGACTGCTGGACCGAAATTTGTCCCATTAAAACCTAGTGTCCTTGGTGGACTATAGGTATTAACATAAGTTGCAGCCACCCGAAAATTCCTATTACTGGAGTAGTATATCAACTGTGCTAAAGCTAAATACCTGCCTGTAAATAAGCCATTATTAGCTGTGGGATTGTTACCGTTTGGTGCGCTGTACGCTATCCCGAATTGAACCTGTTTGCCTAATCCCTGGAGTATGGCAATTCCGGGGCCGCTATCTCCATAGTTATAGACCAAAGACCGCCGTGAGAATCGTGAAATTCCATTAGCACCAGTCGCAAAAGACGATTCAAAATATGGGTTAACCGGACCAGAAAGACCTATCTCACTAGCTCCGTCAGACAAGGGATAAATGTTAACTTGGGTATTTGGAAAAGGTAGAAACCGATAGCGAAGACCACTAAGAATAAGAGTATTGCGTGGAAAACTAATATTGGCGTTATCAGCAGTTCTCCCCTCATAAGTTCCCAAT
The DNA here is from genome assembly GCF_964245575.1 of uncultured Nostoc sp. Classification (GTDB taxonomy): domain Bacteria; phylum Cyanobacteriota; class Cyanobacteriia; order Cyanobacteriales; family Nostocaceae; genus Nostoc. Next base: position 7,918 of record NZ_CAXTNP010000043.1, on the reverse strand, counting down.
AATCCAGCTCTTGTTTGTCCCAATGATTCAATACTTCCACCTCCTATTGTCATAGCTAGTGAATCTTTACCGTTAAAACTGGTGTTTAACCGTAAAGAAGCTAAGCCTTGAAGTGTGGCATTGTGAGGTGCTGGTGTCTTGCTGACGACGTTATTGCCTGCTATAAGTTCGCCAAGGACAATCTGAGCTCGACCTATAAGTTTGGTTGTGGTCGTAAACTGAGTTCCTTCTAAATTCGCAGTTCGCGCTTCCAAGTTATCTACGCGTCCCCGAAGTTGAGCCAGTTCTGGAGAAAATTGTTCTTGTAGTTTTTTGATGGTATCCAAGTCTTCGCGTTTGACTAAATCTGCCGTTGAAGTCGCTATTAGTTCATTGAGGCGATCTAAAGCTGCATTCAACCCAGCTGCAAATTCATAGCGCGTTAGGGAACGATCTCCTTTAAATGTGCTATCTGTATATCCCGCAATTACACCGTAGCGCTCAACTAGAGACTGTAATGCTTGAAATGCCCAATCTGTCGGCTTAACATCTGACAGTTGCGAGACGGATGTTGTTTGTCCTGCTGGATTATTTGGAGCTTTTTTGTTACTTGGCGGTGAAACTTGCAACAATTGCGAGACAGGTGTTACTCGATCTCGGAGATCATTTGGAGCTTTTTTACGAGTGACTGGTGTAATTGAAGTGTCTACTGTTTGATTGACAACTGCTTCTGGCGCTTTGTTTTGTTCTACTTCAGTCGTAGATACATCAGATTTGGGCAGTTCAGCCTGACTTTTGGCTGGATAAAAAACCAGGATAGCTAGAATATCTAGCAACAAAACCAGGAACACTATGGATCTATAATTCCAGCGAAAATTCGACATGACTCCTTAACTCCTCAACCTTAAACACGAATAAACTAGCTCTCAATTAGACAGACAAACCAAGATAAATCCTCGATCAAAATGTTTTTGCGAAAACATTAGATTATAGACTTAGCAAAAGTTTTTTGGTTATAAAAGTACAAATTTCTGAAAAATATCGAAACCAGTACTAAGCAATTAGATTGACAACCAAAAATTCGCAGTCAGCTATTAATTCTGACGCTTGAAAGAATTCTATAAACGTCTTATATGAGACATTTACTGCTTTAGAAAAGATTTTTTTTTAAGTAAAACTCAAACACATGCTATATAAACTGATACTTTTTAGACATCGTAATGGCGTTTTTTTGTTATGCTGTACAAAGTTAATCAATGGCTACTGACATTGACTAAAGCTTGATTTTGATGAAAGTTATTATTTGCCAATTAACATTAACTGAAAACACTAATTTGTAATCAGCTATATTTTGACAGCATCAATTTTAACTAAATACGATACTTCTATCGACTTACCGTACTTTAGTAGAATTATCTTTGCATAGAGCTTGCTACAATGCAATACCCAGTAATTTTCCATGAGGCGAAAATATGTCAAAGTTTTTGGCTAAGTTAACTCCAGCAACTGCGATCGCTTACTGTGTCGTAGGTAATCGCCGGAAATAGTCAGTCAGTAAAAATGAATCAAAAGCAACAAATTGCCCAAGCTGTAGATAATTTGGGCTACACAGGCTGTTACCCCTCCTGTCTCCAGCAAGAACTGTCCGGTTGTTGAGCGTAGTCGAAACACTGCCTTTCTTAGGTCAATACTTGTCTAGATTTTGAATAGTAGGATCTTCTAAATTATCTAGTTTGTCAGAATTGCTCGTTGAGTTGGAAGACTTGTGATAAAAACCCCCTACCTCTGCCAAAGTATAGAGGGGCCTAGCTTTAACTTCTTCATAGATCCGCCCTATATATTCGCCTAAGATGCCAACACTGACTAACTGCACAGATCCGAGAAAGAAGATTGCCATCAAAATAATCGTAAACCCGCTTACCGGCGAATGGGGGATAAAAAGACGCCAATACAAGACTAATAAAGCCATGAAGATGGCCGCCGCCGCCGCTACTAACCCTAAGTAAGTTGATAATCGCAGTGGCACTATTGAAAAAGATACTAGACCATTGATGGCAAGCACCAAGGATTTGCTGAAAGTGTATTTAACTTCCCCAGCAAAGCGGGGGTTGCGCTCGAACCGAATTGCTGTTTGCTGAAAGCCAACCCAAGAACGCAGACCACGAATATAGCGGGTACGTTCTGGCATAGAATTGAGAATATCTACGATCTGGCGATCCATTAAACAAAAATCACCAGTATCAGTAGGAATCTCTACATCTGCAAGCTTTTTGAGGATGCGATAAAAAAAGTAGGCAGTAAAACGCTTAAACCATCTTTCCTTGAGGCGTTGAGTGCGTTGAGCGTAGACGACTTGATAGCCCTGTCGCCATTTTTCAATCATGTCGGGGATTAGTTCTGGTGGATCTTGTAAGTCAGCATCAAGGATGATGATAACTTGACCCCGGACAAAATTCAGACCAGCAGTAACTGCAATTTGGTGACCAAAGTTACGAGCAAAGCTCAGATAGCAAATACGCGGGTCTTTTTGATGGAGTTGTCGCAGTAGTTGTAGGGAGCGATCGCGGCTACCATCATTGATAAAAATTAATTCGACAACACCATCGAGCCGATTCATTACTGCACTCAGTCTGCGGTATAGTTCAGGAATAATTTCTTCTTCGTTATAAATTGGAACAATCAATGAATACTTTGGTCGCATCTAAGAATCTCGTTTAATTTTGAACAGCCAAGCTGACAGACTGCTTGCGATCGTAAAGGTTTGGTTCTTAGTATACCTAGCAAGATTCAAGTCCCATTCCGATAATTTATTTATTTTTTGGATTTATGTAATCTGAATCTGATTCTTTAAGGCTTTCTACAGCTTTTTTGGGAAAAGTCCGACGATGACGATACCAAGTAGACCCTGCTACCAGGCTTCCAGTTAAGCCCAAGGCGAGTACTAGCGGTAAAAAATCGCCTGTTTTGACTGCTTTCAAACCAGAACTACCTAGTAATACAAAAGGTAATACACTAGGAACAGTACCAAGTGTTGTACCTAGAACATAGTCTTTAAAGCTGATCGAAGTTAGTCCAGCCACAAAGTTGACCAAGCCATAGGGCATGATTGGTACTAATCGGATGGCAAACATATAAAAAAGCCCTCCACGCCGTACCTCAGCATCCATTGCTTGCCAGCGTCCTGCTAGTCGTTTTGCAACTGTTTTACGTCCAATAGTCCGAGTAAAAATAAAGGCAATTATTGCCGCAATGACTGCTCCAACACTAGTCCAGAAAGTACCCAGCCAAGGGCCAAAAATTGCACCTCCAGTCAAATTTAGCACTGTTGAGGGCAAAACTAACATAGTTGCCACAACGTACAAAGCAACATAAATAACAGGTGCCCAGATACCAGAAGATTTTAGCAAAGCTTGAATTTGTGCTGGTTCAATGCCGCCAATCAGATATACTGCTATACCAGTTGCAATTATGCAACTCAGTGTGAGTATTAAAATACCAGCTTTCAAGTTCCACACTAGAATACTCCTGCTTTTTTTGTAACACAATCCATCTTTGACAAATTTCCCCTTTAATTAATTCTTGAAAACCTTGGTTTTGGAAAGTGAGGTACACCCGTAGGGGCACGGCACTGCCCATTGGTGTCAATAAAAGCTTAGAAATAGCTTAACTGTTGGCTTCCTTACCCGCCTTGAACTTTAGTTCAAGGCTACAAGCTTTAGTCTACTTAAGTACACTAAAGATTTTTGGCTATATTTAGTCATCAACAGATAACTTTCGCTATAAGAGAGTAACTTCAGTTCCTTGCAGGATATAGCTTTTACGTTAAGTTTACACCAATGGGGGCTGCCATGCCCCTACACCTGGCGATATAATTTTATACGGCATCTCAATGGGAACAGCTATAAATTATTAGGTACTACCAAAAAATAAATCATCCAATCTTAATTTGTAGGGTGCGTTGTTTCGTTAACGCACCGTCTATATTAATCTGTTACGGTGCGTTATGCCTCTGGCTAACGCATTCTACAAGTTAGATATTTTTTTAATTGGAAGTCCCACAGAGAGTTATTCCTTATGAATCCTGAATCTACTATTTGTAACACTGGTTTTTTAAATAATTTCCTGTAAAATATTTACTTATTCTTGACAACTACGGTAACTCAATAGAATTGCCGGACTTTAAAGCCCTCATACCCTGACAAACATGCAAATTCTCTGGTTTATTCCTACTGGATCTCATGACGGACGCTATTTAGGCACAGATATTGGCTCTCGTGTTGCCACACCTGATTATTTGCAGCAAATTGCCCAAGCTGTGGATAATTTAGGCTACACGGGCGCATTGTTACCCACAGGGAGTTCTTGTGAAGATGCTTGGATTACGGCTGCTGCTTTCATCTCTGTCACCAAACAGATGAAATTTCTCGTAGCAATTCGTCCAGGAATTACTTCCCCAGGTGTTGCTGCCCGGATGGCAGCAACATTTGACCGGATTTCTAAAGGAAGATTGTTGATTAATGTGGTGACAGGTGGAGATCCGGTGCAACTTGCTGGGGATGGCTTGCATCTTAGTCATGACGATCGCTATGATTTAACCGATGAATTTCTCACAGTTTGGCGGGGTATCGTCAGTGGGGAAACAGTGGATTTTAAAGGAAACTACCTGGATATCAAAGGTGGTAAACTCCTATTCCCACCAGTTCAAAAACCCTATCCACCCTTGTGGTTTGGTGGCTCATCTGCTGCTGCCAAACGCGTTGCTGCTAAACATATAGATGTTTACCTGACTTGGGGCGAACCTCCAGAACAAGTAGCCCAAAAGATAGCCGAAGTTCGGCGACTGGCGGCTGAACAAGGAAGAACAGTCAGTTTTGGGATTCGCTTGCATGTAATTGTGCGAGAAACCGAATCTGCGGCTTGGGATGCTGCCAATGAGCTAATTAAGTATGTGGATGAGGATGCGATCGCAAAAGCTCAGAAAGACTTGGCTAGTTCTGATTCTGAAGGACAGAGGCGCATGAGTCAACTACATAGTGGTAGTCGAAAAACCTTAGAGATTAGCCCCAACCTCTGGACAGGAATTGGATTAGTGCGGGGTGGTGCTGGTACAGCCCTAGTTGGAGATCCTGACACCGTTGTTGCTAGGATGCTGGAATATAGCAATTTGGGCATAGAAACTTTCGTGTTTTCTGGATATCCTCATTTAGAAGAAGCGTATCGCACTGCTGAATTATTATTTCCACGCCTACCTTTACAGAGCGAACCGACACCGCTAACGCCACCAGTCGTGAGTACTTTTAGCGAATTTGTCGCTAATGAAAAATTTGCGAAACAACTAACGAGTGCTTCATGACAATGCCAATTTTAGATTTGGGATTTTGGATTAAGCAAAAACACCAAATGTAAAATCTAAAATCAAAAGCTTGATGCTTTTAGATTCATATTTGTGAACAATCTAAAATCTAAAATCCCAAATTAAAAATTCCATGACTATCACATCTGAACACACCAAAGGCAACAATAATATATCCCTAATGGAGGTGTTAGACAATCTGCAAATCGAGAAAATAGTTCCTTGGATTGTGCCTGTTTTTTCTTGGGGATTATGTAGCTGACACTAATTGACTTTTGAAAGAGGCTGCTAAATTTAATGTTGTTATTATTGTTTCTAATGACTTTCCTAGAATTCAAAATAATTATAAAAATTCGTATTAGGAAAAAATAGCACTTTATTTATTAGTGAAACAGAAGCAATTTCTAGAGATACTCCTGTAAATAGGAAAGAGGTTATTTAACATGAAACTGATCTTACCGCTCGATCTCGTTGCTGACATTGAGCCTCATCTACCACCTGATACAGAAATTGTCAGGGTAGATGTTGAAGGAAATTTAGATGGGGATGCTAGCGATGCTGAAGTTTATTTCAGTTGGTTTTTATCCAGAAGTCCGACGCTGCATAAAATATTAGAAGCAGCACCTGCACTACGTTGGCATCATGCACCAAATGCAGGCGTGAATCACATCCTGACACCAACTTATTTGTCAAGAAATATTATCCTCACAAATGGGGCCGGAGTGCATGGGATTCCGATCGCAGAATTTGTGATCGCTTATATACTGGCTCATGCCAAGCATCTACAGGAATTATATACTTTACAAGCAGAACGTCACTGGAAAAAAGGCTTTGCCATCCAAGAGTTGACAGATGCGACCTTGCTAATTATTGGCGCCGGTGGTATTGGTCAAGAAATCGCCGCCCGTGCTAAACCCTTCGGCTTAAGAATTATTGGCAGTCGCCGTCATCCCCAAGAGCTACCAAATTTTGATAAAGTAGTGGGTGCTGATGAATGGCGATCGCTCCTGCCAGGGGTTGATTATGTAGTTATTGCGACACCATTAACTCCAGAAACCAAAGAATTTATTGATGAATCTGTATTGCGATCGCTCCCAAATCATGCCTATTTAATTAATATTGCTCGTGGTGGTGTAGTTGATGAATCGGCATTAATAAAAGCGCTCACAGAAGGTTGGATTGCAGGTGCAGCATTAGACACAGTTAACTCAGAACCACTACCGCCAGAAAGTCCTTTGTGGTCACTTCCTAACATTTTTATTACACCTCATACTTCCGGTCATTCACCAAAAAGCAAACAGCGTTCAATAGCGCTATTTATCGACAATCTGAAGCGTTACCAAGCTGGTAAACCATTACGAAATGTAGTTGACAAAGAAGTAGGATACTAAGAAATTCGTAATTCGTAATGACGCTCGCGCACTCGCTTTGCGCGTCGCTAACGTAATTCATAATTAACAGGTGCTGCGGCTTAGGTTGCACAATCCAAAATCCAAGTTGCGCTGGAAGCGCACCAAAGGTGCGATCCAAAATCCAAAATGAAATGAGGGAGTAGCAAATGGTGAAACTAATTTTACCCGATCATCTTATTGCTGATATTCAGCCACACTTACCATCTGATATAGATGTTGTGGAGGTGGATAGTGAAGGTAATTTTGATGGTGATGCCAGTGATGCAGAAGTTTATGTCAACGGATTTTACTTAAAAACCTCTACTCTTAACAAAGTACTGACAGCAGCACCCAGACTGCGTTGGCAACAGTCACCAAGTGCTGGCGTGAATCACATTCTCACACCAACTTTTTTGCAAAAGGACATTATTCTCACTAATGGCGCAGGGGTTCATGCAATTCCAATTTCGGAATTTGTACTAGCATTCATGCTCTATCACGCCAAGAATCTGCGAAAATTGCAAACTTTGCAGGATGAACACACTTGGGTAAGAGGAGTATTTCTCGAAGAGTTGGCAGACGCGACTTTATTAATTCTCGGCACTGGGAATATTGGTCAAGCGATCGCATCTCGTGCCAAAGCCTTTGGAGTTCGAGTTTGGGGTAGTCGCCGCCATCCCGAACCCCTACCAAATTTTGACAAGATTGTGGGTGCTGATCAGTGGCGATCGCTCCTCCCAGCAGCAGATTATGTAGTTATTGCTACACCATTAACTCCAGAAACTAAAGGCATGATCGATGAAACTGCATTGCGCTCCATGCGTCAGTCTGCTTACTTAATTAACATCGCTCGTGGTGCGATCGTAGATGAAGCCGCATTACTCACCGCACTACGTGAGGGATGGATTGCGGGTGCTGGATTAGATACAGTAGCTACAGAACCTCTGCCGCCGGAAAGTCCCCTGTGGTCGTTGCCAAACGCCTTTATCACCCCCCATTGTTCAGCCCTTTCGCCACGCCTCAGAGAGCGAATAGCACAACTATTTATCGACAACCTCAAACGCTACCAAACCGGTCAGCCCTTGCAGAATGTGGTAGATAAGCAAGCAGGATATTAAAATATTGGGGATTGGGGATTAGGGATTGGGGATTGGGGATTGAGAAACTCTTTCCCAGTCCCCAGTCCCCAGTCCCC
>NZ_CAXTNP010000042.1:0-35533 GCF_964245575.1 uncultured Nostoc sp. | reverse complement strand
GAGTAGGGGGAGCAGGGGGAGCAGATAAAAAATGACTAATCTCTAATGTCCAATGCCCACTTGCCCTGAGCGACTTGTACTGAGCGTAGTCGAAGTAAGCTGAAGGGATGCCCAATTCCCAATTCCCAATGCCCAATTCCCAATGCCCAATTCCCAATTAATTAGTAAATCTTATGTCAGAATCAACTCCCATTACCCCAGACCCTAACCCATCTGAGGCATTAGACTCAGTGGTAAATAATTCCAGCGAAAAAGCGATGGCTCTGCCAACGCCAAAGGCGAACGCATCTGCCGATCGCAGTGCGAAAACTAGGCAACTGCTGGGGATGAAAGGTGCAGCGTCTGGGGAAACTTCAATTTGGAAAATTCGTTTGCAGCTAATGAAGCCGATTACCTGGATTCCCCTAATTTGGGGCGTAGTCTGTGGTGCGGCTTCTTCTGGTAACTATACTTGGACACTGGAAAATGTGTTGAAGGTAGCAACCTGTATGCTGCTGGCTGGGCCATTAATGACAGGTTACACCCAAATCCTTAATGATTACTTTGATCGCGAAATCGATGCCATCAATGAACCGTATCGCCCGATTCCCTCTGGGGCAATTCCCCTACCCCAGGTAATTATTCAGATTTGGGTATTACTAATTGCTGGCATTGCTTTGGCATTTGCGCTAGATGTTTGGTCTGGTCATGAATTCCCGACAATTACAGCGATCGCGATTATCGGTTCTTTCATCGCCTACATTTATTCTGCACCTCCCCTGAAACTCAAACAAAACGGCTGGCTAGGTAGCTACGCCTTGGGTGCAAGCTATATCACCCTACCGTGGTCTACAGGACACGCTTTGTTTGGCGATCTCAATTCCACAATCGTGATTTTGACAATGTTCTACAGCTTAGCTGGATTGGGTATTGCCATTGTTAATGATTTTAAGAGTGTAGAAGGCGATCGCCAGTTAGGATTAAATTCACTACCTGTAATGTTTGGCATCACCACTGCGGCATGGATTTGTGTAGTAACGATTGATGTCTTTCAAGGATTGATAGCAGCTTATCTCGTCAGCATCCATGAGAATTTGTATGCAACAATACTAATACTTTTAATCATTCCGCAAATCACCTTGCAGGATATGTATTTCCTACGTGACCCCGTGAAAAATGATGTTAAGTACCAAGCCAGCGCCCAACCCTTCCTTGTTCTAGGAATGCTCGTCACTGGTTTAGCACTCGGTCATGCTGGCGTTTAACTTATACTTCTATAGTGAGAAGTTAGGAGTTAAGAGTTAGGAGTTAGGAGTTAAGATACCTTTAACTCCTAGTTTGTATCAGGATATATCGTGTTTCAACTGATCTATTTACTTATTCATGGGATTCAACCTTTATTAGTCCCGATTTGCTTTGTTGTTGCTTGGACTGTAACTATTCTCGCGGTTTTGAGTCTCTGGACGGCGGCGCGAGATAGTATGACTACAGCTAAACAAATGCATCAAATTCCCTGTAGTGGTTGCCAATTTTTTACCGACAATTACCGTCTTAAATGTACTGTACGCCCATCTATTGCCAATACAGAAGAAGCAATCGATTGTTTGGACTATCAACCGAAGACGAATCCTTATCTGTATTAATTGGGGAGTGCGGAGAGTAGGGGAGACAAAGGGACAAGGGGTGAGAAGCTTCAACAAGTTTTTCCCCTTGTCCTCTTCACCATGCCCAATGCCCAATCACTATTGACCAATCTCTAACAATATCTTCAAAACACCCCGACTCTGAGCGTGTTCAAAAGCCGCAAGCCCTTCAATGAGGGGATACGAAGCTTGAATAAGAGGTTGCACGTCAACTTGTCCTGTGGCTAGTAGCTGAAGGGCTGGGGGAAAGGGGCCACAACGGGAGCCGATGAGGGTAATTTCATCCACTACTAACGAGGAAGCATCTAGGCTAAGGTTGCCAGCATAAGTACTTTTAAGCACTAATGTGCCACGGGGACGTAGGGCGCGGCGGGCGATCGCAAATCCTTCTGGGTTGCCAGTACACTCTACTGAGATATCAAAATATCCATCTGTAACAGTGTCGGCTAGACTCGTTTTGATCCCCCGTGCCTCTAAATTAGCCAGTTTGTCTCGATGACGCCCCACAGCCAAGAGTTCACAGCCTGTTAGGGCAAGTGTCTGGGCTACTAACTGCCCTAGTTTGCCATCTCCAACCACTAGCACCCGATCATTTGGATGCAATGACACTTGCTGCTGAATTTCTAAAGCTGCTGCTATAGGTTCGGTAAATGTCGCTACTTCTGTTGGCACATTATCAGGTACTAAATGTAAGTTCTCCATCGGCAAACAGAGATATTCACCAAAGGCTCCATTTCGGTTGACAATACCTAGAACTGTGCGATTTTCGCAGTGAGTTGGTTGTCCACTACGACAAAACCGACAATGCCCACAAACAGCGTTGATTTCTCCAACTACGCGTTGGTTAACTAGGTGTTCTGGCCCTTGTTCAACGACACCGACAAATTCATGCCCTAAAATACCAGTGTAGGGATAGTAGCCTTTAAGTAGTTCTAGGTCTGTGTTACAGATACCCGCACGTAAAACGCGCACCAAGGCTTCTCCCTGTGGTGGTTCAGGAATGGGAATATCCGTGCGTAGTTCCAACTGGTTATTTTCGAGCCAAAGTCCTTTCATTTCTCTTCACATCCTTTGCCTAGTTATATTGTCATACCACTTTTAAAAATCTTTACAAAATAATCAATTGGTTGTATGAGCGTACAAATGTATCTTTCTAAGCTGTCGTACCTACAAGTTGCACTATTTTCATTATCAAAAAAAGCTGCAAATCCTCTGCCTTGCTACCAGCAAGAACTGCCCCCCTGCGGCCTTAGCAAATTAAATGCTTAACAGCTTACCTACTCTATATCTCTGTAGTAGGTATTTCTTTAATAATATTTATTACATCAACTTTACTTAACCAAGTAACCAGATCGTTTGAGTCAAGTGCTATCTCATTTCCTAAAGTTTTGATATAAAGAAGTCCGTCGCTAATAATTAAATCTCTAATTGGATACCATGAATCCCGTTTTCTAATCAGAAGTTCCAACGGAATCCCTACTCTTAAAGTATACTTGCGATATTTCCACCAAGCTCGCCATAAAAGCACACATTTAGTACAGTGCATCTCATAGCCTTTGGGAACTTCGCAGTATTGATACTTATAGAAACCCCGAGTATCCACTTCTCCTTTGAGGAGATAACTATATTCTGCTAATGCCTGATTTATCAATTCCCACTGGGATGATTTTGGAGAAATCCAGAATTCAGATAGTGTCTTAAATAGTTGGACGGTGGCAATCACACCTTCGGTTTTTGCTATCACTTGGTTGGTGTTATAGACTGTTTGTGCTGTCAAAGCAGGATTTGACAATAAAACTTCTTTTTTATGAATAGAGTTTTGCACAAACTCTCGAATTAAATCTAGATTAGACAACATAAAATTATTTCTACTAAATTAAGCAGTGTGATGGAAGCTACAACTGTACTTAAATTAGTCGTTACACTGTTATTGCACCAAAATCAGGATTATTACTAGTTTAATTTATACTCAATTCTCTGTATGACTAAGACTTTGTTAACTTTAATTTCGGGTATATTGCCCCTCACTAGTGGTTTGTCAAAATTACTGTTTTCAAATGTACAGCAAATTATATTAAATTTTTACGCTTTCGAGAAAAGGTTGAAATACCGGAATTAATTCGGGGCGACTAACTACAAGGGTGGGAAAAGAGCGATCGCTATAATCTTCTCCCGGTAACAAGGGAAACGGTTCTGACTTCAGCGAGAACCAGACCCCACCAGCAGCCTGGACAATTACCCAAGCCCCCGCTAAGTCCCAAACTTTTGGTGTCGCCTCAATACCACCTAGAGTAGCCCCAGTGGCAACTGTCAAAAAGTTATAGCTAGCCACACCCAACATGCGAATTTTGCAGGGAAAGCCGTTCTGGATAACTGCGGTGCTGCGGGAACAGAGGTTAAAAAAGTGATTGTTGCTGGGACTATCTATACTAGTGTGGATGGGGTGGTTGTTGAGAAATGCTCCTGTTGGTGTTGCTAAACCAGATGAACCTGCCCAGAAACCATGAAAAGCTTGATTCAAAGTTGGCGCGTAAACATAACCAAAAATGGGTGTGCCTCGATACAGTAAACCCAGAGATATTGTCCAGATGGGAATGCCGCGTGTAAAGTTGGTTGTACCATCCAGAGGGTCAATTACCCAGCACCACTCCGTACCGGGAAATAACTTATCGCTCTCTTCGCTCAAAATGCCGTAGCCAAGGAAACTAGAAGCGATCGCATCCCGAATTTCCTGATCTGCCCATTTATCTGCTTGCGTCACCAAACTACCATCAGCTTTTTGGTCAGCCTGTACTTTCCCAAAATCTTGCATTAGCTGCTTGCCCACTCTGGTAGTGGTAGTTTGGGCAAAATCTAGAATTGTTGTCCAAAAATCATTCATTGGTTATTTGTCATTAGTCATTAGTCATTTGTCCCATGCCCCGTACCCAATACTTCGACTCCTTTCTACTTACTTCGACTACGCCCAACTCGAAGAAGAGGCTTCGCCTTAAGCGTAGCTATGCCGCAGGCTTTACGGCTACGCTGGCTGACAAGCTCAGTACAAGTCGCTCAAGGCAAGTCGCAGTTCGACTGCGCTGACTGTAAACTCAGTACAAGTGCCCCATGCCCTATACAGTTTAATCTAAATCGCTTTCTAAAACCGAAGCGATCGCAAGCTTTGTACTTGTTTGAAATTCTGTGATGTTCACCCGATTCAGAAACCAAATCGATAGCACCATTCCCACGGCTTCTAGAACGAATACCAGTCCATAAGCTAACTCTAGGCTAGGTAGCAGCTTGCGTCCAATATCCAAAACTGTACCTCCGATTACTACCGCGATTCCTCTAGAAAGGGACTGCGCTAATCCCCAAGCCCCAATAAACGTACCTGCGGCTTCTGCTGCGGTAAGATCCAACATCAAGCTAATTGCTGCTGTAGTTAAGAAACCTGTGGCTAAACCGAACAAGACCAAACTTAGTTTGAGAACTGCTGCATTAGCTGTGAATCCTGATATACCTAGTAAGATTGCACAGAATGCTACCAACATACAGCCTAGACGTGCAGTTCTGCGCTTACCCAAACGCGGGACAATGTAAAAGCCCGTAACGCCGTAGGCAATCAGTAGACCTGTTCCATAAAAAACATTTAATTTGGTACTTTCCGCTAGTGGCATTTTAAACACTTGACCCGCATAAGGTTCCAAAATCGGGTCTTGCATAAACAAACTGATAGTCATCACCAATAAAAAGGTGAAAAATATACCTGTTTGTGGGCTAGCTGTCAAGATTTTCCAAGCATTGCCTAGAGTAATGCTGTCTTCCCGGTTCACCAGTGTGGAACGAGTTAAGTATTGAGAGTACTTCTTTTCTACGCCGAATGTGGCTGCGATCGCTAAACCAAATACAATTGCTGGGACGATAAAAAACAATCTATTGATTGCTGGCTGCAAGGTTGCTATGGAAGCGCCTAGCGTTAATGGCTTTAGTAATATGGTACTAATAATCGCCCCAACAATAATCCCCACCATCAGCATTGACCAAACCACACCTACCACTTTAGAACGGTTATCTTCTTCAGATATATCCACCAACAAAGCAGCAAAAGCAGTACCGCTAGCACAAATTCCTAGACCATATACAGCAAAAACTAAAGCCAGAAGCGCTGTCCAGCCGATTGTTTGGGTTGTCCATACCCAAGTACCTGAACTATTTCCAGCAATATTAAGTTGCCATATCACTTGTATAGCTAAAAATGCTGCGATCGCAAATATTGCCGCGCCCACCCAAACATAAGCTGTGCGATGGTTTCCCCATAACGGCTTGGCATCGGAAATCTGGCCGAACCAGACACGGGAAGGAGCAACAAATAAAGGCAGTGCTAAAACTACTGATACCAGCGTCGCCGGAATTGCTATTTCTTGAATCATGACTCTGTTGAGTACTCCCAGAGTCAAAATGGACATCATGCTCAACCCCATTTGAAATAAACCCAGCCGGAACATGGTTAGCAGGTTTACCCTTGGCACAGATAAAGATTTTTTTTCGGTATCAAATATTTCACCGCTTGCCATAGCTACTTTTTTGTATAGTTTATGGAATATAGTCTCTTTAATTAAATATAAACTGTTCAATATTCCAAAAAACTACTAATTTCGGGGCATCAATTTTTGGGTTTGGCGGTAGACACCGCAGCAATAACGTACATAAAACTTTTTGGTTATTCAGGGCTTGTTGTGCAACCATAACTAGATTAAACGTGATTGAGCATTAATAGAGGCTAACTGAGATAGTTGCTTGCTTACCCCTGTCTTTTATCGCTAATACTAGTGTCATAGTTGGCGATCGCTATCTAGATGTAGCATTCACATCTCACTATTTTAAACTTTACTAAGATTGTCAGGGATATGGAAGAAATATTAAACCAATACTGTAAACAAGATAATCCTGGTCTGCTTCTCCTGAGTATGCCAACTGGTTCTGGTAAAACCTACAACCTTCTAAAGTTTATACATTCTAATTACAAGGAGTTTGTCAAGCAAGAGAGAAAGATTCTGTTTATTACCAACCTCAAGAAAAATCTACCGATGGACGAACTCAAAAAACTTTTTATCGACAATGGAAATGAACAAGATTTTCAAAAATATGTTCTTTTTATTGACTATAACGTAGATCCTATTATTAAAAATTTGCTAAATATTGACCATCAAATTCCTGACAAATTTAAAACCGAAATATATTTACAACTCAAAAAATATATAGAAATACTCCAAAACGAGCAAATTCCTATTTCTTTTAAAGAAAGCATTAAAACAGAGATTCGTAAAAATATTGAGCCAGCATTCCGAGATATTATAAAAAAAACATTGTCAGAAAATTTTGAAAATAAAAAAGCCCGTCTGTCGGCTATAAAGAATAATCAAGATTACCAATGGATTAAGGAGCTTTATCCAGCAGTGTTTACAGACGATAAGACCATTTTATTTCTTAGTATAAATAAATTCGTCGCTCAAAATACAACACTTGTTGAACCATCATATTACTTCCCTGAGCGGTTGATTAATAAATCACTTATTTTTATTGATGAGTTTGATACTACCAAAGACGCTGTACTCAAAAATATTATTCAATCAGGATTACGACATCAAGTGGATCTTCTTGATTTATTCTTGAATATTCATAATCATCTAATGCAAACTGAATGCCCTGAAGCACTCGTGCAAGAATCAAAATGGAGAAAAAAACAATCTTCAGGCAAAAACTGGCTATCTCTACAAGAACAAATTGAATCATTACGAGAGAAAGCTAATTATATATTCAAACAATATCAGTTACAACATATTTGTAAATCTCATGATAGTTTTTCATCTAAAGAAAGAAACTTTCTTTTTTATGATTATAAATTCCATAATGTGCTAGCTCGTAATCAACGGGTAGAGATTATTGGAGATATAGATAGCCGTACCAATTGGATCAATGCTTTTAATATTAAAGAAAAAAAGACGGGTACTGATCTACAGGAATTGCTGAGTACAATTACCGATTTTTATCTTATTTTCAGACAGAAATTAAGTATTTAGCTAATAACTATCGCCGTTTAAAAGAAGAAGAGAAAGGTGGTCAAGAAACTTTTCCCCTTAAATTAGCTATTCAGACAGTTCTTAATAATTTTCACCTTAAAGATGTCGAGTTTTTAACCAATAAAATTCTTGAAGATGATTTGCCGTATGGCTTGCAACCCTATCAAGGAACAATCCAAAGTCAGAATTTTTATGATACAGGCTTTCGTTACTATGATATTGTCGATAGTGATGAGCATGATACACTATCAAAAATATATATGTTCAACTTCAGCCGCACACCCGAATCATTTTTGGCTGGAGTTTGCTCAAATGCTCTGGTAGTCGGTATTTCAGCTACTGCCGGACTTTACACCAATATTGGCAATTATGATCTTAAGTATCTGAAATCTTGTTTAGGAGATTCATTTATACGTATTAAAGATGATGCTCTTGTTAAGCTGAAAAACGCATATAACGACGCAACTCAAGGTTATAATCAAGTTTCCATAAAAACTAAATTTATTCCTTGAATCAGCAGGTGAATCGCCTAACGGATCTGAAGATTTAATAGAAGCACAAAACCGTGCATCCCATAAAAGCAATCAAACTGCTGTTTATATACGTCGGCAACTGAGTACGCCATGGACAAAACAGAGTGTTAAAAAGTGGCAAGAACTAAGAGAACAAGTTCTTTATCAACCAAGTATTGTAAAAGAGTCAGAATGCAATATTAACTGGAATAATATTTACCTGCATTTGCCAAAACCTGCCGATTCATATTATTTCTCACATGAAAATGACTATGATGATGTTGAAGTTTTCTTTTCTGATGACTACGGAAAAAGAGAAATTAAAGAAGTGAGCGAACGAACTGCCCGTCTTTCTGAGTTGATGAAAATCGATAGTTTTCAGAAATTGTTCACTGATTCTGGCTGGGCAACAATATTTCCTAAATCTAAACTAATGCTGACCCCTCCAATGTTCAACAATATTTATAAAGGGGCATTAGGTGAAGTATGTGGAAAATATATTTTTCAAAACCTCTTAAATATTCCCTTACTAGAACTGAATATAGATGAATTTGAACTCTTTGACTTCAAAACAGAGCAAGATATTTATATAGATTTCAAGTTATGGAATGATCGGGTTGCAGTAAAAGCTGATGAAATAATTGATAAAATATGTGAAAAAATGGCGATTGTTAGAGCAGAAAGGGTTTTTGTTATCAACATTCTTGGTTCTTCCAACACTCCCTTTCAACCGATTCCATCATTTGGCGGAAAAATTATAGAAGTTCCCTATTTCTGTAAAAATGATAAAATCGATAATTTAGCACTTAAATTTCTTGTGAATGAATTTTTAACATGAGCATTCTTACAAATAGACTAAAGATAAATTTTCATATTGATACTATTGAAAGAGATTTTGTTTTTATCCGCTTCAAACGAGACAAAAATGGCAAATGGTGGGGAGCGGAAGAACTGGATTGCATTATAGGTGAAGATTATAAAGCCATGTCTGTTGGATATGCTCAATATGCCTATGCTATGTTTGATAAAAAATCAAATGATACTTACGCATTACTTCAAAAACTTAGAACTGATCCTAAATTTGCTAATGTATCTGCAATTGAGGTAAAACCCCAGACTGTTTATACTGGAAATGATGAATGTATATGTGAAGTAACACTTGCCCGTTTATTAATTAACTCTCTAGGTTCATCACGATCTAAATTTAAACATCTGCATTTCTCAAATCTGACTGGAGAATTACTTAAAGTCCCTCCATTGACAAATAAGCTTTATGATGCGATTGGCGTTGCTGAAATAACTCTTAGTCGTGATGAGAGTCAAAAAAATGAATTCTTATTGAACGTTAATGTAGCCTCTTATCGAAAAAAGGTTTCCATATTAAAAGAATATAAAGGTACGGTAGAATTAAAAAAAATTCTTAAAAGACCTGAATATGTGTTCCATAGTGGTACAGGAACTCTGAGAAGATGGCTTCCATCTGATGGTAAAGATACAGACCCTACAAAGTCTTACATACAATGCGGTAAACAAGGTAAAAAGCTTCATACTAATTTCCTTGAGTTTGAAAGTATAGAGAAATTTGAGAAAAGCCGAGCAGGTATTTTGTTTCAAGTTTTCAATAGTATTCAAGAATATCTATCTGAATATATGAGTGTTAATTTTTCTACTCTTGAAATTGCTCGCAGTATTGAACTCAAAAATACTTTGCTTAAAAGTCCAAAACAACTTCACTCAAAACTAGATGGTCAGGCAATACATATAGTTGATAGAGTTAATGATGAAGATTCTACTAATTTAGTAATTACACTGAAAGAATTTCTTCTTCCTTATATAACTGATGAAAAGCTAATCTCCGTCGGTAAACGTGATAAACAAAGCGCTCTAAATTTTAGAATTATACATGATGCCGAATTTTATGAAAAAAGAGGACAAAAGGACGAATACCTCCTTTCAACAGATAAATTTCCGCGACCAAATCTGACAATTGAATCAACTAAAAATGTCTCTAAGCCTATTGTTAAAACAATTATAAAGGAACAGCTTATAAAGCGTGATATTAGCTATCGAACATTAAACTTGTTTGATTGGGGTAAACTTCAACTAAAAGGAATTTGGACTTTTGCTGCTTGGGATGAAGATACAGACCACGTAATTTTTATGGAAATTAAACCAAATGGTAATTTTGAATTTTACGAAATAGATGGTCAAGATATATTATTTAACTGGCAAAAGTTTGAGAAATATAGAAAATTCATGACAGAGGGTAGCTCAGGAGATAAAATCAAGACATTAGAAGGTCTTGTTATTTCTGATGCTGGTGATATAAATCAGATATTTCTAACCGATGAAATCAGTATTCCTCACCTTTCTAAAATTGAAGCTATTCTTAGGGAAGTCGAAACTGAACTTCCCGAAAACAAGCGAAATGGAAATGAGTTAGCTGATATAATTGAAGAATTTTTACAAGAACCATCTGATATTAATATTGAAAAATTTAAATTATTATCATTGGAACTTATAAAAATTGGTAGCCAACCTATATCGAAAGGAGATTTTAAGTCTTTAATCGCACAGTATTTGGGAACAACAAGGAAGGTAGGAGACAAGGATATTGATGTCAGTAGTACAAGTGAGGCTACTCGTTTTAGAGATTACCTTCTCGACCAATATCAAATTCGATTGAAGTTCCCCCAGGATAACCAGAGCAAAGAAGATTTATTTGACGCTTCTCTCAACATAAAGTATTTTGGTGAAACCGAAAAAGAGGCTTATTACTTTGTTGGAGAACAAAGAGAAAACGTAAAATTTTATTTCAAGGATGCCTGTCATCTTCGTAAAATCGTGGCGGTGGATGACTCAAAACTGATATTCAGACAACTCCTTGAAACTATGGATGTTGATTTTGTCCGCACAGGGCAAAGTACCGTAATCCCTTTTCCATTTAAGTATATTAGGGAGTATAAAAATTTTGGTGTTGCTAAATGACTGTATTAATCAGTATTGATCAACGGCAATAACTCTTAGTTTGACAGATTTTACTTATTTTTCTAACCCCAACACACGGAGAAATATTTTCAAATATACCTAATAGTAAAATTTACTAAAGTTCTCGCATTGCCCTGTAACTTTATCGGACGCAATCAAACCACATAAAAATATCAATATTAAAATGTGGTTTTAACTACGCTATTCCATTGAATTAGTAAGATAAACTTTCCCTATGTATGTCATCAAACTACTTACCTTCATCTAGTAATCAAAAAGGCATAAGCAATGACTAAAGAACCAGTCAAAGTAATATTATGGGAAGAAAATCAAAAAGATTTTCTAAAAAAGTTCTATGATCTCCAATTTACTCCCAGAATAGGAGAGGAAGTTTACCTAAAAAAGGAAAGATGGAAAGTAACCAGAGTTGAGCATGATGTAGAAATTAATGAGATTAATATCTACATGGAATTAATCAAAAAAGCCAAACAGGATAAATCATCTAATTCATAAATACAAGTAAATACACTCAACTATTATTAAAGGGAGGTTATTAGCCTCCCTTAATTATGAGAATAGATATATTGTCAGGTGTAATTTGTAAATCTTTATGCAAGCCGCGATGTCTACGAGGGGCTATTCGGCGTCGCACCACAAGATTTGCAGCCAAGTGGTGAAGTTCGCACTGTATTTTGTCTATAACGATACACTATAAAAGTAAAGAAATGTAAATAAATTAAATTTTGCAACCGTGGAAAACATCACATTGGGGCAAAATGGCCCAGTTGTTATACCCTTGTGCATAGGCACTTGGGCTTGGGGTGATAAACTCTTTTGGAATTATGGCAATGCCTACGGCCCAGAACAGTTACAAGAAGCCTTTACAGCAGCCTTAGAGGCTGGTATTACCTTCTTTGATACTGCCGAAGTCTACGGAATGGGAAAGAGCGAGAAATTTTTGGGGCAATTTCTGCAACAGACACAACAACCTGTACAAATTGCCACGAAATTTGGCCCCCTACCGTGGCGATTTACAGCCCAATCCGTCTCTGATGCTTTAACAGATAGTCTCAAACGCCTACAATTAGAGCGAATCGCCCTATATCAAGTGCATTGGCCTTTTGCTTTCTTTTTAAGCCAAGAAACTCTGATGAATGTCCTAGCGGATGAAGTGAAACGGGGCAGAATTGCCGCAGTCGGTGTGAGTAATTACTCAGCAGAGCAAATGCGGGACGCCCATCAAATATTGGCAGCCCGTGGAGTGCCTTTGGCTGTGAACCAAGTGCGCTATTCTTTACTTAGTCGCCAAGTTGAAAGCAAAGGTATTATTACAACTGCGCGTGAGTTGGGTGTGACTATTTTGGCTTATAGTCCTTTAGCACAGGGATTACTCACAGGGAAGTACACTATTGATAGTACTGAAACCCCAACTGGTGCGAGGAAAATAGACCCGCGATTTACGAAAGAAGGTCTGCAAAAAATTGCCCCAGTTATATCTTTGCTACGCAATTTTGGGGAAAAATACGATCGCACCCCTGCCCAAGTTGCTCTCAACTGGTTAATTGCTCAGGGGAACGTTATTCCCATTGCTGGGGTAAAGACAGCCGAACAGGTGCGTCAGAATGCTGGTGCTTTGGGCTGGAGATTGAGCGACGATGAAATTGGAGAATTAGAACAAGTTAGTCGTCCTTGGCTGTAGTATTTTTGAACTACTCAAATATATGAAGCCAAATTTCTGACACTACTAGCTCCCAACCTGGTAGTAAGTCTGGTAGTGTCAGTTTGTCGTTGTCGTGCAAAACTATTGGTTCTTGGTTGAGTCGATATGTGAGCGTCAATTTGTCAGGATCAATCAGGATACCAACCGTAGCTCCAAGTTGTAAGAATAGCTGAATCTTTTACTATCAGTGGTTTGATCTGGTCTGACTTAGATTTTATCTCTACCATCAAATCAGGCACCAGTTCCACAAAGTCGCGCTCGCTTGTTTTTAATCTATCAGCACGAACAAAAGATACATCAGGAGCGCGGAAATTTCGTTTTTCGTTATCAGCTTCTTTCCCGTTTTCAGTTTCTAATGTAGGCAAAATGAAACCAGCACTAGAACCAGTCACCTGTCTTAGCCTCTGTGGGCGCACCCAGTTTCCAAGTAATCTATCTAACTCAGCACCTCTTTCTTCTGACTCATAATCTGATGGTCCCATAACAACTATATTTCCATCTACCGGCTCCATCTGCCATTCTGGCTGCTCTGCTTGTAGTTCCTCTAAGTCTGAAATAGTGAACATAAGGCCACGAAGAATGCATCTTTAATTTATCTTCCTACAAATGGGTAGAAAAGGTTACCCAAAAAGCCAAAAAGTCAAGAGCCAAAGTCAAAATCTTGACTCCTAACTCTCAACTCTGCCAATTTTAGATTTGGGTCGCACCTTTGGTGCGCTAGAAGCGCAACTTGGATTTTGGATTGAAGGAAAAATCTAAAATCTAAAATCTAAAATCCAAAATTGATTAACTTCTAACTGGTTGACTAAGAAGCTGATTCTCTCGCTGTAGGTGAACCTAGCTTTTTACTAGGGGATGCAGAAGACTCACTACTGCTTGTCCGCAGTTTGGGCTTGGGAGAAGAATGTCTTTCTTCATCACCATTGTTGCTATCTGATTTCCATGCAGAACGAGGGCGATCGCTCGAAGATTCACGACGCTTACCGAGTCTGGGTTTGGGAGCGGAGGATTCTTCTTGGGGAATTTCCACGTCTGAACTCAACCAAGCGGGACGAGTTTGATCGTAAGCGATTTGCAGGGCAGCTGCGGCGATCGCTTGAGCATCGTATTCTTCAATTAGTTCGCTGACAATCGGCAAGAATGAAGCCAAACGCTCACCTGTCAAAGCTTCTCGCACCTGTTCTTGCAATTTCAGAATGTGTCGCGCTTCAATCTGGGCACGTGTGGGAATGGTCAGCAATTGCCAACTTTGGCGGTTATGACGTTCAAATGTTTGCTGCTTGCGCCGCTCAAATGGCTGTACTAAAGAAATTGCTGTTCCTTCTTTACCAGCACGACCAGTACGGCCAATGCGATGAACGTAGGTTTCTACGCTATCGGGTAAGTCGTAGTTGATCACATGGGAGAGTTGATCGACATCTAAGCCTCGGGCTGCAATATCAGTTGCTACCACCCAGCGAACTTGACGGTTACGGAATCTGCTTAATAACCGTTCCCGTGCTTGTTGCGACAAGTCACCGTGGTATTCATCAACACTGTGACCAGCCCCTTGTAACTGACTGGTGAGTTCTGCGGCTGTGCGTCTGGTGCGGACGAAGATTAAAGCTGTTTCTGGATCTTCCATTTCCAGAATCGGCTGTAATGCTTTGGCTTTTGTCCAGTGGCGAGGGATCAGGTAAGCTACCTGATTAATCTTGTTGGGAGCGGCTTTTGGCTGCTCAACAGTGACAGTCGCCGGCGATCGCAAGAACTTGTTCACCAACATCCGAATCGATGGTGGCATTGTTGCCGAGAATAAAGCTGTTTGGCGTTCTACGGGCGCTTGAGAGAGGATTTTTATCACATCGTCGATAAAGCCCATACTCAACATTTCATCAGCTTCATCCAATACAAACCACTTCACTTGATCCAGCTTTAAACAGCCGCGATCCAGCAAATCGATTACCCGTCCTGGAGTGCCCACAACCATGTGAACGCCACGTTTGAGTTGTAACATTTGACGGTCAATCGATTGACCACCATAGATTGCTAACACCCGCAATCCTTCATTGCCTATGAACTGAGCGATCGCATCGTGAACTTGCATCGCTAATTCACGAGTTGGTGTTAAAACTATGGCTTGCACGGCTCTTTGATTAATATCTAGCCGCTCTAAAATAGGCAGTGAAAATGCTGCCGTTTTGCCTGTTCCAGTTTGAGATTGACCTACTACATCACGACCAGCAAGCAATTGGGGAATTGCTTGCACTTGAATGTTAGTGGGTTCGGTAAAACCGATTTTTTCTAGTTGTTCGACACGTTCTTGGGAAATGCCTAATTCTTGAAATGAAAGAGTCATTAATTCGTCCTAAATTTTATGTAAGGATTTTTGGATTAGTCATTAGTCATTAGTCATTAGTCATTAGTCATTAGTCATTGGCTATTAGTGAGCCAAGGGCGATAGCGAAGCCTCAACTCTTGGAGAGGCTATGCCAAGTCCGCCAGCGTTTCAGGTAAACCCTCATGAAAACTGCCATTAATGCAGCATTGACCTTAGTATAAGGATGAATCTGTAAGGGTCATTTAACATTGGACTTTGGACAAAAGACAAATGACAACTTAGTTATTGACTACTTGACCATAGAGGTCGTATGTATCAGCGTGGTGAATCGCTATTGGCACGATGGTTCCTAACTTTGCCTGGCCTTTGACATACACCAGACCATCAACCTCTGGGGAAAATCTACCTGAACGACCTATTAATTCACCACTTTCAGGATTTTCTTGCTCAATCAGGACATCGACTATTTTGCCTACTTCCTGTTGATTTTTATTTTGAGAAATCGGTTGCTGGAGTTCCATCAGTTGGTATCGGCGATCGTCCATTACCTCTTGGGGCAACTGATTTGGTAGCTTATAAGCTGGGGTTCCTTCCTCAGAGGAAAAGGTGAAAACGCCAACATGATCGAATTCATGTCGCTGAACGAACTCTAGTAGATGCTCAAAATGCTCGCTTGTTTCTCCTGGGAAACCAACAATAAATGTTGTCCGCAGTACGGCTGTTGGTAGCGCCGTTTTGATGCGATCTATAATCCCATCATTTACCTGCCCTTGCCAAGGACGGTTCATGGCACGGAGAATTTCTGGATGAGAATGTTGTAAGGGCAAATCCAGATAAGGTAAAACGTTTGGTGTTTCTTGGATCGCCGCTATCACATCTGGGGTCAGTCCCGTGGGATAAGCGTAGTGCATTCTAATCCACGGTATATCTACTTTCCCCAAAGCGCGAAGCAATTCGGCTAATTTTGGCTTACCGTAAATATCCAAACCGTAATTAGTAGTGATTTGGGAAATTAAAATAATTTCCTTTACCCCTTGAGTAACTAACTGCTCGGCTTCGGCGACTATAGATTCAATAGTACGCGAGCGCTGGTTTCCTCGAAGATGAGGAATGATACAAAATGCACAACGATAATCACATCCTTCCGCAACCCGCAGGTAAGCTACGCCCTCGGTTGTAGTGCGATAGCGCGGTGTAGTTTCATCTGCGATGTAGGTTGGTTCGATACTAACCTGTTTAACCCGTTCGCCTTGTTCTACACGCTCAATTACATTTACAATTTTGTGATAATCGCCTGTACCAACCACCGCTACTGCTTCGGGCAATTCCTCCAAAAGCTGTTCTTGGAAATGTTGCGCCATACAGCCAGTGATTACGATTTTTTTGTTTGCCTCTGCCAGTTCTACCAAAGTTCTGACAGATTCTTGCCGGGCTGCTTCAATAAAACTACAAGTATTAACAATAACGTAATCTGCTAACTCTTCATTTGTATCTACACCGTAGCCTGCTTCTACGAGCATTCCCAGCATGTGTTCTGTATCAATTCGGTTTTTCTCGCAGCCCAGGTGAGAAATGGCAATTGTTGGCTTGTCACCCATATTTTGAAAAAATCTTCATTTTCTTCTTCTTTTAGTCAAACATTCTGGCGCTAACTTTGTTTTTTTGCTATCAGCATCCTCATGAAAACAGTGCAGTGGTAAATCTCCACTGTCAATAACTGTCCGTGGACTCATAACCCTATCAATAAATAAAAATAGAGGCCATGTTATGATATTCCTATCAATCTGTTCCCCAGGGCAAATTGAAGTGTCTTTGGGTACATTTGACACTTGTAATCTTTTTTAACAATTCGCCTATTGGTATTTTACATTACCGCAGCGTGTGCGTTGTTAACCTACCCATCGGGAAGCCGCCCAAAGGGCTTGTTGTGAGAAGTCGCTACCCTCAGGGAAATCGACGAAAGGGACTACGCCTATAAAGCAGTAATGCTAGCCTGGCAATTGGCAAGTCCTACGACTGGGCGCGGACAAGACGCCTAAACCACGGAAAGCTGCCTCGCGTCTAGTGAGTGGCAAACTCCTCTTGTAGCCAAGTTTTATCTTAACATATCTTATGGGAGGTTTGAGGCCAATTTCCATCTGAGGAAGGAGGCAATCAACTGACTATCATAAAACACATTTGACTAGTTAATGAAAAGTCAGGAGTCAAGGGTCATACAGTCAATAGTCAAAAAATTCTAGACTCTGGACTTTGCGAAGCGGATTAAAGACGTGGACTTATATCAATTATTTAAAACTTGCTCACCGATTATTGGCGTGGTTCACCTGCTACCACTGCCAACCTCACCTCGTTGGGGAGGTAGCCTAAAAGCGGTGATTGACCGCGCCGAACAAGAAGCCGCCGCCCTGGCAAGTGGAGGGGTTGACGGGCTGATTGTGGAAAATTTTTTCGACGCGCCGTTTACCAAAAACCAAGTCGATCCGGTGGTTGTAAGTGCCATGACCATTGTGGTGCAACGGATACAAAATTTGGTGACTTTGCCTTTAGGCTTAAATGTTTTGCGAAACGACGGCAAAAGTGCAATGGCGATCGCTAGCTGTGTACAGGCACAATTCATCCGCGTCAACGTTCTTACAGGAGTGATGGCAACCGATCAGGGATTAATTGAAGGAGAAGCCCATCAATTACTCCGCTATCGACGGGAGTTAGGCTGTGATGTTAAAATCCTGGCCGATGTGTTGGTGAAACACGCCCGTCCTTTGAGTTCTCCAAATCTCACAGTCGCCGTGAAAGACACCATTGAAAGGGGTTTAGCAGACGGAGTGATTTTGTCAGGGTGGGCTACTGGTAGTCCTCCTAACTTAGAAGATTTGGAACTAGCTTGTGGTGCAGCAGCTGGCACGCCAGTGTTCATCGGTAGTGGGGCCAATTGGGAAAATATTGATACATTCATGCAGGCAGCAAATGGTGTCATAGTTTCCAGTTCCCTGAAACGTCATGGACGTATAGAGCAACCAATTGACCCAATTCGCGTCAGTCAATTTGTCGAAGCTGCACGTCGCAATTGGAACTCCAAAGGTGAAAGTAAATCAGCAGAACAAGTGAAGTTACATTCTTAGAAAGTAGGGAGTGGGGAGTAAGGGGAGCAAGCGAACAATTAATTATTATTCCCGATTCCCGATTCCCGATTCCCGATTCCCGATTCCCGATTCCTGATTCCCGATTCCCCATTCCCCAATATTTATGATTCGCCGCCGTTCTATTCCTTGGATTCATAAATGGTCACGTCCATTGATTGCCGCGATAGCTGGATGTGGTGCCCTGATAACAGGTTATCTTGCCATAGAAAAGTTAACAGGAGGCAGTGCAGCTTGTGTGGCACAGGCTGGTGTCAAGGGCTGTAATGATGTACTTTCCAGCCCTTGGGCTACGGTTTTTGGTCAGCCATTAGCTTTGTTTGGGTTTTTGGCATATATCAGTATGGTGATATTTGCTTTGGCTCCCTTAGCATTCAACTCAGGGGAAAAGAATAGTCGCAAGCAAGTGGAAAATTGGACGTGGTTGCTGCTGCTGGCGGGTGCGATCGCAATGTCTGTCTTTAGCGGCTACTTAATGTACGTGCTAGCATCTCAAATCAAAGCTATTTGTCTTTACTGTATCGGTTCAGCTTTGTTCTCTGTGAGTCTTTTAGTACTAACAATTATCGGTCGGACTTGGGAGGATATAGGACAAATCTTCTTTACCGCGATTATTGTAGGGATGGTGACGCTGATTGGCACTTTAGGGGTTTATGCTGGCGTGAATAAATCAGATGTTACACCTGAAACTCCAGGACAACCCACAAAAATTATCTTTAATTCCAAAGGAGACCCTAACCCAGCCTTCGGTTGGGAAGTTACTACCACTTCTGGTGAGGCAGAAAGAGCCTTAGCACGGCATCTAGCAAAGGTAGGCGCGAAGGAATACACCGCTTACTGGTGTCCTCACTGCCATGAACAAAAGTTGCTTTTTGGTAAAGAAGCCGAGGAAGTAATCAACAAGGATGTTAAGGTAGAGTGCGCTGCTGATGGGCTAAAAGCTCAACCCGAACTGTGTAAAGCCGCAAAAATTGAAGGCTTCCCTACTTGGATCATCAATGGTAAAAGCTATAGTGGAGTCCAAAACTTAGAGGAACTAGCGAAAGTTTCTGGTTACACGGGCCCTCGTAACTTCAAGTATTTTAAGTAATCGACCTAGCGGTACGGTGTAGTTCACACCCAGTCAACTGGATGAATAGAGCAAAGTCTGTTTCCAGTTGGCTTTTTTGTTTTTGGTAATAGATAATAGGTGTTGTCCAATATCCAATTACTAATTTTCCTACACTTTTATCCCCAAGTACCTTAAGCTTAAGGAAATAAATCAAGTATATTTACCATAGTAAAATGTATACTTTGATTTACTTCGACAGCATTAGGGTGTCACCTTGGGGTGTAATCATGTCAGTGCCAAACCCAAAAGTGTGTCTGTTGGAAGTTACCACAACTCTCAGTAAAATATCTAGTTGCTTAAAAATGTGCGCGTTTATTTGAGTAAGCTTTACCAGACAAAGCTTTGAAAAGTAAAATCCGTTGAACTCACTTTCAACAATATTTATACTTAATTTGTGCTGATAGCCACAAAAGTCCCACTTACTGTTTGGTCAAATAATTGGCTCAATATATGGTGATACATCACAACTACCATGATATCTTGAACAACCTTCCTGAATTGAAAAACTATTAGAAACTCTATTTAGCTCCTCCTTGAGCTATGTTAGTCCGATAGTTAATAGCTATAAAAAATAGAGAATATTTATTTATTTCTCCCCACTAGTGTAATGGGAATCAATCAGCAGCTAGGCAAACATTTTGTGAAGTTCAT
Organism: uncultured Nostoc sp.; assembly: GCF_964245575.1. Taxonomy (GTDB): domain Bacteria; phylum Cyanobacteriota; class Cyanobacteriia; order Cyanobacteriales; family Nostocaceae; genus Nostoc. The sequence continues at coordinate 15,413 of NZ_CAXTNP010000042.1, read as the reverse complement.
CTTTGGACTGAAACAATCGCTTAGTCGAGGACACAGAGAATTGATTACTGCCGCCAGCATTGCAATCTGCGTCCTGCTTTTGCACTCCATCGGATTATTACAATCTTTGGAGTTGGCAGCTTTGGATCAATTTTTTCGCTTACGTCCAAATGAACCGCCAGAAGAGCGTATTACCATCGTAGGGATTGATGAAGCCGATTTAAAGGAAGTAGGTTCGTGGCCGATTCCAGATACGAATATTGCCCAGTTATTGCAAAAATTGAACGTCCACAAACCCCGTGCTATTGGCTTAGATATCTACCGAGATTTGGCAGTAGGGCTTGGTAATCAAGAACTTCGTAATGTTTATAAGTTAATGCCCAACTTGATTGGTATTGAGTTACTGGCAAATGACAAAAACGTTAATGTTTCACCTCCACTGGGACTAAATCAGGATCAAGTGGGTTTTAACAACCTGCTATATGATCTTGATGGTAAAGTACGTCGCAGTTTGTTGTATTGGCACGTTAATAATCAGGTACACGAAAGTTTTGCTCTGAAGTTGGCTAAATTGTATTTAAAGTCAGAAAATATTACTCCCACCAAAGCAAAAAACAACCCTGAGTATTTGCAATTGGGTAAGGCAGTATTTACTCGTTTTCAGGCTAATGATGGTGCTTATGTGAGAGCTAATGCTAGAGGCTACCAAATTTTAAGCAATTTTCCCAAACCCAAATGTCAAAGTTCGTCTGGAGAATTTTGTAGTTTTCGTCAGGTATCGATGAGAGATGTAGTGGCAGATAAAGTCAAAGAAAACTTAATCAAAGATCGGATTATACTTATTGGCTCCACTGCACCCAGCCTCCAGGATTTTGTATTCATTCCCTACTCCAGCAGTCTAATAGGTACGGCAAAGCTTGTACCTGGTATTCAACTGCAAGCTTATTTTATTAGTGAGTTAATCTCCGCTGCTCTGCAAGGACGACCATTACTCAAAGTCTGGCCTGACTTAATGGAATACTTATGGATTTTTATCTGGTCTTATCTGGGAGCCGTGACCACATCGCGGATACGACACGCAATTAGGAGCCTGCTCAGTATCCTAGTTTCTTGCTTTGTATTGACTCTGAGTGCGTACCTTGCTTTCTTGTACGGTTGGTGGATACCGATTATTCCCTCACTGTTTAGCTTTGGCAGTTCAGCTATTTGGATCACCAGTCATATTGCCCACATGCAGGAAGAGTGGAAACGTTCCAAAGAATTTTTGCATCACGTAATCAACACGATTCCTGATCCGATTTTTGTGAAAAATGAACAACACCAGTGGATTGTTTTAAATGAGGCGTATTGTCGATTTATCGGTTATCCGAATAAGTTGTTAATTGAAAAGTCAGATTATGACTTTTTCCCTAAACATGAAGCCGATGTGTTTCGACAACAGGATGATCTTGTTTTGCGGACTCAGAAACCTCAGGAACATGAAGAAGAATTTACAAATGCAGATGGTCAGACTCATCAAATTGCCACTAAGCGATCGCTTCATAAAGACTCAGCTGGCAATTTCTTTTTAGTTGGAGTCATCCGAGATATTACTCAGCGCAAGCTCATGGAAGATCAGCTAAAACGTACTGCGGCTGAACTATTTTGCTCTAACAAGGAACTAAAACTTAAAGAAGACCACTTGCGTCAATTAGCGTATCACGACCCGCTCACAGGTCTATCTAATCGTAAATTTTTTGCCGAACAACTTTACGAGTCATTACATTGGGCGCAACACAACAACTTGTTACTGGCGCTGCTGTTTATTGATTTAGATGGCTTTAAGCAAATCAATGATACTCTGGGGCACGAGATGGGCGATCGCTTGCTAATGACTATTGCCGGACGACTCAGCAACTCTTTACGCGCTAGTGATACAGTTTCTCGTTTGGGTGGCGATGAATTTACTGTGATTTTACGGGCAATTCCTAATGTTCAAATAGCTGCTAAAATCGCCGCCAAAATTTTAACCAGTATTAGCAAGCCAGTTGTTTTGGACGGCTATGCAATCCGAGTCTCTGCTAGTATTGGCATTAGTGTCTACCCATACAACAGTCAAGACAGTGAAACTTTAATGAAACAAGCAGATGCAGCAATGTATCGTGCCAAGCACCTGGGTAAAAATCGCTACGAATTTGCTTAATTAGTCAATAGTCAAGTCTCTAGGTTTTTTTCTTTTTAGTCACAATTTTTACCTTGGAATTAGGAATGAGGAGTGGAGATACGTCCAAAGGACTATCTTGAAAAAGTATGGTGTATATTCTGCGAAGTGCTTTTTTCGGCAAAATAAAGACTTAGTAAGGTTTTTTTACTGAAGACTTAACTTAAGAACATAGGTGAGAAAGGGATTAGCCATCAGAGGTAACTAGCAAATTAAATAATTTTGTAATTATTATTACTAATATAAAATATACTGTACTTGCTTAGTTTATAGTTTTGAAAATCCTTATGGTATAGTAATTACGTTACTCTAACTTTATATATCTTTACTCTAATTAAATTTTAAATATACACTAAACTAAGTATTACTTAATGTTTTCCTGAACTATTAGCCAGTAAACATAGTGTTTATACTTAGAATTATTAAGATATTATTAATAAATAGTAGTTTCAACAAAATGCTTACTGTAATTTATCAATATATCTAACTTTGGACTGATGTAAATAATGACATATTAAGGATATCACTTAAGTAGATAAACTATTTAATCACAGTAGATAAAGCTTAATTTATAAGCGTTTCCCATAATTACTTTTACACTGCCAAGAATAATTGAATTAATTTAATAAAATTATTTTTTCACAAAACTCAGTAGATGTACGGTAATAAAGAAATAACATTTTTTAAATTAAAAATAGTAAATTTCCTGAAAGCCATGAAGACTAACTTCCGAATCAAAAAGTTTATAATATTGTGTATAGGTGCTTACATCCTAATACCGAGAATTGCAGCCTGTACAGGTATGTTCAGTACTGCAAGTGCTAATACTTTTGGCGCTACTAGCAGTAACACCTTAATTGCCCGCAAAGTCAATTCTGAAAATTTAAAAGACACGTATATCCCACCAAATTATGGTGGCCCCGACAGTCAGCATGGTAGCGGCACCCGCTAATAGCAACTTTGGATTTTAGATTGACCCCATGTGTGAAGGCATTGTCATTAAGTTATAGGCTAAGAGCTACTATCCACTCAAGTGGACTGCAATTTCCCCTTTCACCGCCTAGTGATAGCAACCTAAGAGCGTCACCCGTCCTAAGCGCTGCGGCTACAGTAAAAGGGATTAAAAGCTTTTACTAGAAGCTTGTTCGGGAAACTTTAATCAAGATAATAGTGGAGATTTCCACCAATGATGTGTTTGTACAAGTGTGTGAACTTGCCAATTCGGGTCTGGCTGAGGATAATCTAAACGGTAGTGTCCACCTCGGCTTTCGGTTCTAAAAGCAGCACTTTTGAGAATTAAATCAGCGACATCTAATAAATTGCGGGTTTCTGCCCAAAGTCTCAATTGCCGTTCAACATCTGGGATGTTAAAACTAGCTGGTTCTGCGGGACGTAAAGCAAGCAAGAATTGACTTAAAGGCAGGATAGCGAAATCTTGCTGCCAAGATTCAATAGTAGCGATCGCAGTTTCTAACTTTGATTTCTCCCGACAAATACCAGCACTTTCCCACACTAGACGTGGTAACTTCTCCCTAAGTGCTTCTAGCTGTGCTTGCTGGATATGCCACTCACTAGCATCAGCACTAAATTTCTGTAATGGTAGTACTGGTGTTTCTGATGGCAGCCCAATATTTTCTAACTCAATTTGGCCCATCTGGGCCCCAAACACAATACATTCCAGCAGGGAATTACTGGCAAGGCGATTTGCCCCATGCACCCCGGTACTAGCGGTTTCACCCACCGCGTACAAACCACGAATATTCGTGCGATTCATCAGATCCGCAACAATGCCACCCATCCAGTAATGGGCAGCAGGGGCCACAGGAATTGGTTCATGGAAGACATCAATTCCCCAATGCTGACAAACTTTGATGATGTTGGGAAAGCGGTGACGAATCTTGTCGGCAGGTATGGGGCGCATATCCAACCACACATGGGCAGTCGCTAAATCGACGGCGGTATGTTGTAAATGGCTGAAAATTGCTCTACTGACCACATCTCTGGGTGCGAGTTCACCCGCAGGGTGGTAGTCAAAGGCAAAACGCCGCCCTTGGTTATCGACAAGGTGTGCGCCCTCACCGCGTATAGCTTCGCTAATGAGAAAGCGATCAGCACCAGGTTTAGTCAGGGCTGTGGGGTGAAATTGCACAAATTCCAAATCGCGGAGGATAGCGCCAGCCCGATATGCGATCGCTACCCCATCACCCGTACTCACCGCCGGGTTAGTGGTTTGGGCAAATACCTGACCGCCACCTCCAGTTGCTAATACCACAGCACCAGCCCTTACCCATGTGATTACACCTTGATAAAACAGGCTTATTCCTTGACAGCGACCGCTTTCGGGTTCAATCCACAAACTCAAAGCTAAAGCTTGCTGAATGATTTGAATATTCTGGCGACGTAATACTTGGGCTGCGAGGGTGGTGGTAACTTCCCTCCCTGTGGTGTCTGCGGCGTGGAGAACGCGGTTGCGAGAATGGGCAGCTTCTAAAGTTAAGGCCAAGGCTTGACCATGACGGTCAAAAGCAACTCCCAAGTCAACTAGGGATTGAATGCAGTTAGGGGCAAGTTGGGCGAGAAATTCTACAGCAGTGCGATCGCACAAACCTGCACCTGCCCGGATCGTATCTTCAATGTGTAGCGTGGGAGAATCTTCCGGGGCAACTGCTGCGGCAATACCGCCTTGCGCCCAATCACTGGCGGATAAAGCAACAGTTTCTTTGGTAATTAAGCCGACTCGCAAGGAATCTGGTAGACACAGAGATGTGTATAGTCCAGCAGCACCAGCACCGACTACTAAGACATCAAATTGGCTAGGAATATCTATCTGAGACAAGGTAATGGGGTAGTTAGAAGTGAGGAGTTAGAAGTGAGGAGTTAGAAGTGAGAAGTTAAAAAGTCATAACTCATAACTCCTAACTCATAACTCCTAACTCATAACTCATATCATGTCCCACTCTCTAGAATCAGGAGTGGGCTGCTATTTGCTACATTAGCTGCAACGTGCAGTTATCTGTAGATGCCGTTGTTAAAGCGATCATCTCCCTCGTTAAAGGCAGGTTCTAGTTCTGTCACGGTGAACTTCTCCAAGTTGGCTTGCAGGGTTTGTTTCTGGCGATCGCTCAATCCTGGAAGATCCAATACATCCTCTACATTTTTGTAGGGAGCATTTGTGATGATTTTCTTAGCCAGGGTGGGATAAAGCCCTGGATACTGTTGAAAAGCTCGGACGTTGGTATTATTCAAATCAATTTTTTTACCAAATTCCGTTCCTAGCTTCGCATCTGCCCGATTCTGCCGCTCAATTGCCAGAATTGGGACTTGAGGAAATGCAAAACTGTTGAAACTAGCAGCTTGGGCTATCTGAGTTGTTCCCAGCCATCCCCAGCAACTAAGTAACAAGCTAAACACTGTTAATAAACGCGCCAATCCTTTCACAATTTTCTACCTCTTTCCATCAAACAGAAATAAAAGTTTTAAGCTAACAGCAGTCATTAGTCATGAGTCATTAGTCAGAGCGCTAAGGACAAAAGACAAAGGACAAACAAGAGAAGTCTGAGCGTCGGATTCCGGCGAACAGAACTTCAAAGACAAAACCTTCTAGCTTAATCAACACAGCAGTCATCAGAAACTAATATACAGCGTATTAATATCCACAATATTTGCCGTTACTGGGTTTGACTGTACTTTTGCCAAAAATTTTTATCGTGGTAACAGTGACTGCATAGCTGCAATACGGTTCTATCCATGATCCTGAGCTTTCTCAACTAGACGAAATCTTTTCGGAGTGGCTGATTCTAGCTCCTAACCAGATATGAAATCGTTCGATACCTAATACCGAAAACCCTAGCAAGATAAGTTCATAGTGATGGACTGTTATGTAATATTTCTTAACCTATTAATCATCTACAGCATGATTTTTGATGTCCCGTAGACTGGGCTGGAAAAAGTTTCGGTTTTGATATTACACAATTTTTTAATATTTTTTAGGCTGCGATCGCAGCTAACAAAAATAGGCTGTCTACCAAAATCGTGCTTAAAACTGCGCCACTAAAGGCATACCAGTGTCTTTGCTTTCGGACTAAAGGTAAAATTCCGACTGTCAACAGAACTGAGGCCAGAAATATGGCCCAACTTTGTCCCCAAGGCGTTTGTACTTGCATCAGGGCATTTTGTAATATTTGCGGTGCTAAATCTGCATCTACTATCATAATTTGCCGCCAATAGGGCATCAAGTCTGCTATATAGAAATATACGTCGGTTATGACTGTACCTAGTAAAGAACCTAAATAAAACCAGCTACCCACTTTACCCCAATTCTTCGCCAAACACCAGCAAGCAAAGGGTAATCCTATAGACTCCACTGGCAGATGCCATGCGGGTTCCCAACGTAACCAGCCCCAGTAAATCGCTCCTGCTAACCAACTCCAGCTAAATCCTAAGAGCAAATCTCCCCATACATAAGTTGCAGGACGTGACATTAAAGTAAAACTTAGCCACACCCAAAATGCTGTCAGCGCTAAACTTAGACTTGGTAGCGATCGCACTATTGGCGCTTCTACAAATACTGGTACTGATACTAAAAACACCGCCGCCGCAAACACTAACCAAGTTTGTCGGCCAGATATAGATAACGGAAGACAGGGAGAAAAGGAGAGTGTAGATTCCAATTCCCTGATACCCTTGTGCCCTGTAACAGTTAAATCTAACTCTGTATCAATAGAAGGGGTAGAAGCAATGTAGGAGGACAGTGTATTATTAATCAAAGTTTTTAATATTTGTTACTAAACTTTATTTTATTTAAGATATCACATTTTAAAATCCCCCCCTGGGGGATTGCCTAGGGGCATTGTAATTATACTGAAATTTCGGTGAGCGCTGGCGCAAACCAAACAAAACATTCTATACCAGACTGATTCACTCAAGTTGCCTGATTTACAGAACTCCTCTGTAGTTCGTATTTACAAAGAACTACAGAGAGGTGAAAGGTCAATGTAACGGGTAAAAAGTCAATGGCATCAGTCCGTTAAATATTAAAGTTTGATGAATTGCCAAAATTTCGTTGACTTATTGATGTGGGTGTAAGAACATGGTCAGCGTCTTGGATGGTGTTATTGATTTAGTAAAGTGGAATTTTCTACAATATTGGGTGCATTTAGAAGTATATAAAATAACATCGCAACTTAAGTAATGATGTTTAGAACAGGAAAAGGGTATTAATTGATGGAGTTTATTCAAGCTTTTATTTTGGGTATTGTTCAGGGGATTACAGAGTTTTTGCCAATTAGCAGCACTGCACATCTTCTGATTGTGACAAAGATATTTGGCTGGAAGGAACTCGGTTCTAAAGATTTTGTCGATGCAATTCAATTTGGCAGTGTTATAGCTATTGTGGGCTATTTTTGGTCGCTGATTTATAGTATTGTCAAAGGTGGAATTGAAGCACTAAAAGACAAAGACTGGCAACGTGAGGAGTGGAAAATTCTTGTCGGTATTATAGTAGGAACAATGCCTGCCTTAATTTTCGGCTTTCTTTTGAAAGACGTTTTACCAGAGAGCGCATTAATTATTGCCATCATGTCAATCATTATGGCACTTTTACTAGCTTTGGCAGAAAAAATTGGCACTCGGAAGCGAGATTTTAATTCATTACAGATTCGGGATGGTATTTTAGTTGGATTAGCACAAACACTTGCTTTAATTCCGGGTGTTTCTCGTTCTGGATCAACGTTGACGACTGCCTTATTTTTAGGATTAGAACGCGATACAGCAGCGAAATTCTCATTTTTGTTAGGGTTTCCAACTCTTACCATTGCAACGCTGTATAAAAGTCTGAAAATCTTCAAGTTATTTGAAGCCCACCAGTTGCCAGATAACATTGTTGGACTATTAATTGTAGGAATTATTTCAACCTTGATTTTTTCCTACCTATCAATTGCATTTTTGATCAAATACTTAGCAACCAAAAACACTTTAGTTTTTGTTTGGTATAGATTAGCATTCGGCAGCGCTATTTTAGCTGCGATCGCAGCAGGTTGGAAAGGATAATTACATAATAGTCATTAGTCATTGGTCATTAGTCATTAGTTCAAAGCAAATGACTAATGTCCAATGCCCCATGCCCAATACTTCCACTCCTTTCGACTTACTTCGACTACGCTCAGTACAAGTCGCTCAAGGCAAGTTGCTCAGTACAAGTGCCCAATGCTCTATACCCAATGACTACAATTCATCCTGCCCGAATTACCAAGGTTCTTCCAGACTCAATAGCCGCAGAAATTGGCTTTGAGGCTGGTGATGCGATCATTGCTATCAATGGTACACGTCCTCGTGATTTAATTGATTATCAGTTTTTGTGTGCTGATGAAGTTTTGGAATTAGAAGTTTTAGACGCGGCTGGTAAAACTCATAGCCTGGAAATCGAAAAAGATTACGACCAAGACTTAGGGCTAGAATTTGAAACTGCCCTATTTGATGGCTTAATTCAGTGCAACAATCGCTGTCCATTTTGCTTTATCGACCAACAGCCACCAGGTAAGCGCACCAGCTTGTATTTAAAAGATGACGATTACCGTCTGAGCTTTTTGTACGGTTCTTATCTTACCTTAACTAATTTGCCAGAAAGAGAATGGCAACGGATTGAGCAAATGCGCTTGTCTCCGTTGTATGTTTCTGTTCATGCTACCGAGGCTGAAGTAAGAATTAGACTGCTGAAAAATCCGCGTGCGGCACAAATCTTACAACAACTCAAGTGGTTTCAAGAAAGGCGACTACAAATTCATGCTCAAGTAGTTGTTTGTCCTGGTATAAATGATGGCAAACATCTGGAACAAACTCTCAAACATTTAGCGTCATTTCATACTGGTGAAGTGCCTGCGGTGGCATCGGTGGCAGTTGTGCCAGTTGGATTGACACGGTTTCGGCCTCCAGAAGACGAATTGACACCCGTAACTAGGGAAAAAGCAAAAGAAGTGATTTCCCAAGTGCAAATCCTCTCGAAGCAATTTCGCCAAAAACTCGGTTCTAGCGTTGTTTGGTTAGCCGATGAGTGGTTTTTGATTGCAGGTGAAGAATTACCCAGCGAATCTGAATATGAAGAATATCCCCAAATTGATAACGGAGTTGGTTCGATTCAATTATTTATCAAGCAATTTGCCACCGTTGCAGCAGAATTACTACCGCCAAAAGTATATCCTCAAAGAAAGTTCACTTGGATAGTAGGCAACGCCGTAGAAAAAGCATTTCAACCCATTTTGAAACGCTTAAATTCTGTTGAAGGTTTAGAAGTTAATATGCGTGCTTTATGTAGTGATTATTGGGGACAAACTATCAGCGTAACCGGATTACTAACTGGTCATGATTTGCTTTTAAATCTAAAAGGGCAAGATTTAGGTGATGGGATATTGCTACCGAATGTCATGTTAAAAAATGGAGAACTAGTGTTTTTAGATGATATGAGTATTGAGGAATTAGCTGGAAAATTAAATACAAAAATTTTTTCTGTAGCAGGAGTTGAAGATTTAATAAAAACATGTATTTTTAATGTTGCTCAAGTTTAGTTGTCAAAGTTCAGTTGTTTTTCGGAGGTAATTTATTGTTAAACTGGATGATAAATAAGAAGTAATACCTCATAATTAATTCGCTGAGGAGTCAGTAGTGAAGAATCAGGAAAAATATCATAAAAAGGCAAATTCACAAATAACAAAAGCCGGATTCTTCCTTTTAAGTTTTAACTTTTTAACTTTAAATAGTTTTAGTATTTTGCCAGTAACGGCGGCGACTGAAGAACCTGTATTGAGCGTAGTGTATGGCCAAGAAAATGCAAATCAATGGAGAGGGATAACTGACCGCTTACAGACAATAGGGGTGAAATATTGTGTAATTCCCCTAGCTGATGTTAGGAGTGGGGCAGATTGGGGCGATCGCCGGGTATTATTTTTGCCAAATGTTGAGACATTAACGCCAACCCAAGCGATCGCTCTGGAAGAATGGATGAGTAAGGGAGGGCGTTTGATTGCCAGTGGCCCTGTAGGTAGTCTGTCAGCGCCGGGAGTGCGCCAATTATTGCGATCGCTTTTGGGAGGTTATTGGGGATTCAGTCTCAGTGAGACAGAACAGATTAAGCCCACAAAAACCAATATTTCAAAATGGGCAAATCAAACTGAACTCTTTGGCAAAGTGCGCGGCGGCGTTGTAATTCCTAATGATATGGGCAGTGAATCTCCTGCTGTTTGGAATTCCAAAGATAATTCTGCCGCAGTATTAACAACTGAGCGTTCTACCCTTTTAGGCTGGCGCTGGGGAACAGACACAGCAACAGCCCCTGGGTTAGATAATGCCTGGTTAAAAGCTGCTCTCAATCACTATTTGACAGCGCTACCGCCATCGAATCGCATGAAAAAAGTAGCAGGAGGTTCCCCAAACTGCTCGACAACAGTGGCGGCTGCGTCGAGGGTACAGGGGGCAGAGGGGCAGGGGAGCAGAGGGGCAGTTCATCCCCCTCATCTCCCTCATCTCCCTTATCCCCTCCTCCTAAAATTGCCACTGCTCCCATACCTAAACCACTTCCTATAGTCAAACCCCCAAGTTCTCAAGAGGCTATTGACCAATTAGAACAAGCGGTGCGTCTGGATGTTGCACCCAACTCCAATGAGCCGATTGACAACAATCAAGCGATCGCTCTCCAGCAAGAGCTAGAAAATCTGATCGGTCGGGTGGAAAGCGCTAATTTAGCAGTGCTAGCCGATGCGGCTAATGTTGGTAAAGTAACATCTGAAGATAAGCAGTCCTCTAGGCATCTGGACACCTACACCTCCCAATCTGTCAAGGAGCAGCCGATGCAATTAGCCTCAACTAAACTGGGGGTGCTAGGCATGACTAAAGAGCAAGTCTTGGCACAGGTAAAAGTAATTGCCAAAAACTTCCCCCTATTGATTGCCCAAAAAAACTATGCTCTAGCTCGTCAGCAGTGGCTGAAAGCTAAAACGACTTTGTGGCAGCAGTTTCCTGTTGATCAAAGAGTAGCTCAACCAGAAATTCGGGCAGTTTGGTTAGATCGGGGGACGATTGTTCGTGCTGGTAGCAAGGCGGGACTAGCCCAGATTTTTGATCACCTAGCTCAAGCTGGGATTAATACTGTCTTTTTTGAAACTGTTAATGCTGGCTACACCATTTATCCGAGCCAAGTGGCAAAAGAGCAAAACCCATTAATTCGTGGGTGGAACCCACTGGCAGATGCGGTGAAATTAGCCCATGAGCGAGACATGGAATTACACGCTTGGGTTTGGACTTTTGCTGCTGGTAACCAACGTCACAATGAAATTCTTAACCTTAATCCTGATTATCCAGGGCCAGTGCTGGCGGCTCATCCCGATTGGGCAAACTACGATAATCTTGGCAACATGATTCCCGTTGGTCAAACTAAGCCATTCTTCGATCCAGCTAACCCCGAAGTGCGCGAGTATTTACTCAAGCTGTATGAAGAAATTGTCACTCACTATAACGTCGATGGTCTACAGCTAGACTACATTCGCTACCCTTTCCAAGACCCATCAGCAGGTCGAACCTACGGCTATGGCAAAGCTGCAAGAGCGCAATTTCAGCAACTTACTGGTGTAGATCCAGTAAATATTTCCCCTAGTCAACCAGACTTGTGGCAAAAGTGGACGACATTTCGCACCCAGCAAGTTGATAGCTTTGTTGCCCAATTATCACAGCAGTTGAGACAAAAGCGACCAAATTTGATTTTGTCGGTTGCAGTATTTCCTTTGCCAGAATTAGAGCGGATTCAGAAAATTCAACAAAACTGGGAGACTTGGGCAAGGCGGGGGGATGTAGATTTAATTGTTCCCATGACTTATGCTCTGGATACTTCTCGCTTCCAACGACTGGCCCAACCCTGGATCGCCTCTAAACAATTGGGATCTACCTTGTTAATACCGGGAATTCGCTTACTTTCTTTGCCAACAATTGGGGCATTTGATCAACTTCAGTTGGTAAGGGACTTGCCAGTTAGTGGTTATGCACTCTTTGCCGCAGAGAATTTTAACAACGATCTACAAAAACTTTTTAGTAGCACCCAAGGTAGGGTTCAATCGACAACAAGTGAACCCATTCCTCATCGCCAGCCTTTTCAAACTGCTGCCATCCGTTACACCGCGCTGCAACGGGAATGGAAATTTGTTTTCCAAAATGACCAACCACAAAAACCGACTCAGACAATATCAGATTTTAACAACCAGGCAGAAGTTCTACGCAGTGCTTTAAATCAACTTGCCGCTTCCCCTTCTCCTAGCAACTTACTAGTGGCGAGAGCCTCTCTAACTCGGTTCCAGTCTCAATTTCGGGTATTGATGAGCCAAGAGCTTAAGTCAAATTCCTATCAAGTCAAAGTTTGGGAAAATCGGCTTGTAACTATAGAAAGGCTATTACGTTACGGCGAACGGCGGTTGCAGTTGCGTCCTTAGTGGGGAGGATGAGGGAGATGAGGGAGATGAGGGAGATGAGGAAAAAATCAATTTAAAATTCAAAATGACGCTCGGTGACTCGCTCATAGCGTTGCTATGTCGTTAGCGCAGCGTCTTGCTCGCGTTAGCGTCTCCGAAAGAGAAGAGAAGGCTTTACGCTGCGCTAACAAAATTCAAAATTAAAGAACTTCTGTCTCCTGCCTCCTCTTTCCCAATACTCAATTTTCAACTAGCTAGATATCAGCTAGTTTGTAATTCTTAACACACTTTTTGTAGTGTTTATAAACCAAATATTACTACTTGTTTGGCGTCAAAATCTTGGAAAATACTTAATTAAGAAGCTTTAGATAACTATTTTTTAATGATAGCTATCGGAAAAATCTATGCAAGCGTTACCTCAGCTTCTAAGGCTACAAAGCTTAGAGTCAATATTGATCCTTCGCTGTGAATGCTTGTGTCGTAAAAAGCACTATCTAGATGCGATCGCACGGGTGAAAGCACGAAGCAAGAATGTCTTAGTTTCTTCATCTTCGCAGGTAGCAGAGTGCTTTACCAAGCATGATATGGTAGTGCTTGTAGCTTCAGAAGCTAGTTTGAAAACAGCCAATATTTTTGAATTTCTGCATACTTGGTTACAAAATAAAAATGTAATATTTTTTACAAATACTTTAATATTATTACTAGTGTGCTAGCAGTTGAATCTATTGCCAGTTGCAGATAACCAAGGTCACATTGTCATTTTCATCATGCCTGAAAGTTTCTGTTAAGCAATGGCAGAAAAAGCCAAGAAACTAGAGGTAACACTAGTATTGGTTCCTTTGAGGTAGAACATCAGATTCTCGTTGAGAGCCAACTAGTCAAGTACAAATGGTTACTAGTAAGCGTTATAGTACCTAAAGATACGACAGGCGAACCTGCTCGCCTCATTGGAGTTTCTATGGATATTACCTCCTGTGTACAGACAGAAATATTATTTCGTGAGAATGAAAGACAATTTTGCACCATTTTCAAAAGTTTCTTCCAATTTATCGGGTTGCTGATAACAAAGGATATGGTGCTAAAAGTTAACCAAACAGCACTCCACTTGGGAGAACTACAGCCACAAAATGCAGTTGAGCGTCCATATTGGGAAATATGGTGGACGCTACTTGTCAACCAACAACATCTGCAATATTTACTCTTCTCTAGCCCAGCAGTAATTTACACCTGCAAGAGTTATGCAGATTTTGATAGTACATTTATTAGGTAAAATGTTGTCGCTATCAGAAGCTATCAAGTGCGGTAAATGCTCAAATGGCATAGCTTTTGGGTTAGTGAACTCCATTCGTTGTTAAAATCCTTTTCTCGCACCTTTAGATATTGACAATATACTAATAATTAGATTCAAAATGTAAATTAAAAAAAAATGGAGATATATTTATCAAGATAAAATATTTGTAAAAACTTTCTTGAATACATGTATAAATATTGTCTTTTTTATCCAGTAAACAAAATATAAATTGAGATAATTTATGTCAAAAGTTTTAATAATAGAAGATGAGGAAGCAGTTCGTGAAAACATTTTGGATTTGTTAAAAGCTGAAAACTTTGAAACTATTGCTGCGGCGAATGGCAAAATTGGAGTAAATTTGGCTATTTCCGAAATTCCAGATTTAATTCTCTGTGATATGATGATGCCACAACTTGACGGTTATGGAGTACTAACAGCGTTACGTCAACATCCATCAACCGTAACAATTCCTTTCATTTTTCTGACTGCAAAATCTGCCAAATCTGACTTACGCCAAGGTATGAATATGGGTGCAGATGACTATATAACTAAGCCTTTTACTCGTGCTGAGTTATTAAGTGCTATCATGAACAGATTGGAAAAGCACGCTACTTTAAAAAGGTATTTATCTCCTCAATTTGTAATTAACAACTTGTCTCCAAAGATGCAGTTATTAGAAATTAGCTTACACCGGGCTATCAAACAACATAATTTTGAAGATTTTGAAGTTTATTATCAACCAATAGTCGATATTGCTTCTGGAAAAATAGTAGCGGCTGAAAGTTTATTGCGCTGGCAAAGTCCGGAATTGGGGCTGATTTACCCGACAGATTTTATCCCGTTAGCAGAGTCTACAGGTTTAATTGTTCCACTTGGGAAATGGGTGTTAAAAAGGGTCTGTCAACAAATAAAAATATGGCGTGACTTTGGGATTTCCCCCCTAATTCTTGCTGTCAATTTGTCAGTAATTGAATTCAATCAGCCAGGTTTTATTGATCAAGTAGTCAACTTTATCGATAGTAATGGCTTAGAACCACATTACTTAGAGCTAGAACTCACTGAAAGTATGATTCTGCAAGATGTAAATAGTGCGATCGCTACTATGAAAAAATTGCAATTTTTGGGTATAAAAATTGCAATCGATGATTTTGGTACAGGTTACTCTTCTCTAATTTATCTGAAAAACTTACCATTTAACACATTAAAAATAGACCGTTATTTTATCCATAATGTTGCAACTGATCCACAGAAATCAGCCATTACTAAAGCATTAATTCAAATGGCTCACAATCTCAATCTAGATGTGGTTGCTGAAGGTGTCGAAACGGAAGCAGAACTGGGTTTTTTACGCCAACACAATTGTAATTCTATGCAAGGCTTTCTATTTAGTCGTCCATTGCCAGCAGCAGAATTTGAAAAAATTTTATTGACTAATTAATGCTGATATAGGAATCATATTTGATTTCTGAAAAAGGTTACGAGATAATACGGAGGAACG